>JAQXZJ010000026.1 GCA_029227155.1 Erysipelotrichaceae bacterium
ACTATGACTTGCAACATCCAATCAGTAGTCAAATGATGGGAGTAGTGGAAAACCAAAGTGCAAATCAAAATCTACGAACAATCTTTCAAATGGCAAAAAAAATCGGAGTATATCATCCGGAACGATACGAGGCTTTATTCTGTTCACTTGATGGTAAGAGAATAAGCCGAATGTATAAGAATTCTACTCCAGAGCTAAGAGTAGCATTAAGTATTGCAGTTATTACCTCGGCAAATGATGAAAGTAGTGCTTTCAGGAGTTTATTCAAATCGCAACCGGGTTTATTTAGCACTTTATTAAATTTATTTAGAGAACATGTAGATTTATCTCATCAAACGATAACTTTTGATATTGATAGATTGAATAATAAACGTCTTTATGAATTGCTGACTGATTTCATTAAATATCTACAACCTGATTATGATATGGAGAAAGTTGTTGCAGGAAATAAAAAAGATGGATCCATATCACAAGAGCGATTGAACGCAGAGGTAAGGTTATCAAAAGAATTAGGTGCGGAGTATTTTTATAATTTGCTACCTAAAACAATAAAAGATGAGTGGATTTTGGTGTCGCCAGACAAGAAACAGTATCCGGAAGCAGCTGAATATTTTGATATTTTATATCGAATCATGCAAGATACATTGTACTATGCATTGAAGGATATAAGAAAAGATCCTCAGCTACGAAAAAGTGATATTATTGATAGGTTGAAACAGAAAGGAATTCGGTCGAGATCTTTTGACACCGTATTTGAAGGGTATGTTAGTCGAATATTACTAAATGAAAATGCAACATTGGGTGCAAATGCAATGGTGTACTTATACTATCAAGATGATAATCAAATACAAATATTGAAAGAAAACAAATTTGTACCTGTGATTGAGCAATTAGTATTACTTAGAAAGCATGGTAATAATGTCACACTAAGCGTTGATATACAAACGCTTAATGATATAAGAGATAATATGTTAGTTATAACAAAATCGATAGGAGGAATCTAAATGATGAATACAGAAATGAAGCAAACAATTGTTGAGAATGGTGATAATGAAATATTGAGCACCTGCAATGACAATGAAGAGCAAACAAGGGATAATCAACAGGAAAGTATAAGCGTTGAAGATTTGAGAAAATCACTTGAAGCAAAAGCAGAAGAACTAAAAAAATGGCATATAGCTTTATTAGAAAAAGAGAGCCGTTTAGAAACGGTGGCAATTAGCCTTCAAAAAGACAAACTGATTCTCGAGAATCAAGAAAAGGATGCAGAATGCGCCTTGAAACAAAAAATTGATGCAGAATATACGAATGCTATGGCAAAACTTCAGGATGAGCAGAACAAGAGCAGGGAAAATTTTGCTGCAGAGTTAGAAGGGAAAAAATTAGATTTCGAGAAAAGTAGGCAAAAAGCCATTTCAGATTTGAGTAAAGAATTAGAAACATTGCGTAATAATGCTCAAAAAGAAATTGATGATGCAAGAAGAAGACAAGAGGAGGAACTACAAAAGCGTCGTGAAGAAACCGAAAAAGAACTAGAACAGCAAAGGAATGACAATAAGGAGGCAATCAAGAAAGAGAAAGATAGAGCTCTTCAGCAATTAGAAATCGAAAAAGAAGAAAGAACTGCGGAACTAACTCGCGGAGAGAATGTGCTGTCTGCTGAAAGGGAAAGAGTTAAAGGTAAAAGCGATAGCCTTGAGAACTGGGAAAAAGAAATAGCAGATGGAGAGGAGAAATTAAAAGATAATCAAGAAAAATTAGAAAGAGACAAAAGAGGACTTGAGAGAGAAAAGTTAAGAATAGAAGAGGCTAATAATGATCTTACTGAAGCTGTAAACCAACAGATTGATGATAGGATTAAAAACTTTGAAACGATGATAGATGCAAAAAATCAGGAATTAGATAGGTTAAGAAATCAATTATCATATGCAGTAAGAGACACAGAGTTAGTAAAAAGCTTCAAAGAAGCATATGGTGATGATCCGCAGATTTTACAACGCCATATAATACAATTAGAGGAAGAAGTTGAAAAATTAAAAAAAGAATTATTAAATTCTGCGGATAAATCCGAGCTTGATAGAGTTAATGAAGCTAATCGAAAGTTAAATTCAAAATTAGATGAAGTTATCAAAGAAAATTGTGAGCTTAATATTTCACAAAGAGAGTTATTATCTTCTAAGGTTAAATCTGAAACTTTAGAAAGTGAGAATAAATCACTGCAGGCTACATGTGAAGCACTTAAGAATCAGCTTGAGACAATGAATCAAGAATTGATACGGTTGTCTACACCGGAGGCAAGAGTTGCAGACAGAGACGCACGAATCGCTGCAA
>JAQXZJ010000027.1 GCA_029227155.1 Erysipelotrichaceae bacterium
AATCTGTTGGATTGAACAAAGTAATGTAATATCCATCCACTCCTTCATCCAAATATACATCAATCAAATCTTCATCTCGATTCACTTCTTTTAGATTTTTCACATACTCTTTTGCATGATTCTTATGATTGTCTTTGCTTAAAGACACAACCGCCTGATTACTAGATCCACCAAAAAAAGCTTCATATAAAGCTGAATAAGCCAATGAAAAGCACGCCACAGCAACAACCATTGTCAAAACCAAAGCAAGTATCTTTTTCCATTCTCTTTTTGGTTGAACCACTTCTTGTTGTTCTAATTCTGATGACTCATTTACTTCTGTTTCTTCCTGTCTTGGATCTAAACTCATATTCATTTTTCCCCCTACATTTAATTATTTTATCATACCCTTTTTTATCGTGCCACTCATTTGCGACATTATTTTCCCTTTCTTGTTGAAATCTATTTTTATTTATGATATTATAAAAAAGCGCTTAGGGGTATAGTACAATGGTAGTATATCGGTCTCCAAAACCGCGGATGGGGGTTCGATCCCCTCTACCCCTGCCATTTATAAAAGATCAAGTTCGAGATTTCGAACTTTTTTTATGCATAAACTTTTGTAAAAATAGTCTCAATTATTATAGATTGTGGTATGATAAAAAAAAGGAGTCGATCTTATGGGAAATTATGAATATTTAAATGAAGAACGTTATCAACAAAACAATTATAAATTAAAAAGGATCGGTAAAACACTTCTAATCACTGGAGCCATCATCTTAGGATTAAGTGTTCTATTTACCATTTTAGGCTTTGTAGTGTTTGGTAATACAGCAATGAACGGAATGTCATGGCTAGAATCCGGTTCTAGCAGCAATATCATAGGAAGTGCCTTTGGAAGCATTGGCTTGCTGATGGTTGCTGGTTTTTTCGATTCTATTGGATTTATATTACTCATTATAGGTGCAGTATTAATGTTTATCGCTCATCGTAGAGAAATCACTGCCTTTACCACCCAACAAGTCATGCCAATTGCTCAAGAAGGTATTGAAAAAATGGCTCCTACCATTGGACATGCGGCTGAAGAAATTGCGAAAGGAATCAAAAAAGGAATCAACGAAGCTGATAAAATGTAAAGGACAATCGTTAACGATTGTCCTCTTTTTTTGCTTTATATAAACTACGATTTTCTAAGGAAAAAATACGTTGTGTAAATTGTCCTTCTTCTACTGATTCTAATGCTTTTCTCATCATTTCCATGCGTGCATCTAAGTTATCGATCATATGCAGCACAACAGCCTCTGGTATCATCGGCAAAACTGGAGAACCAAATTCATATTCCCCATGATGAGATAAGATCATATGACGTAATAAAACAATTGTTTCATCTTCCATATTCAACTTTTTTGCTACCTCAGCAACCTTCGCCTGCATAATAGAAATATGCCCTAACAGTCTACCTTCTACCGTATATTCTGGAACAACTGCACTACTTAACTCGATTATTTTCCCCATGTCATGAACCAAAACACCACTGATTAACAAATCCCGATCCAACATCGGATATAAATCACAAATCACATTTGCTAAACGTAACATTTCAACCACATGAGTCGCTAAGCCACCTGTAAATTCATGATGATTTCTAGCTGCTGCAGGATGATCAAAAAACTTCTCTTCATTTTCTTTTAATAAAACTTCCACCAGAAGCTTTAAATTAGGGTTTTCAATCGATGCAATTGCTTCATATACTTCCTTCATCAGATCTGCTTTTTCAATTCCACCAGAAGGCAAAAACTCATTCACATCAACCTCTGTTGGATCAACTGCTTTCACATCATGAATCCGTAATTGCAAATTCCCACGATATTTTAACACTTCAGCTCTCACCATAACCACACAGCCAAGTTTCAATACTTCCTTCTGTGCTTCTTTAACATCCCATAGTTTTCCTTCAATGGTACCCGTCTTATCTTGCAAAGTAACCGATACATATGGAGCCTTAGAAGTTGTAATCCCTTCTTTCACCATCGCTACTAAAAAAGGTGCTTCCAACGATTGCTGTTCCTTTAACTCATTGATTCTAATCATTTGCACGTTCTATTTCTCCTATCACTTCATAAATATCATCATAATCAAATCCCTTAGCTACCAAATAACGGAAAACAACATTCCGCAATTTTGTTCCTTCATACTTTTGAGCATATCGTTTCCATGCCCGATCTGCCATCTTCTTTAAATTCTGTTTTTCTTTCTCATGATCCTCTACAAAATCCAAACGATTCATGATTTCATTCACAACATCTGTTTCATATCCTTGTTGATACAGTTTCCGCTTCATATCCATCTTCTGCATCTTCAAAGGCTTATCCGATGGTTTCATCTGTTGGCGCTCCGCCCATTTCAAACCACGAATAGTTTCTAATTCCCCATCTTCTTTCCTCAATACTTCTTCAATCTCAGGTTGAGAAATTCCTTTTTTCACCAAGGTACGAACAATCCGATTGTTTCCATATCGCAATAATTTCATGCTTTCAATCTGCATCATCATATACCGATAATCATTGATATAACCTTTTTGTTCTAACTTGTCGATTACATCATTAATCAATTTGATGCTCAAATCAGGATCTTGTGTCAAAAAGTCATACATTTCTTTTCTTGTGCGATCTTTTGCGGCTATTTTACGAATACATTTTGCGTAAGTTTGTGCAAACTGTTCCTGATTCTGAAGCATTTCTAATTCTTCTTGATGAATCATTTCATTCAAATGATATTTCTTTTCTGCATAGACATCCATCGTCATTACGATTTTAATCTGTTCATCTTTTGATGAAACTGTCATTTCAACCATATCATCTTTTGATTTAATTTTCTCAATCGTATAGGTTTTTTCATAAATCTGAATCGCTTCTTGATAAACCTCATACACTTTTTGACCGAACAAACGACTATCATAGATTGCTGCTTTCTCTTTTGCCTGTTTTTTCATCTGTTCACGAGATCCTTCATCCAAAGACGCATAAGCCATCAGCTGATTAGCAAACTCTTCTGGTGTATGGAATAAATAACCTGTTTCATTTTCAATCACTAAATCCGTTAAAACATCATCTGGGCGTGCAAACACAACCAACCCACTAGCCAAAGCCTCAATAAAAGTCATTCCTTGGGTTTCTGACAAGGAAGCAGACACAAAAGCATCCGCACAATGATAGTATCCAGGAATCATATCATGTGGACGACGATCTGTGAAAAATACATAATCTTCTAAACCAAGTTTTTGCGCTTGTTTCTTTAAATCATCTAATTGAGGTCCTCCCCCAATAACCGCTAAACGAATCTTCTTTTGCGCCTTCTTGATGAAAGAAAAGCCATCAATCACTAAATCAATGCTCTTTTCTTCCGCAACACGACCAACATAAACAATCAAAAAGTCATCATCAGATACACCAATTTCTTTTCTCAATGATTGCTTCATTTCTTCACTGGTATGAATCGGATCAAAACGTTCTAGATCCAATCCTGTAGGAATCACATGAATCTTCTTTTTTATTCCATAAAATTCTAATCGTTCTTTCGTCTTTTCACTTGGAACAATCAAAGCAGTACATTTATCCCCATACAATTTGCTTAAAGAATACGTTGCTTGTTTCACAACCTTTTCCACTGACTTTAAATTAAAGATATTCACATAATGGGTATAATCCTCATACATGGTATGATACGTACTTACTAGAGGAATCGATAGTTTATTCGATACGATCCGAGCAAAAATCCCCACACCAAATTCTGTATGCACATGAATCACATCAAGATTCATTTTTTTAATTTCTTCTAAAGCAGCGAAATGAATAGGACTTGTTAAAACATATCCATATAAGCTCTTCAATTCAATTCCTGCTAACCGAATGATATGATCATCCGGTTCTTCCTCTTTTGATGCCGATGACTTCGTTGTCACCACAAACACCTCATGTCCCTGACGCTCTAATTCTGTTTTCAATGTAACAATGGATGATACGACACCATTGATATCAGGAGTATATGCATCTGTAAACATTCCAATTCTCATAGTTCCATCTCCTTTTCCACCACTTTAGTTTTTGAATTCTGTATCTGAATAAACACAATCGCACCAATGATCATCACCAAATGATACGTTGCAAAACGCCAAAGAACCATCACACTCGATGCTTCTACACGCGATAACACCATCGCATACATTAGCACAAAGACACTTTCCGTTCCGCCACTCGCTCCAGGAATCGGAATAAAAGCATTCACATTCGTAACAAAAGAAGTCAACGCAATCATCGTTATAAAATTTCCTGAAGGTACTTCAATCTGAAGTGCATAACAACAAAGAATCGGTATCGAAAAATAAGTCAATAAACGCACCGCATTCGCCAATGCAACCTTACACAACAATAATTGATTCTTACGTAACATCTTAATTCCTTTTGCAAAACTCTCTAGTTTTCCATTTAAGCTATCAATTGCATTTTGTTTATCTTTAATGAAATGGAAACGATATAAAATTGAAATTCCACGATGAGAAACCCAAGTATATACCTTTGGAGAAAATGTACATAGAATTAATATTAGAATCACCGCTAAATTCATACCGAAACCAAGCAAAGCCAATAAAAAGAATGAGTTATCAGCAAAATAATGATATCTCAGTATTAATAACACGAATGATATAAATAACATCGTAAACTGATAAACAATAAAATCAATTACCAAAATACTAGCTGAACGCTCTACCGGGATTCCCTGTTTATGAAAAACAAACGCCTGAGCAATCTGCCCTCCACTAGCACTTGGCGTGATCCCATGAAAAAAGGCCGCAACCAAAGCATTTTTAAATCCTTCGATCAAACGATAATCCTTACGAATAAATAATGCATACTGTTGTAAAATCCATCCTACACATAAATGCTGAAACAAAACGACACCAACAATAAGCAAAGCCATCCCAATATTTACATGTTGTAATACCTTCAACACCTCAGCTGCATTATCTTTTAATGCTAACCATAAAGCCAAACCCGTAAATAAAAGAATAACAAGAATGTTAACCAAATAGTTTCTTAGAATGCTTTTCATATCTGCGTCTTTCTAGAGTTCAAGAACTCTCTCATATGCCTCTTTTAATTGTTCTCCTACACAAGCTAAACTCCGTTGCTGGGCTGTTTTCAATCCTTCATCTGCTACACTAGGTAATGTTTTTTCCACTACCCCACGCACCAATTCCACAAAAGAATGAATATCATTTCCCATGTAACAATTCACTTTATCATATAACCAATCCTGATATACACCAATATCACGCACAATTACTTCCTGATGAGAAGCCAATGCTTCCAAGACCACAATACCCTCTGTTTCTTCATAAGATGGAAAAAAGAACGCATTCGCCCCAGCAAAAGCACCCTCAATGATTGCTCCTTTTACATAACCAGGGAAAATAACATTACTTGGATGATCTCCCTGAACAATTTCCCGAATCTGCTGAGGAACCAATAATAGATTAATCGAACCAAACCAGATAAATTTATATTCTGGCAACCGTTTCGCAACCTCAATAAAATCCAGAATTCCTTTTCGTTCAAAAAAGAGTCCCACACATAGTACAACTTTATCCTCTGGTTTTAAAGAAAAATACCGTTGAAATGCCTTTACTTTCTCTTCATCATAATGAAACCGATTCAAATCTATTCCATTTGAAATTGCTTGAATTGGTACGGTAATTCCATACCCTTCTAAAAGACTTTTTGAATATGGAGTAGGAGTCAAAATATAATCTGCTTGTGAATATAAATTCACAATATGTTTTTTAAATAATGGAGCCACTTGATTCGATAAAATGAAAGAATTACGAAAATCTTCTTCTGTCGAATGCGCATGATAAATCACTTTCTTACCATGTTCTCTCGCATTCTTAATAATATTCGCACTATTCATCGCAACCGTATTAATATGCAAAATATCATAATCCTGATCCCAAGCATTTGTCGTCCACTCTACCCCTACGGTATCTAAAGCAATTTGTTGATGCTTCAACGCACGACCAATTCCTGAATTTGAGATCAAAGATTCCCCTTCAAAATATAATAGAACTTTCATAGTATCACCATCCTTATCATACACCTTTTCCTTATCCTTGACTAGTAAAGACTCTTACCATGGTAAACGACGATCACCATCCACCAGATAGCTTTTTTTCGCTAATTGAGCTAGAGGATCATCCGAATAAGAATCGGAATAAAATTCATCAATTTCTCCATAGTAATCCACTTTTTGAAACCTTCTTACTTTTTCTTGTCCCCAACAGTTTTCCCCTGTTGTTTTCCCTGTTTTTGCATCTACCTGGGAAGCAAGTAAATAACGAATTCCTAATCGCTTACAAATTGGTTGCAATAAAAACTCGGGACTTGCAGAAATAACAACATCGCTTTCCTGTTGTTGTTGCAGATACCAAGATTTAATTTTATGTTGATATTGATCCCAAAACTGTTCCAACGTATCTTCGATCTGTGGAACACCCTTTAGAAACGAATACATCCACTCCTTAGCTTTTGTTTTCGAAATCAGCCGTAATCCATATCCAACTCCACCCCATATCATCTGTGGAAGATATAACCATGTTTTTGGATACTTTCTCATACAATACAAGACAAAATCTACTGTACTATCATCATAATAGATCGTTTTATCAAAATCATAAACATTCATATCTATCACCATCATCATTGTAACATAAATCATGTACATGAAAAACAATGGGAATCAATTACTTGATATTTCACATATTTTTCCATTTTCTGTTGATAATCTGTTTATTTTCCTTTGTTAACATAGAATTACACAAGATCTCCCTATCTTGTGTCAGTTTTTCTCCCTTAAAAAATATTCTATTCCTAATAAGAAAAAGACTTCGGTCTTTTTCTTTTTTATTTAAAAAAATCCTCCGTATATATACGGAGGACTAATTTGCTTTCACATCACTTGAAATAGAACCAATCGTCAGCTGATAGGTTTTACCAGAAACAAGCTTAGGACTACTAATAATAACAACTTGGAATGATAATTCAGGCGTATGGGTAAGAATCAATTGCCCACTTTCATCCTTTAATGTAATGGACGTATTAGCACTTTGTTGATTCATTTGTACTGCAATCACACCTTGATTTGCTTCACTGAAGATTTGAGCCATATGAGAAGAACCTGTACCAACAAAAGTTCCATCTGTTATTACTCCACTCACATCATAATCTAAAATGGAAGTATCACCTTGTGTTTGACCTACAACCGTTATATTACCACCCGTAATCGACAATGTTCCATTGGCATCAATACCATCACCAAAAGCACGAATATACAAAGTACCACCTGAAATTACAATCTTGCTATTGGATGATAGATTTCTATCTTTCCCCATTTGATCAGGTTTATCAGAAGGAGAAAAACGTCCACCTCTACCACCTGTCATACCACTAGAGTCATTACCACCAGCTGCATTGATTCCATCATCACTAGCAACCAATTCAATATTTCCACCTTGTATATCAATCGTTAAAGCCTCTAATCCTTCATAACTTTCCGTAATGTGAATGGACCCTGATGTAATTGTTAATGCTTCATCCGCATGAATGGCATCATCACCAGAAGCAATTTCAAATGTACCACCATTTATGATAATTGAAGCATTTGAATGAATGGCATCATCTGCAGAATCAATCGTTATCACACCATTTGAAATCAACATACTTTGATTTGCTTTTAACCCTTTCATACTATTGTCATTTGAGTCATTCTTAATTTCTTTATTCCCTTTAAAACCTCCCCAAGAATCAGAAACAGTCTTCGTACTATTTTCACTTCCGCCTGCTGTAACTATATCCATCGTACCATCTACAATTTGCATATATGATGAAGCACTCATTCCATCTTCTTTCGCTTCAATCTTCAGATCTCCACTAGAAAGATAGATAAATCCAAGTGATTCATCCTCAGAATTTTCTGCATGAATCCCATCTTTTTCAGCATGGATCGTAAAGGAAGCATTTGCAATCCGAATGCTATCGTTGGCTTCAAGTCCATGTTTCGCTGCCGTAATCAAATAATTACCACTCGTGATCACAAGATCATCTTTAGATGTAATTCCATTCCCTTCAGAAGAGATAACCGTCAAAGAACCTGATCCATTCATCGTTAGATCCTGCTTAGAGAAAATGGCGGCATCAATTTTATTTTCATCATCTGTAATAAATATACCGTCATTAACAATTATATTATCGCTACCTTTCACCAAGGTTAAAAACACCTTATCCGCATTCAGAATATAGATAGCCGCAGTATTTTTATTATTGATATTTACACCATTCAATACCAGCTGTAACTTAGCCGTTTTTGGCGCATCCACAATAATTCTTCCATCATTTAGTGTACCAGAAATAATATAAGTAGCCTCTTCTGTGAGAGTAATCGTTGTATTTACAATTTGAACACTATTTGAAGTCGCAGTTACAGAATCACCATTTAACTGTATTTGAATACTATTATTCTCATTATAATCCGTCTTCCAGTCTCTTTTCGTAAACATTTCCTCATCTGTTTGAAAAAAGTCAGCAATAACAGGACTAGCACCAGCCTCGTTTTGAGTATCTGTATTACATCCTGAAAGAACACTCACCATCAATATTATTATCAACCATAAGGAACCTATTCTTTTCATCATTGAAATCCTCCTTTATCATAGTTCTGATACCGAACTTTCCTGTTTAGAAACCGTTATTTCAAGATTTCCATTACGACAACGTATTTTATCAATCATTTCCTTTTCTTTCTTTGCATCGCGAAGTATCACCTGATATGTTAATCGAAACATACTTCCCATATTTGTAGTCTTGACTCGAATCAAATCATAATCACATGTATATTCTTTAAAAATGTCATCAAAAACATCAGAATAATCAAGATCTTCTGGAATTGTTATCGTAAACACTTTATAGATTGATGCATTCTTTTTAGAAGCAAAATCAAAGCTGTTATAGAATACAAACATCAAACACATGATCATCGTAAAGATAGTCGCAAAGCCAAGATAACCCATACCTGTAATCAGTCCCATACCCATCGCTAAAAATAAAGCACAGATTTCTTTTGCTGTTCCTGGAACGGAACGGAAACGCACTAAACTGAATGCTCCAGCAACAGCAACACCTGTTCCTACATTTCCATTGACCAACATAATCACAACACATACCACCGCGGGAAGTAATGCTAAGGTAATTACAAAACTTTTGGTATAGCGAGTACGATACATATAGGCAAATGCCATAATCAATCCTAATACGATAGAAAACCCCAAGCATAACAGAAAATCAACAATAGGAATCACCGTTGTCATCTCTGAATCAAATAATCCTGTAAAAATATATTCAAACATTTAAGCTTCCTCCTGAATCATTCTTTGAAAAATCATTGTTTTATATGCTGTTCCATATTTCGAAAATGATGTCTTATAGATATTCAATTGTGAAAGTACATGACACATCCAAATAGGAATTCCACCAGAACATTTTATTTCCATTAATACTGTTTTATTTGGAAGAATCTCTGTTCCATATACATCAGATCTTAAAGACAGATCCTCTTCCCTACAAAGAATCGTATCATCAAAAGTAACACGAAAATCACTACCATCCTTGGCATAAAATGCTTCTCTTTCATAAGAAAGAAAGAGAACCGGATGCAAGTTTCCATAATAAGATAAAAAATAATCGACTTCATTAGCAATCTGTGTCTGTTTCTTAAAAGACTCTTTATCATTCAGCCACAACATCGCCTCTTTCTCTAGTAAGGAAATCCGTCGTTTATACACCACATGATCATATTTTCTTTTTAGCTCTACAAAGACCGTACTATCTGCATTTGTCTTTTCATAACTTCGTATTCGTAGTTTTTCTTTATATGACGAATGATCCAAAGAACGACGAATCAAAAGATAACTATCCGTATCATAATAGATATTGCGAATCGTAGTATGACCATATTTGTCTAATTTCATATACGGTTTCATCGCTTCTAGTATGTTTTCTTTTTGTTCAAGCGTAATCATATATTTCAGTTCATATCTTTTAAAAACCGTTTGCATTGCCATAAAATAAATCCTCCTGTATTACAAAATACAGGAGGAAGATTGAAATTTAATTGAATTGATGTAACGGTAACGATACAACAAATTCTATTATACCATCTTTACACAATACATCTATTTTCCCATTATGAGAAATCACGATTGCTTTTGCGATAGCAAGTCCTAAACCATAATGTTTATCTTCACCATTTCTCACTTGATCGGTGCGATAAAAACGCTCAAAGAGCTGTTTTCTTTGTTGTACGGGAATTTCTTGTCCTTCATTGATTACTGATAATTTAGCATGATTCTTTTCTTTACTCAAAATTAAAGATACTTCTTTTCCACTGGTGCTATTTGCAATTGCATTATCCAGCAAGATAGAAACCAACTGTTTCAATTGATTACTATTTCCTACTATAAAGATATCATTTGTAAGATTACAATTCAAAACACACCCTTTTTCATAGGCAACACTTTCAAAAGGCAATGTTTCTCCATAGATCAAATGGCTAAAGTCCAATCGTTCCATTTGTGGAGTCACTTGTTCTGTTCTAGCAAGCTCTAAAAGCTGAGTAACTAAGATTCCCATTCGTTCATTTTCATAACGAATATTTGCTAGCCATTGATTTTCCCCAATCTCTCGATTCAGTAGATCTGCATTCGCACCAATCACAGATACCGGTGTTTTTAGTTCATGGCCAGCATCTGATATAAACTGTTTCTGTTTCTTATAACTTTCTTCTAGTGGCCTTACGATCCGTTTTGCCAGATAAGCAGCAAGAAAAAACAAAGCAATTAAAGCACAACCACCAAATATCAATGTATATCGAAATAACGTAGTCATACTTTGTTGCATAATTGTATTATCCATAAAAGCAATCAGCGTATACCCTTCTTTATCCACCATTCGATATATGAGATGATTTTTTGTTCCAGTTGTATGATGACTTTGTAAAAGATCAAATGCTAACTCTATTAATTCATCCTCGTCATACTCTGCTGTTTCATTATTATGAATCATCAACACTTCATTGTCATAGGAAATCGCAACCGAATAGAATGTAGATAACTGATAAGCACGATCATCCTCCCAACGATGATCTTTCCTATCCGGCTTTGGTTTCATCCCATCATCCATCATCAACGGCTTTAAAGAGTACTGTGTTACATATTGATCTAGCATCCTTTGATTTCGCTTAGAAACCTCAATATAACTAGAAGTATAAATGACACATAAAGTTCCTATCCAAAGACAAGCCAGAATAGACATGATCGCTGCGACGATTTTCCTTCTCGAACGTTCAAACATGATAACACCTCAATTCGTATCCAACACCACGAACCGCTTTGATCTCAGTCTTCGATCCAACAAAAGCTAGCTTCTTTCTTGTAAACGTCATATAAACTTCTACATTGTTATATTCTGCATCACTGTCAAACCCCCACACCTTCAATGCTACTTGTTCACGCGTAAGAATCTGTCCTTGATTGGCAATTAAATATTCAAGAATCCGATACTCTTTTTCACTGAGCCTTACATTTTGTCCACTTCTAGTACAAGTCAATATCAACGTATTGGTATCCAATGAAAGATCTCCACATGTTAAAATACCATCCAAGGTATTCATATTGCGTCTAGTCAAAGCCCGCAAACGCGCCAATACTCCTTTGTCATAAACGGTTTGGTCAAATAATCATCTGCTCCACTATCAAGTCCAGTTACCTTATCATCTAATTCCCCTTTAGCACTCAACATTAAAATTGGTGTATCAATTCCTTTCTGTCGAACTTTTTTGGCAATTTCAAAACCATCCATTCTAGGTAACATTACATCAAGTATAATAATATCGTATATTTCACTCTCAATAGCTGCTAAGCCCTCTAATCCATCTTCATAATGATCGACTTCATAATTTTCTAAACGCAAAATTTCGCATAACGCCTGTGCCATTCTCTTTTCATCTTCTAGCAATAAAAGTCTCATTTTGACACCTTCGTTTTCTTTTTATTTTACCATAAATGATTGAACTACCATTGAAGAAACCCGTGATCATACATAAAATGAATTCACATACTTTCACATAATATCTCCATAATATGTTGAAAGCTAACCGCTATACTATAGTCATAAGCAAAGATAATAGCTTATACAGGCGAATCTGTTTCCCTAGAGATATCCCCCTTATCTTTCAGATTCGCTCTTACTTCTATCCCCTTAATTAAACAAACGGAAAAGTGCCACTTCGGTGGTTCTTTTCTTTTGTGTCTATGTTAAAATATAAAAAAAGGAGCGAGCAAAATGAACGTATGTGCAATTTTAGCCAATGGTTTTGAAGAACTAGAAGCAATCGGAACCATTGCATTATTAAAAAGAAGTGGAATAAACGTAGATATCTATAGTGTAGAGGGACAAACCTTACACGGAAAACATGAGATCCAAATTTGTGATTTGTTACCGCTTGATGAATGCAAAGAAGAAAACTATGATTTGCTGTTATTACCAGGTGGTCCCCATTATGTGACTTTAGAAAATAACCGCAAAGTGATCGAATTGATTCATGGATTTCATAAGCAAAAGAAATATATCGCCGCAATCTGTGCTTCACCTACCATCCTTGGAAAAATGGGATTGTTAAGAAATCGTCAGTATACTTGTTTCACCAGTATGAATGAAGATTTCCAAGGTACCTATGTTGATCAATATGTCGTCTGTGATGAACATATCATCACTGCTAGAAGTGCAGCAGCATCGATTGACTTTGCTTTTGCTATCATTGAGAAATTACAAGGAAAAGAACAGAAAGAAATCATCCAAAAACAGATTTATTACTGATGCAGTTGGTATTCAACTGCCTTTTTTATTATAATAATTCCGAATTTAGAGGGAATCTAAATTGAATCATGATTTAACCAAAGGGAAGATTGCACCATCGATCGCACTGTTTGCTTTACCCATGATCGCTGGGAATTTTTTACAACAATTATATAACGTCGTAGATACCATTATCGTTTCTCATACCTTAGGGAGCCATGCACTAGCTTCTGTTGGCGCATCATTTGCCTTGATTACTTTTCTAACTTCCATCATTCTAGGACTTGGTATGGGAAGTGGTGTGGTCTTTTCCCATGCATATGGAGCTAACGATATGACCACTCTAAAAAAGAGTTTTCATCTGTCTTTTGTCTTTATACTATCGGTAGCCCTCATCTTAAATATCATCACCTTACTTGGATTACACCCCATTTTAGTCTTACTACAAATTCCTTCAGAACTCTTTTCTAACACTTATACCTACATGCAGATCATCTTATTTGGCTTCTTATTTGTAGCTTGCTACAACTATTATTCTGCAGTACTTAGAAGCATAGGGAATTCTTTGATTCCCCTAGTAGTGCTTTTTATCTGTACTGTTAGCAATATTATTCTTGATTTTATCTTCATTCTATTGTTACAACTAGGAATTGCCGGTGCAGCATGGGCAACCATCTGTTCCCAAGCTCTTTCTGCTTTTATACTATTTATCTACTGTAAGATAAAAGTCCCAGAAATGAGATTAACTGCAGAGCATTGGAAGATAGATCTTCATTTATTTCACAATATCATTCAATATTCCCTGTTAACTTCGATTCAACAATCCATTATGAACTTTGGTATCCTGATGGTTCAAGGACGTGTTAATTCTTTTGGTGCATCTGTTATGGCCGCTTTTGGAGCTGCAGTAAAAATTGATGCCTTTGCCTATATGCCAGCACAAGATTTTGGAAATGCCTTCTCAACTTTTATTGCCCAAAACCATGGTGCTAACCAACAAGAACGTGTCAAACAAGGCACAAAAACAGCAATGGTCATGTCTACGATCTTCTGTGTGATCAGTTCGTTTCTTGTAATCTATTTTGCTAAAGAACTCATGTTATTATTTGTAAATGCGAAAGAAACAGAAATCATTCATATCGGTATACAATACTTACAAATTGAAGCTTCCTGTTATGTAGGAATTGGACTTTTATTTTTATTCTATGGACTATTTAGAGGCTTAGGAAAACCAAGCATCTCTATTCTATTGACTATCGTTTCTTTAGGAACCCGTGTTTTACTAACCTATACCTTGTCTAGCATTCCTACAATTGGATTGTATGGCATCTGGTGGTCCATTCCCATTGGATGGATTTTAGCAGATGGAATTGGTTTCTTATTATTAAAAAAGGACCGAAGTCCTTTTATACAGAGAAGTAATAATGAATGATACTATCAAAGAATGTATCAATATCCGCTCCATTGATGGTCCATGTACTAATGCAATAACGGATGATATAGAATACAGTTACAATCAATAATACCATTGCTAATGTAACAACAATATAAGCTAAGTATGTATTACTGTTTTTAAACAAGAATACAATATTCATAAATAAAGCAATAAATACAACCACAAAGCATACGATACCTGCATTGAACCAAAAAGCCGCAATCACTGTACCGATCAATAAAAGCATCGTTGGTACTAAATGTATATTGATTGCTTTTGTTACACAACGTTTGATATTGAATTTCTCTTTATTGCTCATTTGACTGATCGCAACCAAAACAGCTATTAAAGCTAAGACAATGACAGTGATTAGAATACCACCCATAATAGTAGCGAATAAAGACATTTTTATCGGCAAACGTACTGGCATGAAATATGTCATCATCGTAATCATAGTTAGACAGCCTTTTTGTAAGATATAAAGCCATAAAATATGAACGAATGCAATGCACAACGTAATAAATCCCATTGCACCCCAAGATAGCATTTCAATTTCTTGTTTTGGATGAAGAATCATTTGTACAATATAATGAAGTGCTTCTTTCATTGCATGTCCTACTTTTTCCTTTGTTTCCGGTTTGATCGTAATCTTAGGTAATGGTTTCTTCTCTTTTTTTGGTGTTTCTTCATTGGTTTCTACAGCAGTCGCTGTTAAATTACCCTCTTCTTTTACAAGTTCTGTTTGACATTGTTCACAAACAGTTGCTGAATCTGGATTTTCATATCCACATTGTTGACATTTCATCTGGAATTCCTCCTAATTTATTCTTATTTTATCACGGTTTTTCGAATAAAAAAAGACCACAATCTGTGGCCTATTATCCTCTTAATACTTCTAAATATGCATCATAACAATCTTGAATCTCAACAAGCAATTCTGCGATCGTATCATCAGAAACCGTATAGAATACTTCTAATGGATGTTGACGAACACTAATTACATTATTTTCATAGATATTCAAATATGTGATATCCAACCGATTCTTTAAATCAATACGAGCAATTAGATTTCCTTCTGCACTAGTAGTTTCTTTTGGTTGTGCTTGTGCCAAAGTTGCTTTTATTGCATCAAAATATTGATCATCAACATTTTCAAGTTTGGCAATTGTCGTTGCATTTACATATCCACTTTCTGGAGTAAAATAAACGCTTACACCTTTTTTGCCATATTCATCATATAATTTTGTAAATGTCTCATAAGAAACAGTTGTTGGTTCATCGTTCTTTGGTTTTTCATTGGAACAAGCAACCAAACCAAATACTAGCAACATTGCTAATAATGCTTTCATGAATTTCATTTTCTTTCCCTCTTTCTCTTCCCAATGCACGCGGGTTCTTTCATTATACCCTTAACGTACTTTAGTATCAACCTATTAACAGATAAAAAAGAGAAAGAGGAAGAATTTCTTCCTCCCCTTTTATCCAAATGTCTTCCACAATCCATGAAGATTACAGTATTCATAGACAGCTATAATTGGCTCTTCTACATAAAAGACTGCTTCTGGTTGATCACTTGGCTCTAAGTAATGAATTTGGAAACCTTTTTCTGTTTCCACAACGATCCATTGAATATAATGTTCAGGAATCATTGGATGAGGAACGCTACCTACTTTGACTTCGACCTTATGATCGGTTACTGTAACAACCGGTACATGCTTTTCATGAGCTCCATCTGTTGTATTTGCTATGATTTCATCCATTGGACTTCCACAGCATACAACTGGAACACCAGAATTCTTAACTTTTACAATAATATTTCCACAATGATGACAAAGATAAAATTTTAATTCTTGTTTCATACACTTTTCTCCTTTCTTTAAGTGCCTCTTTATACTTTTATTATAGAACTTCACCCTTATATTACAAGATATCTGACAAAATAAAGTTAATTCCACACAATTTTTCGTAAGTTTTCCCTTTTTTGCCTCTTGCAACCGTATTTTAACTATGCTATAATGAGTAAGCGCTTGGGAACAACTCAAGACTATATCGCGGGGTAGAGCAGTCTGGTTAGCTCGTCGGGCTCATAACCCGGAGGTCGTTGGTTCAAATCCTTCCCCCGCAACCAATGGTTCCGTAGCTCAGTTGGTAGAGCAGTGGACTGAAAATCCACGTGTCGTTGGTTCAATTCCGACCGGAACCACCATTTTGTAAACGAACTACCGCAAGGTAGTTTTTTTCTGTTTATAATATGGTATACTAATATCTGAAGGAGGTTTTTTATGTTTAAAATCTATAACAAAAATGCACTCACTCGTAATGAACGATTTCAGAATGCTTTGTTAGTTGGCATTTTAGTAACCGTTGCTTTTACAGTATTATATGGTATTTTATGTAGTTTCTTAGTCCTTGAATTACAGTTGCTTTATTTAGCTTTTGGCTATGGTATTGGAATGGCTATTCAAAAGGCTGGACGTGGTGTTCAACCACGCTTTGCTATTTTGGCTGCTGTATGTGCTTTCTTCTGTTTCTTTATTGGAGATTTACTATGTTACTTTGGTTTTGGAATCTTAACCAATCCCTCTATGTGGCCGATTGCAATTCGTTTTTTGATTCAGATCTGGCTGAACGTAGATTTATCAAGTATTTTATCTTTATTATTCCGGATTTCTGGAATTTATCTTGCCTATCAAAGTGCTAGAATCGCATAAGTTATGATGTTTCGAGAAACTTGGATTACCATCGATTTAAATGCTTTTGAACAGAATTTAAAGCATTTTCAAACGAAAAATAAAGAAGTAATATTGGTTGCAAAGGCAAATGCTTATGGACATGGAGATATCGAAATGTGTCGCTTTGCTTATGAACATTGTAATATTCATTGGATTGCAGTTTCTAGCTTAGATGAAGCTTGTCACATTCATAGTCACATTCCTGGATTACAGATCTTAGTATTAGGTCATACTCCAATTATGCATATTCCAACTGCAATTAAACAGGGAATCACCTTAACCATACCATCCTTGGACTACGCAAATGCCCTACCAGCAATTTCCAGTGGGTTGCACGCACATATTAAAATAGATACGGGAATGAATCGCTTAGGATGCAAAAACCTTGCAGAATTAAAAGAAACCATTGCTGTATTACAACAGAAACAAGTTAGCATTGATGGAGTATTCAGTCATTATGCATGCAGTGATGATCAACAAAATGATATGACATCTCAGCAATTAAAACAGTTCCAGGACATGGTAATGAATTGTGGATATACTTTTCCTTGGATTCATATTGCTAATACCGATGGTTCTCAATGCATGGATGATTCTTTTACTAATGCTATACGAATTGGACTAGGAGCCTATGGCTTTTCAACTTATCAAACATTATCCCCTTGTTTATCATTAAAAACCAAGATCGTTCTAACCAAACAAATCGAAAAAGGAGAACCCGTTAGTTACAGTTCCACCTATCATGCACAAGATCAACAGTGGTTAGCAACGATCCCGATTGGATATGCCGATGGATGGAGCCGTAAGCAAGAAGGAAGAACCGTATATCTACAAGATACTCCAGCAACACTGGTTGGACGTATTTGCATGGATCAATGCATGATCCATTTACCAAAATACTACCCTGTTGGTACAGAAGTAGAATTGATTGGTGACCATGTATCCATACTAGATATTGCAAAAGATCTAGATACGATACCTTATGAGATCTTAACCTGCTTATCTGATCGTATTCCACGCATTTATACTTATCAACACAAAACGATTGGATATTCTTCTCCACGCTTTGAACATGATGAATAATACTGCTTCAAGCAGTATTTTTTTTGCCATAACGAAAAAGAGGCTGTAACAGCCATTTCTTAGAAATGATTGTTTCAGCCTCTTATTTTTTATTAGTCTTGAGCTAATTTTACTAAACGGTTATAACGTTTTTCAGCATCTTTTCTTGTTCTTTCGAACATTTCATATGCTTTTTCACCTTTTAGTTTAGGTAATTGGTTATAACGTGTTTCTGACATGATGAAATCATTGAACTTATCGAAATCAGGAGCAGCAGAGTCAATTGTCAATGGATGTTCTTTTCTTGGATCGAAACGATACAAGGTTACATAACCACATTCAACTGCTTTCTTCTGAGTGATTTGATGGTTCTTCAATCCACCCTTGATACCGTGTTCAGCACATGGTGAGTAAGCAATGATCAATGATGGTCCATTGTAGCTTTCAGCTTCCTTCAATGCTTTCAATGTTTGTAAACGGTTAGCACCCATAGAGATAGAAGCGACATAGATATGACCATAAGCCATAGCAATTTGTCCTAAATCCTTCTTAGCTGTTGCTTTACCACCAGCAGCGAATTTAGCAATTGAGCTTGCTTGAGAAGACTTAGAAGATTGTCCACCAGTATTTGAGTAAACTTCTGTATCTAATACTAATACGTTAACATTCAAATCATTAGCTAATACATGGTCTAATCCACCATAACCGATATCATAAGCCCATCCGTCTCCACCAACGATCCATACTGATTTACCAACTAAATCACGTTCGTAATCTAGTAATTCTTTTACAGCTTCGTTAGAAGATGCCTTAACAGCAGCTACAACTTCATCCTTAACTGCTCTTTGAGCATCACGATCACCATTGCAAGCAATGTATTTTTCGAATGCTTCTTTGCAATCAGAATCTAAGTTATTTTCCATGATTTCAAGAATTCTTGCTTCTTTATAGTTTTGAGCAATAGCCATACCATAGCCATATTCAGCATTGTCTTCGAACAATGAGTTAGCCCAAGCAACACCATTACCATTCTTATCATTAACAAATGGTGTAGATGGAGTAGAACTACAATAAATCATAGAACATCCAGTAGCATTTGCTACTAACATATCTTTACCAAATAATTGAGAAACTAATTTGTAATATGGAGTTTCACCACAACCTGGGCAAGCACCACTTACTTCAAAATAAGGCATCAAGAATTGAGATCCCTTAACAGTATCTGTTGAGAAGATATCACTCTTATAATCTGTCTTCTTATATAAGTAGTCAGCCAATACAGATTGATCCAATTTTTTGTTGATATCAACCATTTCAAGAGCTTTATTACCCTTCATACCTGGACATTCAACAACACATAATCCACAACCTACACAGTTATCTGGAGATACTTGAACGCGATATTGCAATCCTTCTGTACCTTTACCCATAGCTTTGATGGTCTTGAATTCCATTGGTGCGTTAGCTACTTCTTCATCTGTTAACAAGAACGTACGAATCGTAGCATGTGGACATACAAATGAACAGAATCCACATTGAATACAGTTTTCAGGATGCCATGTAGGAACTTGTACAGCAATCGTACGTTTTTCTTCGTAAGCAACATTGTTACGAATTGATCCATCTAATAGACCATGTTTTGTAAATGCTGATACTGGCAAATCATAACCTTCTAATGAGTTAATAGCCATTACATGTTCATCAAAGTATTCATCACCAATCATACGACGGCTGAAGTCAGTATTTAAATTAGCCCATGCTGGATCAACAGGGATTTCTACCAATCCATCTTTACCACTATCAATTGCTTTATAGTTCGCTAATACAACATCATCACCTTTTTTGCTGTATGATTTCTTAGCAGCAGCTTTCATCAATTCAACAGCAGTATCATAAGGCATAATTTGTTCGTTCAATGCGAAGAATGCAGATTGAAGAATTGTATTTGTTCTTCTACCCATACCGATGCTTTCTGCAATCGCATTTGCATCAATAATATAGAATTTAGCATGTTTCTTAGCTAATTGAGCCAATAAACGATTAGGCAAGTGATCAACGATATGATCTTTGTCAAATGATGTATTCAATAAGAATGTACCATTTTCTTTTAAGTTACGTAACATATCATATTTCATTACATAAGCATCCAATGAGCATGAAATGAAATCAGCGTTATCAATATAATATGTTGAATGAATTGGAGATTTACCAAAACGTAAGTGAGAACGTGTTACCCCACCAGCTTTTTTAGAGTCATAT
>JAQXZJ010000028.1 GCA_029227155.1 Erysipelotrichaceae bacterium
AATTATTATTAGTTGCAATGTTGACACTTGGCCTTCTAGTTGGATGCGGTGGCGACAAAAAAGGTGGCGACGACAAAATTGGTGGAGAATTAGTTATTTACTCACCTAACTCTGACACTGAAGTTGAAAACATTATTCCTGCATTTGAAGAAGCAACAGGAATTACTGTTCGTTTGCAATCACAAGGTACTGGTGAATGCTTGACACGTTTGGATGCTGAAAAAGAAAATCCACAATGTGACGTTATGTATGGTGGAGTTAACCTAGGTGTTTACAAACAACATCCTGATCTATTTGAACAGTATGTTTCTCCAAATGACAAATTAATCGACGAAGCATATCGTAACACGAACGGATATTTGACAAACTACTTATTATCTGGTTCTGGAGCTATCATTTTGAACAACAAATTAATCGCAGATATGGGATTAACTGGAAAGATCAACGGTTATGCTGATTTATTGAATCCTGCATTAAAAGGTAAAATCGCTGCTGGTGACCCAACTAAATCTTCAAGTGCTTGGGCAGAAATTACAAACATGCTATTAGTTATGGGTGATGAACCATATGATGAAAAAGCTTGGAAATATGTAGAAAAATTCGTTGCTCAACTTGACAAAAAAGAATTATCAAGCTCATCTGCAATTTATAAAGGTGTAGCTGAAGGTGAATATCCTGTTGGTGTTTCTTATGAAGACCCATGTATGGCATTAGTAGAATCTGGTGCTGATGTTACAGTTATTTATCCTGAAGAAGGTGCTGTATGGCTACCATCTGCTTCTACAATGATCAAAGGATGTCCTCATCCAGAACAAGCTAAAGCATTCTTGGATTACTTAATTTCTGATGAATGCCAATCAATCATTAGTAAATTAACAGTTCGTGGAACAAACTCTACAATTGATATCCAAAATCCATATATGAAACCATTCAGTGAAATCAACGTTGTTTACGAAGATATCGAATATGTTGCTGAACATAAAACAGAATGGCAAGCAAGATATGACCAAATTAGAACGGATTACGCTTCTAAAAACTAGTTAGTATTATTTAATTAAAAAAGGAGTTAGAAATATGAGCGTCAATATTAAAATTCAAGACGCAATCAAACGTTATGGAAATAACACAATTATTTCTGACCTATCTCTAGATATCAAGGAGGGTGAGTTTTTTACCCTCCTTGGTCCATCTGGATGT
Organism: Erysipelotrichaceae bacterium; assembly: GCA_029227155.1. Lineage (GTDB taxonomy): Bacteria > Bacillota_I > Bacilli_A > Erysipelotrichales > Erysipelotrichaceae > RGIG4607. The sequence continues at coordinate 1,198 of JAQXZJ010000028.1, forward strand.
GGTAAGACAACATTATTACGTATGATTGCAGGATTCAACTCAATTGAGGGTGGAGATTTTTATTTTAATGAGAAACGGATCAATGATATGGATCCAAGTAAGAGAAATATTGGTATGGTGTTTCAAAACTATGCTATTTTCCCTCATTTATCTGTAAAAGATAATGTAGCTTTTGGTTTGAAAAATAGAAAACAACCAAAAGATGTCATTGAAAAAGAAACAAAAACATTTATGGAATTGATGCATATTGATGAATATGCAGACCGTATGCCTGATCGTTTGTCTGGTGGACAACAACAACGTGTTGCTTTAGCACGTGCGTTAGTTATTAAACCTGATGTACTATTGATGGATGAGCCATTGAGTAATCTTGATGCAAAATTACGTGTAGAAATGCGTACAGTTATCAAAGAAATTCAACACCAAGTAGGTATTACAACAGTTTATGTAACTCATGACCAAGAAGAAGCTATGGCGGTTAGTGACCGTATTGCTGTTATGAAGGATGGAGATATCCAACATATTGGTACACCAAAAGATTTGTATCAACGTCCTGCTAATTTGTTTGTATCTACCTTTATTGGACGTACGAATGTTGTAAATGCCAATCTGAAAGTGGAAGATGGTAAAACATTTGTAGTTTTCGATTCAGGTTATCGTTTCGAAATGACAAATGTTTTAGATGATCATAAGCATGATCAAAAGATCGTGGTCTCTGTAAGACCAGAAGAATTATTAATCCGTCCAGAAGCAAAAGATGGATTGAAAGCAGTTGTTGATGATAGTGTATTCTTAGGTTTGAATACTCACTATTTTGTACATTTAGAAGATGGAACAAAATTAGAAATCATTCAAGAATCTAAGATTGACAGTATTATTCCTGCAGGATCTGAAATTAATTTAAATATTAATCATGAAAAAGTAAATTTATTTGTTGAAGACGGAAGCAAGAACATTTTAACAGGTGTTCGTAATGATGGAGAAATTTATAAAAAAGGCATGACAAGGTAGGTGATATCGTATGAAAAATAAAAAGAAATTAGATGTTTGGGTACTGATATCACTAGGTATTCTTCTTGCATATTTACTATTCTTAATTTATCCAATGTTCTGTATCTTGAAAGAATCTGTCATTTCCAATGGACAGTTTACTATGGAATTCTTCGAAAAATTCTTTAGTAAATCAATGTATCTGGAATCGTTGTCGAATTCCTTTAAGGTAACTGTTTGTGCAACGATTATGACATTGGTTATCGGTGTTCCTTTAGCATATTTCTACAATATGTATGAAATCAAAGGTAAGACTGTGGTTCAGGTGTTGATTATTCTTTGTTGTATGTCTGCACCATTTATCGGCGCTTATTCTTGGATTTTATTATTGGGACGTTCTGGCATAATTACTAAATTTATTGAAGGAATCGTACATTCCATTGGCTTCGCTGCGTTTAAGATGCCTAATATTTATGGATTCAATGGTATTTTGCTAGTATTATCTTTGCAATTATTCCCATTGGTATTCTTATATGTATCAGGTGCTTTGAAGAACATTGATAACTCATTATTAGAAGCTGCTGAGAATATGGGTTGTTCTGGAGTAAGGCGTTTCTTTAAAGTGATCATTCCTTTATGTATGCCAACAATTTTGGCTGCAACTTTGTTAGTATTCATGAGAGCGTTTGCGGATTTTGGTACACCATTATTGATTGGGGAAGGATATAAAACATTCCCAGTATTAATCTACGATTCATACTTTGGTGAAGTTGGTACTGACCATGGATTTGCATCTGCGGTATCTGTCATTGCTATTTTGATTACTGCTGTGATTTTCTTGGTTCAAAAATTTGCATCTGATCATTTTACCTTTAAAATGAATGCATTGCATCCAATCGAAAGAAAACAAGCTCATGGTATCTTCAATGTATTGATTCATCTATATACATATGTAGTTGTTGGTATTGCATTTATGCCTCAAGTATATGTAATGTATACTTCATTCTTGAAGACGAGTGGTAAGATTTTCGTTCCTGGATATTCTTTAGATAGTTATCGTAAAGTATCGAAAGATTTGTTCAATTCTATTAAGAATACATTCGTTATTGGTGGAATTGCGTTGGTGTTAATTATCCTTATCGCTGTATTGATTGCTTATTTGGTAGTTCGTAGAAAACGCTTTATCAATGAAATTATTGATACGATGAGTATGTTGCCATATATTATTCCTGGTTCTGTAGTTGGTATCGCATTGGTTGTTGCATTTAACAAGAAACCATTGGTTTTAACCGGAACAGTGGCAATCATGGTAATCGCTCTATGTATTCGTCGTTTACCGTATACGATTCGTTCTTCTGTAGCAATCTTGCAACAAATTCCATTGACAGTAGAAGAAGCTGCTATTTCTCTTGGTTGTAGCAAGCTGGGAGCTTTCTTTAAAGTAACAGTTCCTATGATGTCTAATGGTATTTTATCAGGAGCTATCCTAAGTTGGGTAACAATTATTACAGAGTTGTCAACTGCAATTATCTTGTATAACTACAATACAGTTACATTGACATTATCTATCTATACCCAAGTATCTCGTGGTTCCTATGGACCAGCAGCTGCACTTGCAACAGTATTGAATGCCTTTACGGTATTATCATTGTTGTTGTTCATGAAAGTGTCCAAGAGCAAAGAAATTACATTCTAGAAGGAGAATTTCTCCTTCTTTTTTTATCGGATTCCGTTTATAATGAAAAAAGAATGGTGGGATCAATATGAAAAAAATCCTGGTCAGTGCTTGCTTAGCAGGATGTAAATGTCGCTATGATGGAGAATCACAAACCGAAGATTATATTTGTGAACTAGTAAAATCAAATTGTGCAATTTGTGTTTGTCCAGAACAGTCTGGTGGTTTAGATACTCCTAGAGACCCTAGCGAGCGGATTGGAGATCACGTAGTAAGCATTCATGGAGTCGATGTAACAGAAGAGTTTACATTAGGGGCATATGAGGCTTTGAATATTGCACAGGAAATGGAAATAGAAATGGCTATTTTAAAGTCTGAAAGCCCAAGCTGTGGCAAGGGGACTATTTATGATGGAACCTTTACAGGTAAATTGGTAAAGGGAAATGGTCTTACTTGTGAAGTGTTAATGGAACATGGTATCCAAGTGATGGATGAAAAAGAAGGAAGAGTCTGGTTTCAATCTCTAGAAAGGAAAAAAGGATGAAAAAGTTTTTAAAGGAATTCAAAGAATTTGCAGTTAAGGGAAATGTGATTGATATGGCTGTCGGTGTCATTATAGGGGGTGCATTTAGTAAGATTGTGTCTTCTTTGGTTAATGACATTCTGATGCCTGCATTCTCTGTTGTTTTAGGGAATTTAAATATACAGGATTTAAAAGTTGTTATTGCAACTGCAGATCCTGAAGCACCTATTCAAATTCTGTATGGTGTCTTTTTACAAAATGTGATTGATTTTATCATTATCGCTCTTTGTATTTTTATGGCAATTCGTTTGATCAATTCATTCAAAAAGAAAGAAGAAACAAAAGAAGCACCTGCACCAGTTATCAGTAAAGAAGAGATATTATTAACAGAAATTCGTGATTTATTAAAAGAGAAGCGATAATAATAATCGCTTCCCTTTTTTATGCATCCAATAATTTTAATAAGGCAACTACATAGATTTCGGTTTGTGTTAATAAATCCTCTATTTCGATAAATTCATTGGCATCATGAATATGAACATCTGTATGGCCAGGGAATTCAGCTCCAAATGCAATACAGTTGTTGATTCCTTTCGCATAGGTTCCTCCACCCATCGTTTCTGGATGATGTTTTTCATCATGAGTAACTTCTTTATATGCTTCCCATAATAAAGATACAAGAGGAGAGTCTTCAGGGAAGAATAGAGGTTCTACAAAGCCATGGATGTGCAGATGTTCATGTTTAGACATGGTATCTACAATTGGCTGAGCATGAGCTGTAACTGGGAAACGGATATCAATCGTTCCAGAAACTTGATGATTTTCTTCTTTGACAATTCCAATATTCAGCGTTAAAGCACCATATTGGTCTTTTTGAGCAATCTGTAATAGAGAACCATCTGTAGTTGTTCCAAAAGTATTTACATAGAACTGAACAAATTCATCTGTTACGTTGGCTTCGTGCAATGCACAAAGAGCATAGGATACAGCATTGACACCCAGTTGCGGTGTAGATGCATGTGCAGAAGTTCCATATACGATCAATGTTGTTTGTTGTTCTTCTAGTAATTGATAATCTAACTGATGGCTCTTTAAATATTGTTCTAGTTTTTCTTTATCATAGCAGTCAGCATCTAATACGATGGTCACTTTGTTAGGTACTACATTAGACGCAATTCCTGCCTCTATCTGATGGATATGGGTAGTCGGACAACTAAAAGAAGCCTGAACCATTCCTTTTTCTCCATGAACCCCTGGGAAAGCACCATCAGGAGTAAATCCCATATCAAGGTGTCCTTCTTTTTCTACATAGTAACGTAAGCATTCTGAGCCACTTTCTTCGTTGCATCCCATGATTAAGCGAATCCGTTTATTCATATCAGGACGTAAATCTTGAACGATTTTTAAAGCAGTCATTGCGCAAGCAACAGGCCCTTTATCATCACTGGTTCCGCGACCATAGATGCGATTGCCAACTTTTGTAGCAGTAAATGGATTGGTATTCCAACCTTCAGCAACAGGAACAACATCTAAGTGTCCTACGACGCCTAGTAGTTGTTCTCCACTACCAATTTCAGCATATCCACAATAATGGTCTAAGTTTTTGGTGCGGAAGCCATATTGTTCACACATTTTTAAAGCAGCATCTAAACAATCAGCATTCGCTTTTCCAAATGGATATTTTGCATCACTTTTATCTAGTGTGCTAGGATAAGAAACCAATTCACTGATATGAGTTAGAATATCTTCTTCATAAGATTTTACGATTTTTTTAATATCCATGTTTTTCATCCTCCTTAATTGATATAATTATAGTATAATACTTAGAAAAAATATAGAAAGAAATCGTACTATGACCCTTGTATATTATTGTAAAGCTCCATCACAAATTCATCATGAAGTAGGATATCGTCTATTAGCGAAACATCTTGGATACCAGCCTGCTTTAATCTATAATTCCTATGGAAAACCGTATTTGAACGATCAATCTTGTTATTTCAATTTATCTCATCAAGAGAATTGGGTTGTTTTAGCAGTTTCAGATCATGAAGTTGGAATTGATGTACAAGCGATTCGTTCATTAGATACAAGAGTCGTTCAACGAATGTTTCATCCTTTAGAACAAAAGAAAATACAAACAATAGAAGATGGAATCAAACTATGGTGTATGAAAGAAAGTTATGGGAAATATAAGGGGAGTGGTATTCAAATACAATTTCGTGTATTAGATTTCTCAAAAGGATTACAAAAAGATTGTTTTGCGTATGAAGATTTTTATCTAATTGTAAGAAAAATAGAAAATTCAGTGGTTGCGATTTGTTCAAATGATGATAAAATCAATATGATTCCAGTGAAATTGGAAGATTTAATTGAGGAATAAGTATGGAAAATTTTATGATTCCAGAAGGATATCATTCCTTTATGGATTTAAAGAAAACAGAATTAGCAATCAAACATGTAAAAGACTTTTTTGAACGAGAATTAACCGTTCAATTAAATTTGGTTCGGGTATCAGCACCTTTATTTGTTAGTCCACAATCAGGACTAAATGATAACTTAAATGGTGTAGAACAGCCAGTCAGTTTTGAGATTACTCAACAGGATTATCAAAAGGCAGAAATTGTTCATTCGTTAGCAAAATGGAAACGATACGCATTAGGAAGATATGGCTTTCAGAATAATGAAGGTTTGTATACAGATATGAACGCAATCCGTAAAGATGAAAAAGTAGATAATATTCATTCCATTTATGTTGACCAGTGGGATTGGGAAAAGATCATTCGTTATGAAGACCGTAATATTGATACCTTAAAACGAACGGTACGTTCTGTATATGAAGCATTAAAAGTTACAGAAAAATATGTGGCAAATAAATATGGAATTGAACCTATTTTGCCGAATGAAATTTTCTTTGTGACAACCCAACAATTGGAAGATCGTTATCCAAATGATGATCCAAAACAACGGGAATATAAGATTGCAAAAGAAATGAAGGCAGTATTTGTTATGCAGATTGGAGATCAATTGCGTTCTGGGCAAAAACATGATGGACGTGCACCAGATTATGATGATTGGAAATTGAATGGTGATATCATTGTATATTATCCTGTCTTAGATATTGCTTTAGAATTATCTAGTATGGGAATTCGCGTAGATGAAAAGGCTCTATATGAGCAATTAGAAAAGTCCAACTGCCTAGATCGTTTAAAGCTTCCTTTTCAAAAAGCATTGATGAATAAAGAATTGCCTTATACGATTGGTGGCGGAATTGGACAATCAAGAATTTGTATGTTTTATTTAAGAAAAGCTCATATTGGAGAAGTACAATGTTCCTTATGGCCTCAAGAAGTATTAGATGAAGCAAAAGAACATCAAATTATTCTGTTATAGACACTTCGGTGTCTTTTTTTGTGACAAGAAATAATGTGTGAATAAAGAAAGCACAGATAATATATTCAGGAATGATTAACATAAACTTACTCAAGTCTTGTTGGTTAATGGTAATTTGACGGATCAAATAGCCTAATAGGAAAGAAACATCCAACTTCAGTAAATACTCTTTAAGTTCTGTTAGCGCACTGAAGGATGATGGAATCAAATGAGGAAATTGATATTCATCTAGGTTTTCTAATTTCTGCAACAACGATTGAATGTATTGATAAAAATCATAATCCTGTAGAGGGTCCATATGCAGAATATTACCACACATTTCTAATAATTGCAGAAAATAGGATTCATCATCATGGTATCGGATTACACTATTTAGTCCATCTGTAAAAGGAGAACAAGATGTAATCTGAATGACTCGTTTATGACGTACGCTATTGATGTCTGCTTGTTGAATGGATTGGATAAAGAGTAGATTGGTTTGATGAATGAGAGCGGAATCTACATGATGAAAGGTATATTTAAATCCTTTTCTTTGTTTTAACGCACGTAAGGCATCCAAATAACCAAGTTGCATTAACTGTTGGAAATGATCATGAGAGAAACGTAAAAAGTTCCCTGTATCTTGAGAAGGACGAATCGTAAGAATGTTTGGTTGATTTTCATATTCTGGATGTTCAATCTTAGGATATTGTAAATCAATGACAACCAATTCGGTAGCCTGTAAGCGAAGAGCAAATTGAATCGGAACATTATCATAATAACCACCATCGATATATTCCTGATGATTGATCTCATGTTTTGGGAAAATAGGGAAACAAGCAGAACTAGCAATTAGATAATCAGCCAATTGTTCATCTTCCATCTCATCTAAGGTAATTTCACAAGCATGCAAAGACGGATACTTAGTACTTACACATCCAAATGTAACATGATTCTCATGAATTTTTTGAGGGTTTGCCATTTCACGAATTCTTGATTGTAAAGGATTGGTATCCATACCAAATTCTTTTACATAGCTTTTTAAAATGGGAGCGATTTTATTTTTATTATGCATGATGGAATCAATAGAAAAATCAAATCCCTCCTCTATCTGAATGACTTGATCTAATTCCATGTGTTCCCATAATTCATTCATTGCATCAATATCATTTTGAGCAATTAAAGCCCCGTTTAAAGCTCCTATTGATGTTCCAACGACAATATCAAAATGATACCCCTGTTCTTGTAATGCTCGATAGGCGCCTACTTGATAGGCGCCACGAGCACCTCCACCTCCTAATACTATCGCACGTTTTTGCATATTCATTTCCTTTCTGTTTTCTGCTATTGTAACACATTCTGTTGGATTTGAAAAAAAACTTTGATATAATAGTTAAGTTAAAAAAGGAGTGAAAATGATATGGTCATAAAAGGTAAAATTACAATGCAGAATCATGAAGTGATTCCATTTGAATTATATCCAGATGAAGCACCGATTACGGTAAAAAACTTCGTGAAACTGGTAAAAGAAGGATATTATAACGGTAAAACGTTCCATCGTGTAATTCCTCATTTTGTATCACAAGGAGGATGCCCTTATGGTACAGGCGCTGGAGATTTAGGATATACCATTCCTTGCGAAACAAAGAACAATCCCCATAAACATGTAACAGGAGCAATCAGTATGGCTCATCGTGGAAAAGATACTGGTTGTTGCCAATTCTTTATCGTACATGAACCACAACCACATTTAGATGGAGTCCACACGGTATTTGGACAGGTACTGGAAAATATGCAGGCAGTCAAGGCAATGAAGAATGGGGATGTTATGACATCCATTGAGATTGAGGATTCAAACGAATGAAAAAATACGGAATTCCAATTTTAATCATTATTCTTGGATCCTTGCTTGTTCATCTAGCAAACACTTATCTAAACTTCAGTGGTGCAAACACGATTTGTACATTATTGCGAGTGATTGTTGTATTTTCTTTTGGTATGAGCTTGTGTCAAAGACGTCGTAGGAACCAGAATGCGTGGGTAAAGAAGTTATTAATTGCATTTTTTGTGTTTTTTATGATGTGTTGGGAACTAGGTTATTTTATTTTCCCTGAGTTAAAATATTTGCTGAATTTCTTAGGATTAACGACATTTGGCTTTAATTTGATCTATGTTTACTGCGGATGGGCCTTTTTTGACTAATGAAACGGTTTTCATTCCCTTTTAAACATATCTTTTCTATGGTATTATAGTATCTAGTATAGAAAGGAGCTTTTATTATGGCAAAATTAACAGTGAATGAATATAGTCAAAAACTTCAAGAAATGAAAGTAGAAGCGCATAATAAACAATGGTTATACATTGAAGTCAATGCAAAAGAATTGATGAATGCTATGGAACCAGGCGAAAAGAATATCAATAATGTTTGTAAAGCAATTTATGATGCATTATTAGAAGGAGATCGCATTTTAGTAAAACCAACAACAAAAACAGGAATGGGCGTTGGTTTAACAGTTCGTTATTATGTTGATAACTTGAGTGAATCAAGAAAAAAATACGACGGGGAAGTTTTTTAATCTGATTTAGTAGGTGCTATATGTAGCACCTTTTTTAATGCTTAAAAAAGACATCAACCATTTGATTGATGTCTAATTTGGTATTTGTTTTGCTACAATAATTAAGCGTTTATTGTGATTGTTACGCACACAAGTTTGCAAGGTTAAGATATTATCACCATATTGCACATCTGAATTACTTTGAATCAGATTATGCTTTTTTGGATACTTTAAGAACTGATTCAAATCTTCTTCACTACCAAAGTTTCGCTTCGTATAATCATAGTCTGTTTGAGTATAATCATGTTCATATACATAAACAACTTCATACGTACGAACTTCATCACGAAAGTATAAACGTAAAAACTTATTTTCTTCATAATTTGCTTGTTTTTTTAGCTTTGTTAAAGGAGTAAACATTTTTGTAGCATCAGCATAAACATAGTGCCCATACATGACAAGATTGTCATCTGTTAATAGATTGCGATAATCCAAAAAAGGTGCTCCTTGACTATGAACCTTCTTTTTAAATGTATGGTTCAGATAGTAACTGTTATCATCTGTTTGTACGATTGGTAAGGAGATAAGGTTACTTTCAAACTCTAAATAACAAACATAATCATGATTGACAGCTTTTAACGAATCGTATGATTCTGCAGTAAAACGTGCTGCATTTGGATCAGTAGTATCTGTATTTTGTGTTTCTTCTATAATTTCATTGATTTCATTCTGTTCCTTTGAGATTTTTCTTTGTTCTTTCTGGAAACTGAAGATTTGATAGCCACTGAATAAAAAAACAGCAATAAAAACAACGATACATATATCCAAGAATATTTTTTTCATTTTCATATTGATCTCACCGTCCGTATTATATCATATTTTATAGGAAAGAAGAAAATCATTTCCATAATTTAACTTGAAAATAATTCAAGTAGAGTGATATAATGAACCCAAGGAGGCGAAAAACCATGGAACGAGTCATTTTACATTGTGATTTAAATGGATTTTATGCTTCAGTAGAAGAATTGTATCATCCGGAATATCGAGGACAACCATTAGTGGTTGCAGGAGAGGTGGAATTACGGCATGGTATTGTATTAGCAAAAAATCAATTGGCAAAACAATATGATATCCAAACGGGTGAAACAATTTGGCAAGCGAAACAAAAATGCCCAACGTTGGTGGTACTACCTCCGAATCATTCTCGCTATCTTACATTTTCTAAACGTGTGCATCAAATTTTTCTTGATTATACGGATCGAATGGAGCCTTTTGGTATTGATGAAGCTTGGTTAGATGTGACAGAAAGCATCCATTTATTTGGAGATGGAAAGGAAATTGCGGATCAGATTCGAGAGAGAATCAAGCAGGAGCTAGGGATCACAGCTTCTGTGGGTGTGAGTTATAACAAAGCCTTTGCTAAATTAGGTTCGGATTATCGTAAGCCAGATGCAACCACAGTTATTTCTAGAGAAAATAAAGTAGAGATCGTTGATCCATTACCAGTAGAAGATTTGTTGTTTGTTGGTAGGGCAACAAAGAAAAGACTTCATGATTTTGGTATTTGGACCATAGGGGAATTAGCAAGCCAATCTCTTCCTTTTTTAAAACAGATATTGGGTAAACAAGGGGAGGTATTGTGGAAATTTGCTAATGGGTTAGATGAATCTAAGGTACAGCATTTTCAGTACCAGCAACCAGTAAAATCAATTGGAAATAGTACAACACCTCCTAAAGATATTGAAGATGTTCAACAAGCACAGATTGTTTTGTCAGTATTGGCAGATAGTGTTGCTTGCAGACTTCGTGAACAACATCTAGTGTGTCAGAAAATAAGTCTTTATGTAAGGGATGTAGAATTGCATAGTTTTGTTCGTCAATGTGTGTTAAAACATGCAACACAAAGTGCAGATGATTTATGGAAACAAGCAATGCGTTTGTTGAAACAAAATGTTTGTTTTGATGTTCCTTTGCGGAGTGTTGGGATTCGAGCGATGGATTTAAAAAAGGAAAATATACCGCAACAGTTATCTTTTTTTTCGGATGAACAAATGGATGAAAAAAATCTGCAACTGGAAAAGACGGTGGATGCTATTCGAAAGCGATTTGGCTTTTATAGTGTGCGAAGAGGGTTGATGTTGTTGGATCCAACGCTAAGTGAATTTGAGCCAAAACAGGATTGAAAGGAGAAGAAGAATGAAAACATGGGTGGATGTATTATGTATTCATTATAAAAATGGGCATGTAAAGCCATTACAGATATTGTGGAATGACAATCGTCGGTATACAATCGATCGGATTACGCAAGTGATGCCAGCTGCTTCTTTGAAAAGTGGTGGAATTGGGTTGCGTTATACATGTGAGATTCATTCTCAGATTCGACATTTATATTTAGAAGAAGGAAAATGGTTTGTCGAGTGATTTTATGATAAAATAGATACGGTGATGCAAAATGAAAAAAAAGAGAATTATGATTGCTTGTTTAGTGATTGGATTCATCGTAGGTAGTTTGTGGATGGTTTATCGTCTACAAGAGAATAATAAGCAGCAAGAACAATTGTCAGCACAACAAAAAGTGGAAGAGATTCAAGAACATTATGGCTCACTGGTACAGACACAACGAGTAACTTTGATGTACCAATTACAGGAAGATACTTATCAATTAGCTGGTACATTAGGTAAAGGAGAAGTAATTTCCCTTGCGGATGAAGAGATTACTGCTGAAACAGAATATTTTTATGCTGATCAGCTAGGATATTATGTTCGTTATCAGGATGTGATGCCTGTTAATGAGATGATTACATATGATCAACGGTTTCAAAATTATATACCATTTGATGAGAGCATCGTTTTAAAGGAAAAGACAACATTATATGATGAAACGGGGCAATTGGTTTTATCTATGCCAGAGGCAATGACCTTTCCGATTGTGATCAAAGAAGATGATATGTATGGGGTGAATTATAAGGACCGTTTGGTGTGGGTTCGTCGTCAAGATGTTGATCAAGTAGTGGAAGTGAAAAACAGTCAGGCTAAAAAGGCTACGGCTATACGAACATTTTGTTATCATAAAGTATATGATCCGAAAGAGGAGACATGTAATAAGATTATTTGTCATGCAATGTCACAAATGGAGAAGCATTTCAAATATCTAAAAGAGGAAGGGTATTTTACGATGACGATGCAGGAAATGCTGTGGTATATCAAAGGAAAAGTAAATCTTCCTTATAAAAGTGTTTGCTTAACATTTGATGATGGAGGACTTAATACTAAAAATGTGATCAAGGTGTTAGAAAAGTATGATTTGCATGCGACATTATTTTTAATTGCCAAGAAGAAAGCAGATTATATGATTTCTGATCATTTGGAGCTGCATTCTCATACCTATGATATGCATACCTATGGTCACTGTAATATCAGCCCTCGTGGTAGTGCTGTTTTGTGTAAGAATTCAGATGTCGTACTAAAAGATTTGATCAAAAGCAGAGAAGTTCTAGATGGAGCAATCGCATTCTGTTATCCATATTATGAATATAATGATCAATTGATTCAGTTGGTTAAAGAAGCGGGATTCCAGATGGCTTTTGAAGGGGATACGGGTTTGGTTCGTGTTCATGATGATCCGTACAAAATTTCTCGTTATACCTTTAGTAATAATTCTTCTGTCAATGAATTAGCATATTGGTTACATCATGAATAAAAGTGCTTTTGCTAGTAACGCTGTCGTCATGCAAGAGATGCTTTCTTATTCTTTTCCTATAATAATGATATGTTTATCATGTGAGGTGATAAAACGAATTTTGATATTATAATTAAAAATTTGAGAAAAAAGGAAAACATAACCCAAGAGGAAATGGCTAAAAAGTTAAATGTATCAAGACAAGCAATTTCAAACTGGGAAAATGGTAGAAATCTACCAGATGTTGAAATGTTGATTGAAATATCAAAAACGTTCCATATCTCACTGGATGAATTACTATTGAAAGGAGAAGATATGAACGATATTACAAGAAAAATAATACATGATGGAAGTGAGAATCAAAGAGCAAAGCGGAATCTATATTCTATAATGATCGGTACATTCCTATTACTCATGGGTGATGTGTATCTTTATAAAGGCGAACTCTGTTGAATATATTGATGCATCAGGAATATTATATGAAAACTTTTTTCTTATCCCGATAGCCTTTCTGTTTTTGTTGAGTGGGTTTCTAGTGATTCTAGTTGCATCTATCCGATATTTTAGAAAATAAGTGGGTGAATCCACTTTTTTCTATGAAAAAAATCATTCTTTCGAATGATTTTTGTTAGTAAAAATAAAAAAAGATACCAATTTGGCATCCAACAGTTTTCAATGGAGCAGGTGAGGAGAATCGAACTCCCGTATCATCCTTGGCAAGGACGTGTTCTACCATTGAACTACACCTGCAAATGGCGGTCCAGACGAGGATCGAACTCGCGATCTCCTCCGTGACAGGGAGGCATGTTAGCCACTACACCACTGGACCGTTTACATGGCGGAGAAGGAGAGATTTGAACTCTCGCGCCAGTTTCCCGACCTATACCCTTAGCAGGGGCACCTCTTCAGCCTCTTGAGTACTTCTCCGTTGGTTGAACCTTAGCGCTTTTATATATTAGCATAGGGAAATACAGAATGCAAGAGAAAAAATGAAAAAGTTTTGAAAAAAATTCACAAAGAGTGATTCTTATGAAAATCCAAACTTTTTTTTGCAAAATTACCTTGGTTTCGCTATAATAGGAAAGACAAGGAGATACGACTATGGAATTTATGCAGACGGAACATCTAAATATTCGCAGAATGCGTCCAGAAGACTGGTCGGATCTGTTTAAATATTTATCAGATGAAGAATCACAACGGTATCAAAACAAAGGAGTTTATACCAAAAAAGAATGCATAGATGAAATACAACAAATGTCTCAATATAACACCAATTGGTCCGTATGTTTAAAATCAAATCATGTGGTCATTGGATTTATTACCTTACAACAAGTGGAACCGATGAATAGTAGAACATTTAAGTTACATTTCAATTTTGGTACCAACTATTTTAATAACGGTTTTGTAGAAGAGGCAAATATCCGGATGTTGCAGTATGCATTTGAAGTATTGTCTGCACATCGTGTGGTTGGTATTTCGTGTGTTCATGATACGTTAACAAATAAAGAATATCAAAAATTAAAAATGAGGAAAGAGGCTTTGTTTCAAAAAGCATTTACTTATCGTTTAGGTAAAAATAATAAGCCCGTTTGGTGGGATATTCATTTATTTGCTATATTAAAAGATGAATGGATCCGTATGGTCCGTTAGAAGGA
>JAQXZJ010000029.1 GCA_029227155.1 Erysipelotrichaceae bacterium
GATATGTCCAAAGTTTGTGGTAATGGAAAACGTTAAAGGCATGTTAAAAGTCGCTAACCAAGTTGTCGAAGATTATGAATCCTTGAAGATTCATAAAAATGGAAAAGAATATTCATATAAAGTTAATTACAAGCTCTTGAATTCTGCGGATTTCTCCGTGGCACAGAGCCGAGAGCGTCTGATTTATATCGCTGTTAGAAATGATGTGATGGAAGACAAGAATGCCTCGCCATTAACGATTTTTGAGGAAATCGAGAAGAGCTGCAACAACAAACCTCGATACGTACTGATGGATGCATTGAGAGATATTAAGCCACTTGAAGCTCCTAGAATCAAGAATATGAATGAGATTGATAGTGACACATGTGGAAAGAAAATTGATGTAAATCATTATGAAGACCATACTAATATGTATTTGAACTTGATAAATATGGATAGAAAGATTCCATATATCTTCAATCATAAAGCGAGATACGTTAGTGATGTCAATTATGAAATTTACAAAAGAATGGATCAGGGCGATGATGCAACGAACGAAAAGATCGCAGATATCATGCCATATGCAGATAGAAACGATGTTTTTAAAGATAAGTATTACAAATTGTATGCCGATAGACCTTCTAGAACGATTACAGCACATTTAAGAATGGATTGTCATTCACACATTCATCCTTTCCAAATTAGAGCATTATCTCCAAGAGAGGCGGCAAGAGTACAGTCATTCCCGGATGATTATCTTTTCTTAGGACCATATTTAAAAACTTATATGCAAATTGGAAATGCTGTTCCTTGTGTTATGGCAAGGGGAATCGCTGCAGTAATTAGTCAGTATATTTAGTAGGTGACAATATATGAGAGTAGTAACATTTATAAAAAAGCTGAATAACACAGAACTTGGAAAAGGTAATACACACGATTCGTATATTTTGATTCCGGCTGATAGTGGGATTAAGGGCTCTCTGCTAGAGGTAGGTATGGGCCACCCTTTTATAGACAAGGAAACTGGTAAGGTATATGAAGGAATAAGAATGACCGAAGGACGAGAAATCAGAATACCTGGACTCGGAGCTTATTATAGAGATAAAGAATTGTCGGCCGGGGATGAAGTTGTTTTAGAACGTAGAACAATTAATGCGGAAGACAAGTATTATATTTCGACCAATAAATATACTAATATAATAGTCCTTCAAAAAAATAAAGATGGGTTCCTTGTTTTGAATCCAGAGAAATTAAATCTTCTTGATGGTGACATTTATTTAAATAATGAAATTATCAAGATTAATTTTATCGAATCAAAAAAGAAGAGATCTGACTCACCAGATACGGCGGATTACTATTCATTAACTATAGGTGGTAGAAGTGTTTTGCAAAACTATTCAAATAATGAAGTGATCGAAATTGTAGTAGAAAAAAACAAAGCATCGATTGTTAAACCATGTTCATGGAAGAAATATATCATTGAAACGGAGGAAAGATAATGAAATATTACTTATTTTTATTGGATTCTTTGGAATCACAGTTTACGTTAATTGATACAAGAAGAACGATATGTTTAGAATATTCGTCACAAAATAATGCTCTTTCAACCGTGGAAATTCATGAAGGTGACATGATAGTTGGTGCATATAGTTCAAACCAATTTTATTCAAATATCATTTTTAAAGTTGTTTCTAACAACACTAAGATTAAAGTTAAAAAGATTATTGAGGTTGAAAATGGCTCTGTATTGAGTGATGAACTAAAGCATAGAGTAACGCCTCAAGGCGTTTGCGAACTTTCGGATGATGAGTACATCTCAATTGCAAAAGAAATTATGAACGTACAAATTTTTGAAGACGCTAGTTCTAATACAGAATCAATTACAAATAAAGTAGTTATAGGCTATAATAAAATTTATTATGGTATTCCAGGGTGTGGCAAAAGCTGGTATGTAGAAAACAAAGTTCTTGAAAAGGTTGATAAGCAGAATGACGTTTTCAGAACGACATTCTTCCTTGATTACTCCAACAGTGACTTTGTCGGTCAGATTTATCCAGTCGTTAACGAAGATAAGAGTGTAAGTTATGAATATGTTCCAGGGCCATTTACAAAAGCGCTCGAAAGAGCTTTAACAGTTGAAGATGGCAGAATGGTTTACCTTGTTATCGAAGAAATCAATAGAGGTAATGCGGCTGCTATTTTTGGCGATCTATTTCAGTTGTTAGACAGATTAAATGCTAATGAGAATGGCAAAGTTAAGGGCGACAGTGTTTATCCTATTTCAAATCAATTTATAGAAGGCTACTTTTCTAAACAGAATGAAAAAGGAAAAAATATTCCTTATTTAGAAGGTAATATCTATATACCGCATAACTTATCAATTGTGGCTACTATGAATACAAGTGATCAGAATGTATTCCCATTGGATACAGCGTTCCAGAGAAGATGGGATAGAGAAAAAGTTGTCGCAGACTTTGACGATGAAGAATATCTCTATAAAGATTGGTATGTACCTGGAACGAAAATTAAGTGGAAAGATTTTGCTAAAAAGGTGAATTTCCACATGATTGAAGACTGCAAGGATGGCTCTATCACCGAAGATAAAAATCTCGGCGCATACTTTGCTACCGATGCAATGTTGTGCAACGGAACAGAGACAGCTAAGGAAAAAAAGGATAAGGTTATGAGATTTGCCAATAACGTAATAGAGTATCTTTTCGGCACAGCAGTTAAGTTTGAACCTGAAATCTTATTTGATAAGAAGTTCGACAGATATCAGAAGGTCTATGACAGAATGTTTGAATTTATGTTTGACCAGGATCAGTCGCAGGCATTTATTGATATGCTTTCAGATAAAGTTGCAAATGATTTAGAAAAAACAATTACCCCAGATAGTGCTCCGGATTCTATGACAGATGGAGAGTAACAGTTACAGAATTGAAAAAGTACAGAACTCCAATGATCTAATGGGTGTTGAATACGTTGATGGAAAGTTGACATTCAAAGTTCCAGAAACATTCCACATTTATGATGATGAATCGATAAACAGGCAGAATCTTCTGCTGTTTATAAAGAGTCTTAACCTATCGGATTCAATACAGACACCGGAGATACAGAGATCAGAACTGAAAGGTGAATCATGGCCTATAGATTCATATCTATGGATCATTAGAGACTATCTGGAAAACGGGTATTTCTACAATAGAGAAAAGCAATATTTGCATTCAAATCAGGGAAAGATTGAATGGAAGAAAACAATGAAACAGATGCCAATTGTCTCAAATGGCAACATCATTTACAACAATCTTGTTACTTCAAAAATGTCTGCCAGCAATGACCAGATTGCACAAATATATAGGCTTTGCCTAAAAGTCAGTCAGGAAAGAGTTGGCTGGGTATTTGGTTATAAGCTCTTTGTTGAAACAAATATTATAAAAAGCGTCGCAGAAATGAGACGTACTGTAAACAATGAATTAGCTTCAACTTTTGATGATATCAAAAGGCTGCGATTCAGGCATATGCTGAGAATCCTTAGCTCTATTGATGAGAGGGATGTTACGGATATCAAAGCAACATTCCTTATCAGGAACTACTATCATGTCTATGAAACAATGGTTGATCAGCTGTTGAACGGCTTAAGTGATAGACAGAGAAAGAAATATAACCCAAGCGGCAAGTGGTCACTTCTTGGAAGTCACGTAAGGGATGCATCTTCGCTGGAACCTGATACCATCGTTAAATACAATGGAGAAACATATATAGTTGATGCAAAGATGTATCGTTTTGGCTTTACGGGCAATCCAGACGATCTTCCTGACAGTACTTCGATTCAGAAGCAGCTTACATATGGCGATCATGCAAAAAAGAATATCGGAGGAGGTAAAGACGTCAGAAACGCATTCATTCTTCCGTTTGACAAACTGAAACTTCCGCTTGAGGACTGGCAATGTGATTATCTTGAAGATGATAATCTCCTATATGTCGGTTTTGCTGAAGGGGATTGGAGAGATTCATCAAATCCAAATGATCATGACAAAATTTATACTTATCTCGTAGATTTTAATTATTTACTGAACAATTATGGCGGAAGTGACAACTCTATCATTAACGAGCTATGCAAGGATATTGAAAAAAGAATAACAAAGTAATGCTGCGCAGCGTGCATTGAGCTAACGTTTACATTAAAGGAGGATAATCATCATGGCTAATGACAATCCAGTGAAAACAGGATTAATGGAATTTTTGCAAGGATCTATAGGAACTCAGTTTGTTATACCTGTATATCAGAGAAAATATACCTGGACTGCTGAAAAAGAAGTGAAGCAGTTCGTAACGGATTTTGATCATGTTTTAAAGGGTGATTATGACAAACATTTCATGGGGATTATTATTTACCTGCAGAAAACCATAGATTTTATGAACCGTGAGTTTTCAATTATCGATGGCCAGCAAAGATTAACTACTACTTTCTTAATGGCATATGCAGTTAGAAAGTACTTTGAAGAAAATAATATGATGAATGCCGTCAATGAGTTAGATCGTCAGTATCTTCTTGCTTCGAATATCGGAGGAGTTAAGTATAAGTTGAAACCTCTTGTTGATGATGATAATGTTTATAGATGCATCGTTGAAAATAGATTCGATGATATAAAAGATGAAAAATCAAATGTTATTTTAAATTATAACTACTTGTATAAACATGTTAATGAGTTAATTAATTGTGGATATTCGGCGAATGACATTATTATGGCAATGAACAAGCTATATATTGTCGTTGTTCCTATCTCAGAAGATGAGAATGTTCAGAAAATTTTTGAGAGTATTAATGCAACCGGAACAAAGCTGACGTCGGCTGATCTGATTAGAAATTATTTATTAATGGACCTCGTTAGCAAGACGCAAGATGAATACTACGAGAATTATTGGAGAAAGATAGAGGATAATGTTTCTACAGATTCTAAAGAATTAGAATTATTCTTTAGAATGTATCTATCACTTAAAAAATATGAACTTGTTTCTAAAAATGCAGTGTATAAGGAATTTACTTCGTGGAGTGAAGCTAATTCTGAGGGCATAAAATCTCTGTTTGAGGAATTGGTTAAATATTCAAAAATCTATAAAACAGTAAGATATAAGAAGTTAAATTCTTTTAACAGCAAGTTAAGAGAAGCATTAGAAGATTTTAGAAAAATCAATTCAGATCTTCCATTAGGACTAATTATGGAATTTTTCCGATTGAATGAAGACCATAAAATCGACGACGATGTTTTGCCGGAATTGGTCAAAGCGATTAATTCATATCTACTAAGAAGAAGCTTTTGTGATATTGATTCAAAGAACATCTCTAGACTATTCCCGACAGTAATGAAAAATGTCATGAATTCTTGTGAAAGCGAAAATGATTATACAAAAATAATTACTAAGTTGAATCAGGAAATGGTCGGAAACAATGTAGGAACATCTGGAAGTTATATGCCAACAGATAAGCAGATGTATGATTTTTTAATTAATGCAAATGTATATGGCCGACCACAATTGCGTACGGTTCTTGATAGGATGGAGTTGAGCGATAATCCTGCTCCGGTGGATTTGTCTAAACTTAGCATAGAACACTTAATGCCTCAAACACCAACGGAAGAATGGCTGGCAGAACTTGATACAGACGAAGAAACATATATGGCAAATCTTAATAGGCTAGGAAATCTAACCCTTGCTGCAGTTAAAGATAATTCAAGGATGAGAAACCTTGGATGGAAATTTAAAAATGAAATTCTTAAAGATACTGGACATTTGAAACTTAACGAAAGCATAATTCCCATTGAAAGATGGAATTTAAATCAGATAGAGGAAAGAACAAAGTCTTTGATTAAGAGAATATGTGAACTTTATCCTTATCCACATATCAATGTTGACGGTGGATCAGACGATATGGAAGATGAAAGTGCTGCAATTGATAGATGTGTGAAATTTATTAACAGCGAATGCGGGGAAGGAATTAAGAAGAAGAACAATGCATATTCTTCGGCAGATCTGAGTAAAGGCTATGTTGTTGTGACATCTAAAATATATCCTCAAGGCAAAAGAAAAAAATATTGGTTCGGCTATAGGGGCAAACCATTCGAAAATATCGCCACTTGTTCCGAACAATACATGATATTTGGATGCAGAGATATGCATACGTCGATACTTTGTATTCCTAACTCTTTTCTTAAAGAGAGATTGGGTAATTTTAATGTTTCTCTAGACGAACAAGGGAATGTTAAACATCATCATATAGTGATATTTAAGAATCCTGAAGGAAAATGGACGATGTTACTATCCAATCCAGAACTCAAAGAAATTGATATCACAGAGTTTGTTGTGAATGGGTATTGATTGATTTATGTAAAGAAACAGCCGTAATGTAGTGAACCCCAAAAATTGGACAACCAATTAATGGAGGTCCACTTCACTTTTCTGTTCTGTTTTATTTATTATGACACCAATAGATTTCTAAGTATACATTTTATTGCATAATGTTTTGTAACTAAAAAGCCACTTTATGCGTGTGACTTAATAATGTTGATATGTTTTACAAATACAGAACTATTCTTTAATGAATATGCTGTCTATTTCTGCTTTAACTCTCTTGTATATCTTATTATGTCCTGCATCATTAGGATGTATACCATCCGTAAGATCATCTTTGCTTAATAATCCAGATAGACTTATGAATGGTATGTTATTAGAGGCACAGGCATTCATAATAGAATCGTTGAAAAGAGCGATTCTATGATTATCATAGGATTTATGTCTGTTGAATGATACTGGTTTAACTCTTGTGTCATCGACATCAGTTAATCCTATATATGCAACATCACTGCTATACTTCCTGGCTATACTTATTAATGTATCGACATTTTCAGTAAATGATTGAATATCTGTTCTGTTATGATTATCGACAAGTTGAGAATCATTTATACCTATGGCTAATAATATAATCGTGTTAGATGCTAAGCGACATTTTATTTCGCTTTCTATTCTTATGAGTAAATCCTTTGTGGTTTCGGCAGGGATACCCAGATTATAGACACATACACTCTGATGATTATTATCATAGTAATTCTTTAGACGGTTAACCCAACCCTGCATACTTTTATCATATAGACCATAGACTATTGAGTCTCCAAAGATAAGAATATTTGTATCTTTCATCATATTTTTCTCCATATATTAAAAATTATATTCGATTATTAAAAAAATACTAAATATAATTCATTATTTCGTTAATTAGTTGTAGAATATAAGTACCATTTCTATTATTAACTATTCATC
>JAQXZJ010000030.1 GCA_029227155.1 Erysipelotrichaceae bacterium
CAATCGGTAGAAAGTCTTCATAAGAAAACTTTTAGAAATCTTTCGGTTATGGAGCTTGAGAAGGCAATGGTTGATTCAGATAAAAACTATCCTACCATCAAAAAGATCAAGGTTCTTTACAACCAGATGTATAAGTATGCGATGAAAAACGATATGGTAGGTAAGGACTGCTTCCTGTATGTCAATCTGGAACAGTTTAGGGATAAGAACCCTAACACAAAACAAAGAGAAGTATTTACTAAGGAAACTATTGATCAGTTCTGGCTATACTCAGATAACATCTATATGCAGTCAGTATTAATGCTGATTTATACCGGTGTTCGAGTTGGTGAGATGCTGGATTTAAAGATGGAAGACATCAATATGGAAGAACATACATTCAGGGTAATCCGATCTAAAACAGAGAACGGTATCAGAACAGTTCCTATTGCCGACTGCATCTATCCATTCTTCAAGAACTGGATGACAATGAAAAATAAAAAATGCGAGTATCTGCTTCACACACCAGCTGGTGAACAACTCAAATACCGCAATTATATTGATGCTTATTTTCTTCCAATCATGCAGGAATTCAAGCTAAAACAGACACCACACTGCTGCAGACATACCTGCGTATCATTGCTTGCTGAAGCAAAGATAGATCCAACCACAATCAAAAAGATTGTTGGTCATGCTGGTGCAATGTCATTAACAGAAAGGGTTTATACTCACCTGGATCCAAGGGTTCTGGTGGATGCTGTTAACCAGATGTATCTTCCTGGAAATGATTTGCAGCCTTAACGCTCGACTGTGGTGATCGTCGCGCAGCCTTATTGCAACTTTATTGCCACATTAAGGTGAATTCTCAAGAGTTCTCAGGAGTACAAAAACTCCTGAAAAACATGAAAAAAGCCCCAAAAATGGGGCTTTGTTGTCTCGATACGATAATACAAATTAACGCTTAGAGAATTGAGGTGCACGACGTGCTGCTTTAAGACCGTATTTCTTACGTTCTTTCGCACGTGGGTCACGTGTTAAGAATCCAGCTGCTTTTAATTTTGGACGATAGTCATCAGATGCTTGTAATAAAGCACGAGAGATACCATGTCTCATAGCACCAGCTTGACCTGAGTAACCACCACCATAAACATTGATCTTAACATCAAATTGTCCAACAGTTTCAGTTACTTCAAATGGTGAACGAACAACCATTCTTAATGTTTCTAAAGGCAAATATTCATCAAGTGTCTTTCCATTAACAGAAATTTCACCTTTACCAGGAGTGATGTAAACACGAGCAACTGAAGACTTACGTCTACCAGTACCGATATATCTTACAGATTTCTTTTTCGCTGCCATAGTTTTCCCTCCTAACCTTTAATAACTAGCTCAACAGGTTTTTGAGCTGCATGTGGATGTTCACTACCTTTGTAAACAAATAAATGTTTACGTTGTACATCTCCCAATTTTGTATGAGGAAGCATACCGTGAATTGCTTTTTCAACCCATTCGACAGTATATTTGTCCTTCATAGTACGCATTGTACGAACGCGTAATCCACCTGGGAATTGAGAGTGGTGATAATAATTCTTTGTATCCAATTTGTTACCTGTTACAACGATCTTGTCTGCATTAATGACAATTACGAAGTCTCCACAGTCAACATTTGGAGTATAAGTAGGTTTGTGTTTACCACGCAATACACTTGCTACTTCTGTTGATAAACGCCCTAGCGTTAATCCAGCTGCATCAACGACATACCATTGACGCGTAACCTCTGCAGGTTTTAACATTGTTGTTTGACGCATGTTACGTCCTCCTTCTTTACCAATTTTATCCTTACCGGGGAAAAGATTGGCATAAAGTGCCGATTACTATTTTATCTGTTTATTCCCCTAATGTCAACAGAAAATCCTTTATTTTCAGCTAAAATAGAAATTAGTTTTTCAACAACTTCTATTCTTCTTTATAATCTTCATAACCTACTTTTACTAAGTATAAACCCACCGCACTTGCATTATATGGTGCAGAATGCTTCTTCGCCTGTTGAAGCAATTCCTGTACCTTTTCAATTGATAATCGGCCTTTACCAACCTCAATTAATGTCTGAGTAATCATCCGCACCATATAGCGTAAAAAGCCTTCTCCATAGAAATGCAGAACAATGATCTGTCCACGTTCTTCAATCCATAAATCATAGATATTACGAACCTGATTTGGTCGTTCCTGCAATGAATTTGCATTAAATGCTGTAAAATCATGAGAGCCAATAAAACATTTTGCACACTCTCTCATTTTATCTAAATCTAATGGACGACATAATTGAAGAACATGATTTCTTTCAAATGGATCATATTCTCCAAGGTTAATGTAATAGTCATAATTCTTCCACTTAGCATCAAAGCGCGAATGGAAGCTATCTTCAACTTCCGTCACTTCCTTAACAAGCATATCCTCAGGTAATTTCGCATTCATAGCTTTTAACCATTGCTCACAAGTCATATTTACATGCCCATCAAAATGAAACACTTGTCCTTTTGCATGAACCTTTGCGTCTGTTCTACCACTTGCTTCAATATGCGTCTCTACCTTTTGAATACTACTGATCACATCTTCTACTACATGTTGAATACTTATACCATTGGGCTGTACTTGCCAACCACAATAATTAGTTCCATCATAAGCCAGTACTACTTTATATCTCATAAAACACCTATGTAAGACATCACACCTAATGATACTGTAAATCCTATAACTACAAATAACATAAGATAATCTCTAAAAGCTAATTTTAATTGTTTATATCGAACCCGTTTTCCACCAGGGTTATAACCTCTTGCTTCCATTGCATTTGCTAAATCATCTGCACGTTGAAAACTTGATACAAACAGAGGAACGATTAAAGAAAGGATTGCCATAATTTTCTCTTTGAAAGATCCCTCTTCTAAATCTACCCCTCTAGATGTTTGTGCCTTCATGATCCGTTCACTTTCTTCTAGTAATGTAGGAATAAAACGCAAGGCAATAGAAATCATCATCGCAATATCATGAGCAGGAACATGGAACACTTTGAATGGTGTTAATAAGTCCTCAATTGCAATTGTCATATCCATAGGCTTCGTCGTTGCTGTCAATAATGTCGTAATATTAATCATTAATACCAAACGAATGGTAATATATAACGTTTGAAATAAAGCATCACTATAGATCTTAAAGCCAAAGATACTAACAACTACATATCCTGTCTTAATCACAAGAATATTAATCATTAATAAGAATGCTAACATGAATAACATTGGCTTCATCGCACGCCAAATAAAGTCAAATTTTAACTTTGCACACAATACTGCAATAATTACAAAAAGCCCAATCAAACCATATCCAATAAAACCAGTATCCATAAAGATAGCAATCAATAAAATAATCATTGCCACAATTTTGGCTCTAGGGTCCATCTTATGAACCACTGAATCTAATGGAATATATCTTCCCAATGCTATATTTTTCATAGTAGCACCTCTTTTGCAATTGCTTTTGCAAGAGAATCTAAATCTAACACATCATTTGAAATATCAAATCCATGTTCTTGTAGCGTCGTTCTCATGCGTACTATTGCTGGTGGATTAATATTTGCACGAACCATCAAAGACGAATCTTGGAAGAATTCCTGTTTGCTTGTATGCATGACAATGGTTCCATTTTCAACCACTACTACTTCGTCACAATAATCTAATACATGTTCCATGTCGTGTGTAACTACCAATACTGTTTTTTGGTATTTCTGATTTAACATCTGAAACAAACTCATCATCTGTTTAGCACCTTGTGGATCTAATCCAGCAGTTGGTTCATCTAATACCAATACTTGTGGATCCATGGCTAAAATACCAGCAATCGCAACCCGCCGTTTTTGTCCACCAGATAAATCTAGTGGGCTACGCTCATAAAAACTTTCATCAATTCCTACCATAGAAAGTGACTCTTTTGCAATCCTAATTGCATCATCTTCCGGCACTCCAAAATTCTTTGGTCCAAATGCTACATCTTTTAAGATTGTTTCTTCAAACAATTGATATTCTGGAAACTGAAACACTAAACCCACTTGTTTTCTCAATGATTTTAGATTTTTTGGCTTTTCTTTTGCTTTAATGACTTTATCCACAACTTCAATTTCACCAGCACTTGGTAACAATAATGCATTTAAGTGTTGAACAATTGTTGTTTTACCAGAACCTGTTGCTCCAACAATTGCTGTAATCTTCCCTTCTGCTAAAGTAAGATCAATTTCTTTTAAAGCTTTATAAGCAAAAGGAGTATTGGCAGAATACTCATGACTTACTTTCTTGAACGTAATTGGCATAATTCTTCCACCATCCCTTCCATACTTAAAATCATATCTGTATGAATATGTCTTTTCTTTAACGCATTTCTCAATTTTAAGGTAAAAGGAATATCTAATTGTAAATCAATTAATTCCTTTTCTTTTACTAGAATTTCCTCTGGCTTTCCTTGCATTGCCACCTTCCCTTGATGCATGACAATTACATAATCACTTTTTGTAACTTCTTCAATATCATGGGTAATTGATATAATGGTTAACTGCTTTTCTTTATGAATTTCATTAATCAATTCATTAATTTCTTTTTTCCCTTGTGGATCAAGCATACTCGTCGCTTCATCAAATATTAAAATATCCGGAGACATTGCTAAAACACCAGCAATCGCTACGCGTTGTTTTTGACCTCCAGATAGTTTAGTTGGTTCACTATCTAAATAGCGAGTCATACCTACTTTTTCGGCATACGTTTGAATCAAAGGATCCATTTGTTCATGTGGAAAACAATGGTTTTCTAATCCAAATACTATATCATCTCGAACCGTAGCACCAATAAACTGATTATCAGGATTCTGAAAAACGATTCCAATATGGTCTCTGATAGGATATAAATTTTCTTCATTTAATTCCATACCAGCAATACGAATACTACCACTCTTTTTTTCTAACAATCCGATCATTAGTTTAGCAATCGTACTCTTACCACTTCCGTTATGCCCAATAATTGTTGTATAAGATCCTTTTTCAATTGAAAAAGATACATGATCGACTACGTTTTCTGTATCATACTGAAATGAAACATCTTGAATTTCTATCATCTTCATCTCATCACCTCATAGCCTCATAATTATATAATAAAATTACTTGTAACACAAATGGAACAATCGCAAAAAAACCTATAAAAAAAGGCCATTTCTGACCTTATTTCACTTTTACAGCCCAGCCTTTATAAACGCCTTCATGTTCAGAAGCAAATTCCGCAAGTGATAAAATTTCGGTTTCTAGTTCTTCTGAAATCAATTGATAGTCTTTGATTAAACTAACCTCTGTACCTTCATTTTCAACTTCTATTTCATATTCATTAGTATTCATTTCTTCATAGAAAGCATCAGCCGCTTCCTTTGTAGGAAATACAACATAATGTTGTAATCTTACATCCGATTCATCTGGCATAGCTTCTATCATCACACCAATTTGTTTCTTGATGGCATTGATTTTTCGTTCTGATATAGAAGGATATTTATTTTCTACAGGTTCTTCTACAACCGGTTCAACTGTTTCTTCAACAGTTGTTGGCTCTATTTCTTCTGATAAATTCTCTTCTTTCGTTTCCTCTTCTTTAACTTCTTCTGTTGGATCTTCTTTAGAGACTTCTATCTCAGGTTCTTCTTCCTCTTCAGAATCTTCATCTTCTTCTGATGCTTCATCATCTTCAGAAGTTTCTACATCTTCATCATTATTCTTGATTTCAATTAATCTTACTTCTTCATCTTTCTGCTCTTCTAATTTCTTTGCAATATAAGCGCCTCCAGCAACTACTGCAGCTGCAGCCGTTGTAACAGCCAATATAGATAATAATTTTTTCATTTTTTCACCTCTTCTATTAGAATTGTCCATCGTTGAGATTTTCTTTTCTATATATTTGCATTATACTATATTTATGGTAAAGAATTCAACTTTATCAAACATTTATTCATTTGTGTTTTTACACATTAGGAGGCGTACTATGAAAAAACTAACTTTAGTTCTTCTTTGTCTAATCTTCTTCATTTCTGGATGTTCCTCTAAAAAATCAACTTTTAATCCAAGTATTTCCCAGGTAATAAAAGAAATCGAAGTGAATACAGATTATGATCCCTTAACATTCATTCGGTGTAATGATAGCGGAATGACCGTTGATGTTATTACGGATGAAATCATCATTCATACGTTAGGAGTATACAATGTAGAATATGAAATTACAGATACAAAAAGTAAAGAAACATGCACTCGTTCTTTTTTGATTACAGTTGTAGATAAGATAGCACCGGTCATTTATTTAACTGACGAGATTAGTATACCCGTAAATCATGATCTTGATTTATCTTCTTTTGTTCAAATTCAAGATAATTATGATGCAAATCTAATGAGTAAGCTTACCATAGAAGGTGAATATGATACTTCAAAAGTTGGAGAATATCGGATCACATTGATTGTACGTGACTCATCACAAAATGAAGCACGCAAAACAGTTACTGTTTATGTAGAAGATGATGATCAACAAACAGAAGATGATACTATTTATGGAACTTATTCTGTTCCATATAATAATGATTATATTACGAATCCACGCTTGGTTTTATTAAAGGATCATACATTTAGTTTAACCATCAATTACTGTTCCGGTATGCAAACATTCACTGGTACCTTTACGGAAAATGACTTGTATGTGACACTTACTTCAGATGGATTTACCTTTGATGACAACCCAAGTTCTTCAACTATTACCATCCAAAAAAATGAGGACGGCTCTTTGACTTACATGAGTTCATATGCTGCCTGTTCCCCAATTAAAAATGATATCTTTTATAAAGAATAATTATTTCTTTTTCGCAACAATTATTCCATCTCCTGTTTGAATATAATAGCTTTCAAAATCAGGATGCTCCATGATATAAGTTTTGAATCTTTGAATCTTCTGCACAAGTTGCCGAAGATTCTTTTTTCTTACCTGACTAATATCATCTACAAAGCCATAGAAATACATATTATCTACAATTACATACCCACCTTGTTTTAGATAGGGTGTAAAACGATCAAAGAATCTACCATTTGATGATTTAGCTGCATCAATAAATAATAAATCATACATTTCTGTAGGAATAAACTCATGTGCATCCATACAATGGCATTTAATACGATCAGTATAACCAAAAGCCTGAATATTAGAAATTGCCTCTTGATAACGATCTTCGTCTTTTTCAATTGTAGTTATTGTTACATCATCTTTGACCATTGCCATACAAATCGAACTAAAACCAATTGCACTTCCTATTTCCAAGATATTTTTAATATCATGTTCCTGTATGAATTTACATAAATATGCAATTCCGTCATCCTTCATAATAGGAATTTCTCTTTTGATTGCATCATCATGTATCATTTGAATTGTTTTCATTTGAATCACCTATAGTAGTATATCATGTTATTCATGAAAAGACATAATAAAAAGAGATATCCAATAAGACATCTCTTCTTTGTAGAATTAGATTAATTCAATTGTAGCCATTGGAGCATTATCACCGCGGCGAATACCAGTTTTTGTTACACGAGTATATCCACCTTTACGGTCTGCATATTTTGGCCCAATCTCATCAAATAGAACTTGTACGGCTGTTTTTCCCTCTTTATTCGTAACATTGCGTACATATGAAGCAGCTTGACGACGTGCATGTAAATCACCACGTTTTGCTAATGTAATTAATTCATCCACTACAGAACGTAGTTCTTTTGCTTTCATTTCTGTTGTTTCAATTTTTCCATACAGAATCACATCAGTAGCCATATTTCTTAATAATGCTTTTCTGTGATCTGCTGTGCGTCCTAATTTACGATTCCACATAGATTGTTTCCTCCTCTAACTATTCGAATGACTTGAAGCCAAGCCCCAACTCAGTCAACTTATCCTTTACTTCTTTTAATGATTTCTTACCAAGATTTCTTACTCTCATCATTTCATCTTCTGTTTTTTGTACTAATTCTTCAACAGTTTGAATACCAGCACGTTTCAAACAGTTATATGAACGAACAGATAAATCTAAATCTTCAATCATCATTACTAATCCTTTATTCGTTGTTTCATGACCAGGGTCTTTAATCCAACTGTCCCCGTCATTTACAGCATCATGTACCGTTGTAAGAATGTCTAAGTGATCAATTAAAATTTTTGCACCTAGCGCTAAAGATTCTTGAGGCGTAATAGAGCCATCGGTCCAGATTTCGAATACTAAACGATCATATTTAGCATCTTGTCCAACACGAGTTGGTTCAGCTGCATAAGAAATTTTTCTCACAGGTGTATAGATCGAATCTGTATAAATTGTTCCAATTCCTTGAGAAGAACCTTGATAAAGAGCTTTATTGGTATCAGCACTTACATAACCCCTACCATTTTGCGCTTTCATTTCAATTTCCAGTACGCCACCTTCAGCTAATGTAGCAATTACTAGGTCTTTATTTAAGATTTCAACATCTGTTGGACACTCAATATCGCCTGCAGTAACCACACCAGGTCCTTTTGCAGCAATTTTTAATGTATAAGTGTCATCGGTGTCGATCTTGATAATTAAATTCTTGATATTCAAGATAATCGCTGTAACATCTTCTACAACGCCTGGAATAGCTGTGAATTCATGAAACACTTTGTCAATTTTAATTGAATAAACTGCACCACCTGGTAAAGAAGATAACAAGACACGACGAAGTGCATTTCCAATCGTAGTACCAAATCCTCTTTCTAATGGTTCCATCACGAATTTTCCATAATGTTCAGATTCTACATATTCTTTGACTTCAAAATTAGCTCGTTCAAATTTTTGCATCAACTATTCCTCCTATATTTCATTAACCACGAGGGCGTTTTGGTGGACGGCACCCGTTATGTGGAATAGGAGTTACATCATTGATTGTTGTAATTTCTAATCCAGCAGTTTGTAAAGATCTTACTGCAGCTTCACGTCCAGGCCCTGGACCTTTAACGTTAACTTCTACTACTTTCATACCATGATCAACTGCAGCTTTAGCAGCAGCTTCACCAGCTTGCTGAGCAGCAAATGGTGTAGACTTACGAGAACCTTTATAACCTAAAGCACCAGCACTTGACCATGCAACTGCATTCCCGTGTTCATCCGCAATTGTAACAATTGTGTTATTGAACGTAGAATGAATATGAGCAACGCCACGAGCGACGTTCTTACGGACTTTACGTTTACGTCCTACTGTTTTCTTTGGACTTGCCATAATTTCTTACCTCCTAGCGCCTATTTCTTCTTATTAGCTACTGTACGACGTGGTCCTTTACGTGTACGTGCATTTGTTTTTGTACGTTGTCCACGAACTGGAAGACCTTTACGATGACGTGTTCCTCTAAAGCTTCCAATTTCCATCAGACGTTTGATATTTAAATTGACTTCACGACGTAAGTCACCTTCTACTTTAATTTTGTCTACTTCACTACGAATAGCACTTTCTTGTTCTTCTGTTAAATCCTTAACACGGATATCTTCAGAAATACCAGTAGTTGCTAAAATTTGTTCAGCCGTTGTTTGGCCGATACCATAAATATAAGTTAATGCGACAACTACACGCTTATCACGTGGGATGTCGACTCCAGCAATACGAGCCATTGTTCTTTTACCTCCGTTTTAACCTTGTCTTTGTTTGTGTTTAGGGTTTTCACAAATAACCATTACACGACCTTTGCGCTTAATAACACGGCACTTATCGCAGATTGGTTTGACTGATGGTCTTACTTTCATGCGTTTACCTCCTCGTTAGACTATTTCCGTCTAAATGTAATACGCCCACGTGTTAAATCATAGGGTGAAATTTCAACAGTGACACAATCACCTGGTAAAATGCGGATATGGTTCATACGGATTTTACCAGAAACGTGGGCCAGTATCATGTGACCATTCGATAATTTCACTTTAAACATTGCATTTGGCAGTGTATCTTCTACAACACCGTCAATTTCGATGACATCTTGTTTACCCATTCGTTACCTCCAATTCGGGAATTTTTGTGAGTATTTCATACCCATCTTTTGTAATTACGATACTATGCTCATAATGTGCGCATAAAGAACCGTCCTTGGTTTTCACAGTCCAACCATCACTCATCGTTTTTGTTTGAGGTTTTCCCATGTGAACCATTGGTTCAACAGCTAGAGTCATTCCTTCTTTTAGAATCACTCCGCGACCAGCCGGTCCGTAATTTGGTATTACCGGATCTTCATGTAATTTCGATCCTACTCCATGTCCAGTATAATCCATTGGGACCGTGTAACCATGCGCGTGAACATGTTCACCAATTGCATGAGAAATATCCCCAATTCGATTTCCTGGTTTTGCCTGTTTCAAGCCTTCAAACAGTGATTGCTTAGTGACTTCCATTAAATCAAGCGTTTTTTCATCCACCTGACCAACAACGTAAGTCCATGCACTATCACCATGATAACCCTTATAACAAGCCCCGATATCAATGGAAATAATATCGCCATCTTTTAATTGGGTATTATCAGGAATACCGTGAACAAGAACATCGTTTATAGAAGCACAAATACTTCCTGGATATCCATAGTATCCTTTGAAAGATGGAGTTGCATCATGTGAAGTAATCACCTCATAAGCAATTTGATCGAGCTCCTTCGTCGTAATACCTGGACGAATTGCATTTTTAATTGCTTCGTGAGTTAAAGCCACAATGCGACCTGCTTCCTTCATCAATACGAGTTCTCTTTCTGACTTGGTACTAATCATTCAATGCCTCCAAAGCTTCTTTGACATCTTTCCAAACATCATCAATCTTTTGTCCAGCATTAACTTTAATAACAAGACCAGCATCCTTGAAATACTCTAATACAGGAACTGTTTGTTTTTCATATTCCTGCAGACGAACTTTTAATTGCTCAACCGTATCATCACTTCTCTGAAATAGTTCATGGCCGCAGACATCACAAATACCTTCAACTTTTGAAGGCTTGAAATTCACGTTATAGATTTCGTTGCAATGTTTGCAGATTCTTCTTCCAGTGATTCGTTTAGCAAGTTCATCAAACTCAACTTCAAGACAAATAATTGCCTGAAGTGGAATTCCTTCTTCACGGGTCATTTTTTCTAATGCTTCTGCTTGTGCTAAGGTACGAGGGAAGCCATCTAAAAGATAACCCTTCTTACAGTCATCTTTAGTCAGACGATGTTTAACCATTTGAATGGTAACCTCGTCTGGAACTAAAAGACCCTGATTCATATAAGCTTGCGCGGCTACGCCAAGTTCTGTTTTCTCTGAAATTTCTGCACGAAACATGTCTCCGGAAGAAATGTGCGGAATACCATACTCCTCCACAATTCGTTCAGACATCGTTCCTTTCCCTGCTCCAGCAGGACCCATAATCAGAATATTCATCAATAACATCCCCTATCTATGTACAAAACCACGATACACTTTTTGTGTTAGTTGACCTTCCAAATCTTTTACAGTTTCAAGTGCAACACCCACTACAATGATTATACCAGTTCCACCAATAGAAATACTAGATGGAATATTCGTAAACATTGGTAAAAGATATGGTAATGCTGCAATTGCTGCTAAGAATAAGGCTCCTAATACAGTAATACGATTTAATACTTTACTAACATAAGCAACTGTTTCACTTCCAGGACGAATACCAAGAATATAAGTTCCTTGTTTATTCAAATTCTCAGCAATTTGTTTT
Organism: Erysipelotrichaceae bacterium; assembly: GCA_029227155.1. Taxonomy (GTDB): domain Bacteria; phylum Bacillota_I; class Bacilli_A; order Erysipelotrichales; family Erysipelotrichaceae; genus RGIG4607. The sequence continues at coordinate 11,790 of JAQXZJ010000030.1, forward strand.
GGATCTACCTGTAAGTTTGTATAGAAGAAAGTAAACAAAATTACTAATACAACATAGATACATAAACCTAAAGGTTTAGAGAAATCTAAGATTTTTGTTAATGATGTTGTAAATGAATTTGCTTCAAAGAAACTCATGATCGTAACTGGTGCAATCATTACAGCAGAAGCGAAAATTACGGGAATTACGCTTGCTGAATTGATTTTTAATGGCAAGTAGTTAACTGATTTCCCTTGGCTACGTAATCCACTTGATGTATATTGAATTGGAATTTTACGAACAGCTTCGTTCATAAAGATAACCAATACAATAATTGCAATATACATAGCAACTAGGATAATAAAGGAAACAACTCCACCAAATGCAGCAGCTCCGCTTGATGTATCTACCAAAGTCTTGAAAGCAGAAATAAATTGCCATGGAAGATTTGATACAATACCAGCAAAGATAATGATAGAAACACCATTACCAATACCAAATTGAGAAATTCTATCACCAATCCAAACAAGGAAACAAGTTCCAGCTGTTAAGATCGTTGCAATAAATAGATATGAAGAAACAGATGAATTCGTTAAAATGCTATAATTAACATCAAACGCATATGTCATCGTATACGCTTGGAAAAATCCAAGAATAACACTTACATAACGAGTAATCTTATCCATCTGCATTCGACCCTGCTGACCGTTTTTGCTCATTTCAGTTAAAGCAGGAATAACATCCATTGCTAATAGCTGAATGATAATACTAGCTGTAATATATGGACCAACACCAAGGGCAAAGATAGAGAATTTCTCCAGAGCTCCACCACCTAGTAGGTTCATCATACCGATTAAGCTATTATCAGCAACACCGGCCATTAAAGCATCAGTATTAATACCTGGAATTGGAATTCCATTTCCAAGACGAAATACGAATAGCATTGCAAGAGTGAAGAGAATTTTGTTTCTAATTTCTTTGTTTTTAAACATCGAAATCAAATTCTTGATCATATTAGATCACCTCAACTTTTCCGCCTGCTTTTTCAATTACTTCAACTGCAGATTTAGAGAATTTATGATCTTTTACAGTTAATTTCTTCTCTAATTCGCCTTCTCCTAGAATTTTAACGCCGTTAAGCATTTTCTTAACAAGACCCATTTCTACAAGTAACTCTGGAGTTACTGTAACATCATTTTCAAATTTATTCAATTGTTCTACATTAACAATTGCATATTCTTTCCGAGTAAAGTTCGTGAAACCACGTTTTGGTAAACGTCTGTTCAATGGTGTTTGACCACCTTCGAAACCTAAACGAACTCCTCCGCCACTACGAGCGTTTTGTCCTTTATGTCCTTTACCAGATGTTTTACCAAGACCGCTTCCTTGACCACGGCCAAGACGTTTAGAATTTCTACGAGCTCCTTCGGTATATTTCATTTCATGTAATTTCATATGATTTCCCTCCTTGATTACCCGCGAATTTCTTCTGGTTTTTTACCACGAAGTTTAGCAACTTTATTTAGAGTTTTTAATTCAGATAAACCGTCGACAGTTGCACGAACCATATTGATAGGAGTACGAGAACCTAAACATTTTGTTAAGATATCTCCAACTCCAGCAAGTTCAAGAACGGCACGAACTGGTCCACCAGCGATAACTCCTGTACCTTCTGATGCAGGGCGAAGCAATACTTTACCAGCACCATATTCTCCAATAACTTCATGAGGAATTGTTGTTCCTACTAAGTCAACTTTAATTAAGTTGTTACGAGCATTTTCGATAGCTTTTTTGATTGCATCTGGAACTTCGTTTGCTTTTCCTGTTCCAAATCCAACTCTACCTTTTTTATCACCAATGACTACTAGAGCCGCAAAACGGAACCGACGTCCACCTTTTACAACCTTCGTAACACGGTTGATTCGAACAACTCTTTCTTCAAATTCTTTTTCCGCATTACGATCGTTTCTTCTAGGTCTACGATCAGTATTTGGTTTGCGATCCATGTTTGGTTTATTTTCCATATTTGGTTTATTACCTTCCATTTTTGCGCCTCCTAGAATTCTAGCCCAGCTTCTCTTGCTGCTTCAGCAAGTGCTTTGACACGTCCGTGATAGACATAACCTCCACGGTCAAATACAACTTTCTTAATATTTGCTTTTTCAGCACGTTTAGCAATTTCAGCTCCGACAGCCTTAGCAGCTTCAACGTTACCGCCATTTGCAAGCTTCATATCAACTGAACTTGCAGCAACTAATGTCGTACCATGAACATCATCGATGATTTGTGCATGGATATGAGCATTAGAACGGAAAACATTCAAGCGTGGGCATTCTGGAGTTCCGCTAACTTTAGTACGTACACGAACATGACGACGTACTCTATCAACATTTTTTGAAACTTTCTTAAGCATTTTTCATTTTCTCCTTTCCCACTATTTAGCTGACGTCTTTCCTTCTTTACGACGGATTTTTTCATTCTTGTAGCAAATACCTTTTCCTTTATAAGGTTCAGGTTTACGAACTGCACGAATATTCGCAGCCAATTCACCAACACGTTGTTTATCGATTCCTTTTACAACGATTTCAGTAACACTTGGACATGTAACTTCTAAATCTTTGTCAAAGTTGATTTCAACTGGATGAGAATAACCAACATTTAATGTTAATTTATTTGCACCTACAGATGCACGGAACCCGATACCAACAAGATTTAATACTTTTTCATAACCTTTTGATACACCTTCAACCATGTTATTGATCAAAGCACGAGTTGTTCCATGTAATTGCTTTGTGTGTTTTTCTTCATTTGGACGAGCAACTGTTAACACACCAGCGTCAATAGAAATTTTTAAATTAGGATTAAACTGACGTGTAAGTGTTCCCTTAGGACCTTTTACAGTCACCTCATTCCCTTCAGCGATTGTAACTTCAACGCCTTCAGGAATGGTAATCGCTTTATTACCGATACGTGACATTTAACTTTACCTCTTTCTTACCAAACGTAAGCGACTACTTCGCCACCAACGTGTTTTGCTTTACATTCTTTATCTGTTAATAATCCATGAGAAGTAGAGATAATAGCAATACCTAAACCATTTAATACGCGAGGCAATTTGTCTGCTTGAGCGTAAATACGTAATCCAGGTTTTGACACTCTCTTAATTCCACTGATTACTTTTTGGTTCTTCGCATATTTTAATGTAATTGTGATTGTTTTCTTTAAATCACCAGATACTTCATAATCTGCGATGAAACCTTCATTTTTCAAAATCTTAGCGATTTCAATTTTTTCTTTACTTGCAGGAATATCCACTGTTTCGTGATGAGCCTGAACGCCATTACGAATTCTAGTAAGCATATCCGCGATTGGATCTGTAACCATCATTATGATATTTCCTCCTTACTACCAACTTGCCTTCTTCACACCAGGGATTTGACCTTTATAAGCCAATTCTCTGAAGCAGATACGACATAGTTTATATTTGCTTAATACTGCATGTGGACGTCCGCAACGTTCACAACGTGTGTAAGCTCTTGTAGAGAACTTAGGATCACGTTTTGCTTTTATTTTCATTGCTGTTTTTGCCATCTTTAAGTCCTCCCTTATTTAGTGAATGGCATACCCAATTCTTCAAGTAATGCGTACGCTTCTTCATTTGTATTAGCTGTTGTTACGAAAACAACATCCATTCCACGAACGATCGTTACTTTATCGTAACTGATTTCAGGATAGATAATCTGTTCTTTAACACCAAGTGTGTAGTTTCCTCTACCATCGAAAGAAGTTTTGCTTACACCACGGAAGTCACGAACACGTGGAAGAGATACATTGAATAATTTATCCATGAAGTCATACATGCGTTCGCCACGTAATGTAACTTTACATCCGATAGGCATTCCTTCACGTAATTTGAAGTTTGCAATTGATTTTTTAGCTCTAGTAATTACTGGTTTTTGACCTGTAATCATTGTTAATTCTTCAACTGCTTCTTCCAAGGCTTTAGGGTTAGCGATTGCATCACCAACACCCATGTTAACAACTACTTTAACAACCTTTGGACATTGCATTACAGAAGTGTAGTTGAAACGCTTCATCAAATTTTCAACAATAGTCTTGTTGTATTTTTCATTTAGACGATTCATCGATTACCCTCCTATTTCACTTTTGCGCCAGTCTTTTTGTAGACACGCACTTTTTTACCTTTTTCTTCGGTAAATCCAATTCTACTTGCTTTTTTAGCTTTTGAATCATAAGCCATTACGTTAGAGACGTGAATTGGCAATAATTTTTCTACGATTCCACCATCTGGATTAGATTGACTAGGTTTCAAGTGTTTCTTAGCAATATTAACTCCTTCAACGATGACTTTGTCTTCTTTAGGGAATACTTGTAATACTTCACCGATTGTACCTTTATATTTTCCAGTGATGACTTTTACTTGATCACCTTTTTTAATTTTCATAAAAGCACCCTCCTATAACACTTCTGGAGCTAATGACACAATTTTCATATAGTCATTATCACGAAGTTCTCTTGCAACCGGTCCAAAAATACGTGTTCCAACCGGAGATTTGTCATCTTTGATGATAACTGCAGCATTGTCGTCAAATTTGATATAAGAACCATTTGCACGGCGAATACCATATTTAGTACGAACAATAACACATTTAACAACTTGACCTTTTTTAACAGTACCATTAGGTGCAGCTGATTTAACAGCACATACAACAACATCACCAATCGTAGCTGTTTTTCTTCTAGAACCGCCAAGACAACGGATTACTAGTAATTCTTTTGCGCCTGAGTTATCTGCGACTTTTAATCTGGTTTCGTTTTGAATCATGTAACGTTACCTCCTAAAGTACAACAGCCTTTTCAACGACTTTGATCAAGCGGAAGCGTTTTGTAGCAGATAATGGACGTGTTTCCATAATTTCTACTGTATCTCCCAATTTAGCTTCATTCAATTCGTCATGGGCTTTAAATTTCTTTGAATATTTAACGCGTTTACCATACAATGGATGTCTTTTTGATGTACTTACTTCAACAGTGATTGTCTTGTCCATTTTGTCTGAAGTAACAACTCCACGGTAAACTTTACGGTGTGATCTTTCCATTTATACGATCCTCCTATTCTGCGTTACCAAGCTCACGCTCAGTAATTACTGTTTTGATACGTGCAATCGTTTTACGAATTTGCTTAATACGACTTGGATTTTCAAGATTTCCAGTCGCTTGTTGGAAACGCAAGTTGAATAGTTCTTCTTTTAAAGTTTCAATTTCATGTTCCAATTCTACATTACTTTTTTCACGAATTTCTTTAATTGTCATTTACTATTCCTCCTCACCTTTACGAACAAACTTTGTCTTCACTGGTAATTTATGAGAAGCAAGACGGAATGCTTCACGAGCTGTCGCTTCATCAACACCAGCGATTTCAAACATTACGCGACCAGGTTTAACAACTGCTACCCAACCTTCAGGAGCACCTTTACCAGATCCCATACGAACTTCTAATGGTTTTTTAGTAATAGCCAAGTGAGGGAAAATTTTAATCCAAACTTGACCACCACGTTTCATATAACGTGTCATCGCAATACGAGCTGCTTCGATTTGGCGGTTACTTACATAAGCACCAGAATCTGCCACTAAGCCATATTCACCGAATACAACTTCTCTACCAGCTTTTGATTTTCCTTCATAGCTTAATCTATGAGGTCTTCTATATTTCGTTCTCTTTGGCATCAACATAAACTATTCACCCTCCTTTTCAACAACAGGAGCGTTTGTTTGAGCTGCTTGAGCAGGACGAGCCTGACGACGGTTAGGACGGCGTTTGCCATCTTTTTGAGCAAACTTAGGAGCTTCTGGTTCTTTTACCATTTCTCCACGTAATACTTCACCACGGCAGATCCAAACTTTAACACCTAAACGACCATACGTTGTATGAGCTTCAGCTAATGCATAGTCAATATCAGCACGAAGTGTATGCAATGGAACGATTCCTTCGCTATATCCTTCGCTACGAGCGATATCTGTACCACCTAAACGACCAGAAACTAAAGTTTTGATTCCTTTAGCACCAGCACGCATTGTCCTTTGAATTGCTTTTTTCTGAGCAGTTCTGAAAGAAGCACGTTGTTCTAATTGTTCAGCAATTCCTTTAGCTACTAAATAAGCATCTAATTCAGGATTTGCAACTTCTAGAACTTTTACATGAACAGTTTTACCTGTTAATTTAGCTAATGCATTTTTTAATTCTTCAATTTTTTCACCATTTGTACCAATAATGACACCAGGACGAGCAGTACGGATGATGACTTCAACACGTTTCTTATTAGGACGTTCAATTTCTACACGAGAAATAGAAGCGTTTTTCAATTCTGCGAAGATATATTCACGAACTTTTACGTCTTCTAATAAGAAGTCAGCGTAGTCTTTTTCCGCATACCATCTAGATTCCCAGTCACGGATAACACCGACACGCATTCCTACTGGACTAACTTTTTGACCCATGTATGTATCCCCCTATTCTCTTTCTGCTACCACTACTGTAATGTGGCTTGTTCTTTTTAAGATTTGAGAAGCTGAACCTTTTGCTCTAGGCATCCAGCGCTTCAATGTTGTACCTTCATCAGCATAACATGCTTTTACATATAATTTTGATTCTTCCATGTTATGGTTATTTGTTGCATTTGCAACTGCAGATTTTAATACTTTCGCAATTACTGGAGACGCTCCTTTAGGTGTAAATTTAAGGATCGCTGCAGCTTCTTTAGCATCTTTTCCGCGAATCAAGTCCAAAACTAAGCGAACTTTACGAGGAGCTATGCGAACATTTTTAACATATGCTTTTGCTTCCATAATTTCTCCTCCTATCTTCCAGCTTTTTTATCTTCAGCAGTATGACCACCGAATCTTCTAGTTGGAACAAATTCACCTAATTTATGTCCAACCATATCTTCTGTTACATAAACAGGAACATGTTCTTTACCGTTATGAACAGCGAATGTATGTTCTAAGAATTGTGGGAAAATAGTAGAACGACGAGACCAAGTCTTGATCACTTCTTTTTTCCCAGACGCATTTAACTGTTCAACTTTTTTCATCAAGCTTGCATCACAGAAAGGTCCTTTTTTAACACTACGACTCATGTTTCATCCTCCCTTTACTTTCCATTACGTCTACGAACGATTAATTTGTTCGAAGCATTTTTCTTCTTACGAGTTTTAACACCCATAGCTTTCTTACCCCAAGGTGTCATTGGAGATTTACGTCCGATAGGAGTTCTACCTTCACCACCACCATGAG
>JAQXZJ010000031.1 GCA_029227155.1 Erysipelotrichaceae bacterium
AGAAGAATGGGAAAAAGACGATCATTATCATAAGATTCTTGATAAAAATAAGGATCATAAGCCTTTTGTCTTACATGATGGTCCACCATACGCAAATGGTAATCTACATGCTGGTACGGCGATGAACCGTATTATTAAGGATATTATTGTTAGATCACACGCCATGGAAGGCTACTATACACCATTTTTCCCTGGTTGGGATACTCATGGTTTACCAATTGAAAATGCTATTCAGAAGTTAGGTGTAAACCGTAAAGAAGTAAGTCCTGAAGAATTCAGAAAAAAGTGTGAAGAATATGCTAGGGGACAGATCAAAACCCAGATGGCTACAGAAAAAAGACTTGGTCAAATTGGTGATTATGAGAATCCTTATATCACATTAAATAAAGAATTTGAGGCAAGACAAGTAAGATCATTTGCTAAGATGGCTACTTCTGGCATGATTTTTCAAGGCTTAAAACCTATCTATTGGTCACCATATCAAGAAACTGCTATTGCGGATAGTGAAATTGTTTATTTTGATCGAAAAGACCCAACAATTTTTGTTGCTTTTGATGTATTAGATGGAAAAGGCGTATTAGATGGGGATGAACGGTTTGTCATTTGGACAACAACTCCTTGGACAATTCCGGCAAATTTAGCTATTTGTTTAAATGAAGCCTTTACATATTGTGTTGTACAAACAGAAAAAGGAAAATTAATTCTATTAGAGTCAAAAGTAGATGAATTATTGCCACGATTCCACTTAGAAAATCAAGGAATCCTAAAAACATTCAAAGGAAAAGAATTAGAAGGAATTACAGTAAAACATCCTTTTTATCCAGAACGTCCTAGTGTGATTATTTTAGGTAATCATGTTACAGATGAAGATGGTACTGGATGTGTTCATACGGCTCCAGGACATGGTTTAGAGGACTTCTATGTTGGTGTACGGTATGGTTTAAAAGCATTCTGTCCAGTGGATGAAAAAGGTTGCTTAACGAAAGAAGCTGGTGATTGGCTAGAAGGTAAATTTGTATTTGATGCCAATAAAGATGTTACCATGAAACTTGATGAGTTAGGAAACCTAATGGCTATGGAATGGGTAACTCACAGTTATCCTCATGATGATCGTTTGAAAAAACCTGTTATTTTTAGAGCAACGGTACAATGGTTTGCGTCTATTGAACAAGTAAAAGATCAATTATTAAAAGCAATTAAAGATGTAAAATGGTGGAATTCATTTGGTGAAGTTCGTTTAACCAATATGATCAAAGATAGAAAAGACTGGTGTATTTCTCGTCAACGTTTATGGGGAGTCCCAATTCCTATCATTTATAATGAAGACCATTCTCCAATTATTGAAAAGGAAGTATTTGAACATATTGCTCAATTAGTAGAAGAATATGGTTCAAATGTATGGTTTGAAAAAGATGTAAAAGAGTTACTCCCAGAAGGATATACAAATCCAAAATCTCCAAATGGAAACTTTACAAAAGAAAAAGATATCATGGATGTATGGTTTGATTCTGGTAGTAGTTTTAATGAATTAATTGCTCGCGGTTACAACTATCCATGTGATTTATATTTTGAAGGAAGCGATCAATATCGTGGTTGGTTTAACTCTTCTTTGATCGTATCTGTTGCAACGCATGGTACAGCACCATATCGTTCTGTACTATCCCATGGATATGTTTGTGATTCAAAAGGCGAAAAAATGTCAAAATCTGTAGGTAATGTCGTAAACCCATTAGATGTGATTGATAAATATGGTGCCGATATTTTACGTTTATGGGCAGCAACTGTTGATTTCAAAGCAGATATGAGAATTGGTGATTCGAATTTAAAACAAGTTTCTGAACAATATCGTAAGATTCGTAATACATTTAAATTCATGTTGGGTAATATTCATGAAGATGATTTCCATCGTGATGCCGATTTTGTTGCATATGATCAATTAGAATCTGTTGATCAATACATTTTAGTAAAATTAAATGAATTGATTCGTGATGTAAGAAACGCATATGAAGCATATGATTTTGTTTCTGTAATGGGTATGATTACGAATTTCTTAACGAATGATCTAAGTTCTTTCTATTTAGATTTTACGAAAGATATTCTATACATTGAAAAGAAGGATTCTTTGCGTCGTCGTCAAGTACAATCCGTTATTTATGATTGTGTATCTGCATTAGCTAAGTTATTAGCTCCTGTATTATCATTTACTATGGAAGAAGTATATGATCATTTTAGTGGTAAAAAAGAAGCTTCCATTATGTTAGAAGACTTCCCAGCACCAACTGATCATGTAAATGCAGAAACCGTAAAAAATCGTTGGAATCGTTTCTTTGATTTGAGAGCTGATGTTTTAAAAGCATTGGAACTTGCTAGAGGAGAAAAGATTATTGGTAAGCCATTAGAAGCAATGGTAACTCTAAATGTAAATGAAGATTATCAAGATGTGATTGAAGGATTAACAGAAAGGGAATTAGCACAACTGTTTATCGTTTCTAAATTAGTTCTAACAAAAGAATCTCTTACAGTCTATGAAACAAGTAAGAGTGGTGTAAAAGTAGAAAAAATGAATGGTCATGTCTGCCCACGTTGCTGGAATGTAGTGGAAACATTAGCTGAAGATGGTGTATGTGAACGTTGTCATCATGTTTTAGTTGATTAATCTATGGAAGAATAGATATTTGTATCTATTCTTCTTTTTATGATAAGATGGATTAGAAAAAGAGGACTATTTATGGAAATAACTTCATTACAAAATAACAAAGTAAAAGAATGGATGAAATTAAGCAAAAAGAAATATCGTGATGAAATGGGTTTGTTTATCGTTGAAGATGAGCATTTAATTGAAGAGGCGAATAAAAAGCAATTGGTTCAAACACTGTTAGTTCAAAAAGGGTATCATCATTCATTTGTTGGACTGCCAGAAATTATTGTTACGGATGAAATTATCAAAAAACTCTCAAGCACTGTTTCAACAAACCATATTCTAGCAATCTGTAAAAAACCAATTCAACAGATTGAACCTAAGCGATGTATCTTATTAGATCAAGTACAAGATCCAGGAAATGTAGGAACAATAATTCGAACGGCTTATGCATTTGGTTTTGATACGATTATTTTATCTAAAGATTGTTGTGATGAATATTCCAGTAAGGTCATTCGTTCAACTCAAGGAGCATTATTTCATATCAATATTATTCGAGATGATTTAAAAGAGCAGATACAAAGTTTGCAAAAAAGAGGGATAAAAGTATATGGTACTAGTTTACAAGGCGCAAAAGAGTTGCAAAGCTTCCCTCAAGAGTCTCTGGTTTCTTTTGTATTAGGAAATGAAGGAAATGGAGTTTCTGATGAAATCCTTTCTTTGTGTGATGATAAGATCTATATTGAAATGAATCGCTTTGAATCATTAAATGTAGCAATTGCAGGTGGTATATTAGCCTATTATTTTAGAAAATAATAAACGTTTTCTTCGTTATTTATTTTACATATAAAAACTGTTATATATACTTATAAAGATAAAAAAGGAAAGGAAGAATACTTATGAGTAGTTTTAAAGATTTACGTATTGTTGATAATTTTTATCAGACATCTTCATTCATCCCTATGCCAACGGTATGTGTTAGTACAGTAAATCCTGATGGAAGCTTAAATATCGGAAGTTATTCTTTATGTTTCCCATATTATATTGCAGGAAAAGGCCGTTATGCGATGTTATTGGAATGTCGGAACACTTCAAATACAGCTATGAATTTATTGCGTAGAGGAAAATGTGCTTTGAATTTTATAACTGATGACAGAGAAAGTTTTAAAGAAGCGGTACGCTTAGGATTCCCAGGACCATCAGAGGAAAAAATGCCAGATTTAAAATTTAAAATGGAAGATGGTATTACGGATCCGTCTGATCCGAATCGTCCACAAGTTATTTCGAGTGCTTACCAAGTGTTCGAATGTACATGGGATAGCTCATTAGAGGATGCTTATAAGTTTAAAGCAGAAGATATTGATGATGGCCATCCAGGGCCTTATAACAACTTTAATGGTATTACTTCTAAATATGGGGCACATTTCATTTTAAAAATTGATAAGATTTTAATGAAAGAAAAATACTATAATGCAATCATCAATGGTGTAACGAAAAATGATTTTCCACCAGTACCGGTTGATTATGGCTATCGTGATTCTACAAATTTCTGGTATACTCAATTCCCACGGTTTAAGAAACCAATTCCAGAACCAATTCCTGAAGCAAAGGAAGTAGATATCACATCAATTAGATATGCCGCAAATCGTTGTGATGATACGATTAAATTCACTGATGAAGCATTACAAAACTTTATAAAAGTGCCTAGACCATTCCTTAAAGCTGCATTAAATGGATGTGTGCAATGGGCAAAAGAAAATAATGTAACTTTGATCACTGATGAACATGTTAAGATCATCAATGATAAGAGAAGTCAAGAGAAAAAGAAATAGTCTGCTTCATTAAATTTATAAGTTGCGAAATTCTGGATTATGGATTATAATAACAACTATCACGAAGATAAGGACTAGTAAAATAGGCTATGGATCTTTAGAAAGAAGTGGTCACCGGCTGAAAGCCACTTTAGAAACACCTATTCGAATTCACCTTTGAGTGGGACCAATCATCCCCGCAGCAACCTGCGTTATCAAAGTCAAAGTGTGTTAGTTATAACAAATCAGGATGGTACCGCGCTCGTTCGTTCCTGGACAGTGCGGTTTTTTTTATTTGAAGGGAGAAAAGATGATGATTAAATGGGAAGAAATCAAACAGGAAGTGCTTCATGATATTGAAGAAGCAGATTCAAAAGAAGTCATTGATAAATTAAAAGTCGATGTACTTGGTAAAAAAGGAATGATGGCAGGTTTTATGCAACAGATGAAAACCTTGTCACCAGAAGAAAAAAGGGAATTCGGACAAAAAGTAAACGAATTAAAGAAATTGTTTGAAAGTACATTTTCAGCACGTATGGAAGAATTGATTGAAAAAGCAATGCTGGAAAAAATGAAAAAAGAAGCAATTGATATTACATTACCTGGAGCTCGTCCATATAACGGGTCTTTACATCCGTTAAATCTAGTTCAACAGGAAATTGAAGATATCTTTATCTCTATGGGATATTCTGTTGTAGAAGGACCAGAAGTAGAATTAGATTTCTATAACTTTGAAAGAGCAAATATTCCACAAGGGCATCCTGCAAGGGATATGCAAGATACCTTCTATATTGATTCTGAACGTTTATTAAGAACGCATACAACTGCTATTCAAACTAGAACATTAGAAGCTTTACATGATAAACTGCCAATTAAAGTTATTTGTCCTGGTAAAGTATATCGTCGTGATGATGATGATGCGACACACTCACATCAATTTGTTCAAATGGAAGGTTTGGTTGTTGCTGAGAACATTACTTTGTCTGACTTGAAAGGTACATTAGAATTATTAGCTCGTAAAATGTTTGGCGATAGTCGTACCATTCGTTTGCGTCCAAGTTATTTCCAATTTACAGAACCATCAGTAGAAGTAGATGTATCTTGTCATATTTGTGGGGGAAAAGGCTGTCCTGTATGTAAAGGAACGGGATGGATTGAAATCTTAGGTGCTGGAATGGTTCATCCGAACGTATTAGAAATGGCAGGGATCGATTCAAAGAAATATACTGGATTTGCTTTTGGTGTCGGAGTTGAACGTGTTGCAATGTTAAAATATGGAATTGATGATATTCGGAATTTCTATATTAATGACATTCGTTTCTTAAAGGCATTCACTCGGTTTGAATAGGGGGATAAAAGAATGAGACTTAGTTATAATGTATTAAAAAACTATGTAGATTTACACGATATTACACCTAAGCAGTTAGCTGATTCGATCACTGCTTGTGGTTTAGAAGTGGAAGGAATCGAATCTGTAGCATATGCTACCAAACTAACGATCGGACATGTATTAGAATGTGTGGATCATCCAGATTCAGACCACTTACATGTTTGTCAGGTCGATGTTGGAACAGATGTACGTCAAATTGTATGTGGTGCTCCAAATGTGGCAAAAGGTCAAAAGGTTATTGTTGCATTACCAGGCTGTAAATTAAATGGTGGTGAGATCAAAGAAGGCGTGATTCGTGGACAAGTATCCAATGGAATGATTTGTTCCTTGGCAGAATTAGGGGTTGATAAAAAACAACTTACTGAAAAGCAATTAGCTGGAATAGAAGTATTGCCACAAGATGCAGTTGTAGGCAATACAGATGTATTAGCCTATTTATCATTAGATGATACGATCTTAGATGTTGGATTAACACCAAATAGAAATGACTGTTTAGCTATGTGGTCAATGTCAAAAGAAGTAGGAGCAATTTTAAATCGTAAAGTGACACTTCCTGATTATCATGTGGATGTAACAGAAACCCCATCTACATTACAAATTCAATCAGAAACAGACAAATGTCCTGTATTCCTAGGCAAAATTATTAATCATGTAACCATTAAGGAATCACCAAAATGGATCCAAAATGCTTTACATGGTGCGGGTATCAAATCCATCAATAATGTTGTGGATATTTCCAATTTGGTTATGTTAGAAACTGGACAACCATTACATTTCTATGATTTAGCAAAAATCCCAGCAAAAGAGATTACTGTAAAACAAGGTTTAAATGAAACTTATACAGCACTTGATGGAATTGATTATGAAATCAAAGAAGATGACATCATGATTACGACTAATGGTAAAGCAATTGGTATCGCCGGTATTATGGGTGGAGATGACAGTAAAATTGATGAACAGACTTCTGGAATCATTATTGAAGCAGCAATCTTTAATCATGTATGTATCCGTAATTCTGCACGTCGTTTTAACTTGAATACAGAAGCCGCAACACACTTTATCAAAGGAATTGATCCACTTGCTTGTGTAAAAGCAGTAGAACGTTCTGTTCAATTATTAATCGAATATGCGGATGCGACTGGAGTTGAAGAAACGGTTCAAGCAGGACAATTAGATTCAGCTGAAAAACAAGTTTCTGTTTCTTTAACAAAAGTAAACCAAGTATTGGGCACTAATTTCACAATGGAAGAAGCAGTAGAACCACTTGCACGATTAGATTTTAATCCTGTAATTGAAAATGATATCATTACTTGTACGATTCCATCCTATCGTACGGATATCTTTATTGCTGAAGACCTAATTGAGGAAATAATCCGTATTCGTGGATTTGATCATATCGTTAGTACCTTACCTGTTATGCCAACAACAATTGGTGAATTAGCAGTGAATGAACGGAAACGTAGATTGATCAAAACCGTATTAAATGGACTAGGATTAACAGAGATCGTAACCTATTCTTTAGTGTCTAAAAAGCACATTGATCAATCTGTCATGCCTTTAGAAAGTTGCATCGAATTATCTAATCCAATAAGTGATGAACGTCGTTATTATCGGACTTCTTTAATGCCTAGCATGTTAGATACGATTGCATTCAATCAGGCTCGTTCACAATCAAATTGGGGCTTATTTGAGATTGCTCAGGTATTTGATGGAAATCAGAATCAACAAGAACGTTTGTCAATGGCTATTAGTAATACAATGATTCAAAGCAAATGGCAGAAAATTAATTTGATTGGTGACTTCTACATAATGAAGGGTAGAATCATGGCAATATTAGAAGAGTTAGGTTTTGATGAAAAACGGATCAATATCAAACCAAATGATATAGATACCAATACATTCCATCCACTTCAAAGTGCTTCTATTTATTTAGGTAAAGATTTATTAGGTATTTTCGGTCGTGTTCATCCAGCAAAGGAAAAGGAATATGATATTGATCGCTGTGTAATTGCTGAGTTAAATTTATCTGTATTATATGAAGCAAAACCTGCAAAAATCAAATTCCAACCAATCTGTAAATATCCAGCAGTTTCTTATGATTTAGCGCTAGTTGTTGATGATTCTGTAGTGGTTGGTGATATTCTTGCATGCATTCGTAAGGCGGCTGGTAGATTGCTTACCGAGGTTGAAGTATTTGATATCTATAAAGGAATTGGTATTCCTGAAGGTAAAAAATCTGTAGCAGTATCTTTATCTTATCAATCTTATGAGAAAACATTAACCGATCAAGATATTGCTCCTATTAATGAAAAAGTAATCGAAAGCTTAAAGAAAACACTAAATGCTCAATTAAGAGAAGCATAATAACGTACAGGCACTCAAAAAGTGCCTTTTTTTCTACAATTTTGTAATATTTTCTATTTGTGTTAATAGTACATATTGAGTATAATAATAAAGAGAAATTTAGGAAGGTGATTATTCATGGGAAGAGCGCATGAAGTGCGTAAGGCAGCAATGGCTAAAACAGCTGCTGCAAAAACAAAAGTTTATTCCAGATTTGGTAAAGAAATTTATATGGCTGCAAAGTCTGGAGTTCCTGATCCTGACATGAATCTAAATTTAAAACGGATGATTGAAAAAGCGAAGGCAGCTCAAGTTCCTTCAGACGTCATCAAGAGAAATATCGAAAAGGCAAAAGGTGGAAACGACGAATCTTATATCGATGCAAGATATGAAGGATTTGGTCCTGGTGCTTCTACTATTGTTGTTGATGTTTTAACAGACAATGTAAATCGTTCTGTTGCTGAAGTTCGTGGATGCTTCAATAAAGCACATGCTAATTTAGGGGTAAAAGGTTCAGTTTCGCATAGTTATGATGCATTTGGTATTTTAAGTTTTGCATCAAGTGATGAAGAAGCAGTATTGGAT
>JAQXZJ010000032.1 GCA_029227155.1 Erysipelotrichaceae bacterium
GGGCAATTGCATAATTATAATCAACTTGACGTTGTAACACCTCTTGTACATCTTTTAAATCTACTTCATTCGCAAACTGTACAATTTTTTCTATACTTAATGCCTTACGATCCGCTAGTTCGGCTTTTTTCTCTTTTTGAAAATCACTTTGATAAATGACTTCTCCATTACGTTCAATAGAAGCAATATGAGAATGACTTCTAGCAATTCGAACTTTTGCGGACTCTTCTTTTGCAATTACCGTTATTCTAATATCTAAAGCTTCTTCACTCTTAATTGAGTGAATTTCAAATACTGTATGTTGTAAAAAGGCATCTAATTGTCTTTTCTCTTCCTCACTTACCTGAGAGATTACTTCTAACACCAACTCAGGTTTCCCATAAACGATTCCAGCCGCTACTGCAGACTGGATTCCCTTATGTCCATTGGTATTTGGCACAACAACGCTTTTCACATTCTTAAGAATGTTTCCACTCACTTCTACAATTACTTTTTCTGGTATTTGATTTAATGTTTTTCTAGCTACTGCAGCACAATAAGCCAAAGCAATTGGCTCTGTACAGCCCATCGCAGGAACTAATTCTTCTTTTAGAATTTGTACATAGGTTTGATAATTTTCCATGATTCATTATTCTCCACTTATTATTTATATCTTACCATATTCCGTTCTGATTTGTTAGCATTAAAAAAGATTCGCTTAATTGCGAACCCTTTCTTCTACCAACCTTTTTCTTTAAAAAATACATTCTCTATGAAATCTACCCAGCCATCTTCTTCTACTGGTTTTTCCGTAATGATATCTGCCATCGCTTTTGTATCATCGGAGCCATTTACCATACATACTCCAATGCCTGCTGCCTTTAACATTTCATTATCATTGGTTGTATCACCAAATGCAATGATATTATCTAATGTAAAACCATTCAATTGACAGAATTGATCCAACGCATACGCCTTTGAAGCTTGACGGTTTTGAAATTCCATCAAAGTTGCCTGTGTTTTATTTGCTTTATAATAAGGAGACTCAAACTCTTTTGCTCTAGCTTCTACTGCTGGCATATCCTTTTCATCTACTCTAAACATAATTTTAGCATTTGGTTCCCGATAAAAATCTTCTTCTGATTTTGCAACAATATAATCTGATTTTGTAAATTGAACAGAATAATGAACTTTCGTATCATACACGCCACACATATATGCTTTCCCATAATACATTACAGGATTAAAATTAAATGGACGCATGATATCAAATGTTTCTTTGATCCATTCTGGTTCCATCTGGAAGTATTTATAAGTCTTATCATGAATCCCATCATATAATTCAGATCCATTTAATCCTATAATAACATCAACATCTTCGACTCCCCAACTACCTACAATATATGACAAATCACCGATATTACGACCTGATGCAACCCCAAAAAGAATTCCATGTTCCCTCAGTTTTTCAATTGCTTTTCTTGCACGTTCTGATAGCTTTTGGTGTGTTACTACCAAAGTTCCATCAATATCGCAAATAACAAGTTTCGTATTCTCAAACATGACAACTACCTCTTTCCACTCGTGTTTCATTATAGTATTTTTTCATCTAAATAGCAAAGTATTCCTAATAAAAAAGGATGTTAGAATGAGTTTCCTCTTCTACATCCTCTATTCTCAACATAAGATTAACAGATTTCTTCAGGAATCACTCTACATAAAGCATTGACCATTCTCTTTAGATGACGAATCACAAATGGATCATGCTCTTCTTCTACATACACTTCATGTAAGTGATAACCATTCATTTCTAATACTTTGTGATATTTATGCATCATCTCATCATATACCTGTTTGGTTTTGATCAACGATACCGTACCCTTTTCATACTTCTTTTGTAATTTCATTAAATAACGAATATCTTGAATCAGTTGAAAATTATCATCCATTTCTAACATTACTTCTAATGGTGTATGTTGGTTTGTGTTAACTTGTGTTGTCATATCGTTGTCCCTCTTTCTCTTTACACTTATATCTTATACCATAGCTTTTTGAATACAATAGATTTCCGTTTGATTTATTATTTCAAAGTTTTATTTTCTGTTTCAAAAGATATTCATTCTTTTTAATCCGATAATTCAAAAAATTAAACAAAAATTTTATTTTAATATTATTTTCTTTACTACTGTTTCTTCGGATATTACCCTATTCCTGTTGGAACGTATTCTTGATATAAGAAATGTAATTGAAGGTATTGATTATTCCTCTCTTTTCAATAAAACCTCTTCATCTTTTTCCCTCTCTTTGGTTGAGAAATAAATAAACGTTTCATTTTATACAACCTCCTTGATGCATTGTTTTCCCCACTGCTTATACACATCTACATACAATACATTCTTATCCACATTGTAAATGCACTTTATATTTTTCAAATCCCAAAGTTTCCTTCCATTTATAATCTGAAGATGGTTTCTTTCATCAATGTAACGATGACACTGAATACTTATAACCATTTTTACAAGTCAAAATTGGAAGAAGCGGTTGATTGTATTAATAATATTAGTACCTAAATTGTTTAAAAAGCCCTTTAAATAAAGGGCTTCTTTTACTTATGGTGCAGACGATGAGGATAATTTATATATATTATAATGCGTTATAAAGTTATAATTACTGTTTTTTAACGCACTTATTTGCTATATTTTATCTATATTTAATAACAACAATTTTTAAATTTCATAAAAATGGTAGGTAAATGGTAGGTGAATTTAAACAAAAAAAGCCACCTAGATGGTGGCTATTATTCTTTATGATATAAATCTACTTTTTGATTGATCAAGTGAACCTGTTCTTCAAGATGATATGTACGTTCTATAATTGAATTATGCTTCTCTACTTGTGATTTTAATTCCTTTATTTCATGTGAAAGAAATTGATTATTAGCATCAACCTTAGCATTAATTACTGCTTGATTCTTGTTATTGCTAAACCAAGTACAAACAACTGTTGGAATTGCAGTGCATAAACCTCCAATTAAGGCTACAACAATAGCATCATTCATAATTATGCCACCGCCTTTCTAACAGACTCAATGACTGTTAGAGCATCTTTAAGGGCATTTTCGGTAGCCGTGATAGACTTATCTTTCAATTCCATCTCTTTGTTTATCTTATCAATTTGTGCTCTCAAATCAATAATAATCTCTTCCTGAGTAGGAACTTTAACGATAGGTAAATCAATAGTCCATTCTCCTTCTCTAGTTGCTATCCAACGGCCGATTTCGATTTCTAACCATGTATAGCCATCTGCTTCTTGCGATTGTAATACATTGTAGATTCCCTTATCACAGATGAATAATTGATCGCCATTTAGAGAAGGTGTTTTCCTTATTCTTAATTGATTTGCAATCACTTCTACTTGATGCACAGTTTCATCTCTTGCTACAGGTTTAGGATCTAAAATTTCAATAGGCTTTTTAGGAAGAATAACATCGCCTTTCATTACTTGACCATCGAATAGGTATGTGTACTTCGTTGGATCAACAGCATATTTATTTACATCACTTGACTTATAAGAGTAGCCTTTTGGACAGATCCAAATCTCAAAGTGCAAATGAACACCAGATGAAATACCTGTGTTACCACGAGTTCCTAATACTTGACCTTGGGTTATAGTTTGTCCTTTTTTACCTTGATAGATCCTTTTACAAAGTGCCAGTATCTAGTAATGATTGTGTATTTTGCTGATTCATGTTTTAAGACAACATATACACCGCCTGCACTGTCTGTTCCTGTAGCAATTACAGTACCATCGTACCATGCTTTAACAGGAAGATTTGCTCCATACTTGGTCAACCATCCAATGTCAATTGCTCTGTGACTTGATTTGAAACCTTGAGATATCCAACCACTATCACAAGGGCATCTTCCTATTATATCTAATTCCACAGACATAAAACTATCCTACGCTTTCATCGTTATATTCCGTAACATTTGGAGGAATATCATTTAGTGCATAAGCGGTTCTCGCTTCATTAACCGCTTTAATGGCTTTATGCAGCGCATCTGCACCAGCACTAGCAAACAATAAAGCAATGACAAATTCAATAACTCTATATTTAGCTAAAATGAACATAATGTAATATAGTAACAACGCGTTGATGATGATTACCAATAATCTTTTAACTAATACATTCTCAATACCCAATGCATCAAAAATGCCTTCACATGTGTACCTTGTTACAATGCTTACAATTAAAGCAATCAAAACTAATGCCAAAATCAATTCAATAATTTTTAATAAATCCATACTTTTTCCTTCCTTTCTTTTTTATATTAGAAAAGGAAGTGTTTCCACTTCCTTAACTAATCGAACTATTAAAATCATTTAGAATTTTCTTGATTTTATTTGATAATTCAGCATTGATTGAAGAAGAATTATTACTTAACAGATTTCTAATTCTCTTGGCAGCTGAATCTGATTCAATGATTTTTCTACTCTTTGATTTTGAGGAACTTCTTGATGATCCAGAATTCAACTGTTCACTAAGTTCTTCATCGCTCATATTTCTTACAGTTTTACTAACAAATTCGTTTCGTAATAGCTGTTTTACGTTTTCATTCACATTCATATCGTTTATATATTTAGCAATACGAACACTTTTAGAATTTGCTATAGATTTACCATTAGAATCCTTGATAGATTCCATGATACCAATATCAAATAAAGCCTTTTTCATTTGTGAATATGTGGCTCCGTTAGCGATACATTTATCATAAATTGCACGTTGCGAATCAGATAACGCATATGCTTTATATAGCGTTTCCTTCGCCTTATCGTTCATATTTAAGCCATCAATGTAATCCGCTGTCTTTTTACCTTTAGAATAAGATATACTTTTACCGTCAATATCTTTATCTGATTTAAATGTAGTGACTTCATCCATTACACCTTTCATCTGTTGATAAGTAGCGCCAGCTTTTCTAGCATTAACATATGCATCTGTTTTAGAATCGCTCAATGGCCCTTTTGATTTGTCATAATATTCTCTTGCTGCCTGAGTTCCACTACTTCCAAACAAGATACCTCTAACAGTTTCTAATATAGAATCATCATTTAAAGCATACCTTAATCTTCCGTTGTCTGAATATGATCCAGCAACTTCATTAGTATTTAATCGTATTCCATTTTCTGTATCGATATTTAGATTAGGAACCCATCCTCTATCCTGCATATAGGATAATGTACGATCAGCTTGCTTACCTCCATATGGGGTCAATAAACTAAATACAATTTCATTAATATCCAGATTTTCACCTTGTAACGCTCTGATAAATGGAGCCAATAAAGCATTAACACCTATATTACCCGTACCAAATCTAGTAGGATCCGCATCTCCAAAAAATGACTCTCTTGTGCTATCGGATACCATAAGTGGCATCAGCTGAGCTGCATAAGGAACATTTGAAAGTAATTCACCAGCTACGCGGCCTGTTCCACTAGCCACATTACTTACAATATTTTCATCACTATCATAATTGTTAAAAGCATCACTGAATGCATCAATCAAATCCATTACAGTCCTGTTTCCGTCCAAATATCTTTCTCGAAGTTCATTCATACCCCAAGTTACCGCAAACATCACAAACATTTGCCAAGCTGCTCTTTTCTTTTCATCAGAACTACCGGAAATAATATCATGTGATAATTTTTTAAAATACTGCCATTGATTGTTCACTTCAACTTGAAATGGTGCCAACAATTTAATTAATTCACTTTGCTGCATCAATGGGACTTCTCCAATGCCTCGACCTGCAACTGCATTTCTTGTCAAGTTATCGGCATATTTGATTGCTTCTTGACTACTCATTTTTTTAGAAATCGCTTCCGCATATGCTCCGAACCAGATATTCCTTGATACCACTTCATCACCAAATTGCATTACGAACATTGCTTTTTGTTTAATTGGTCCATCATCGTTCAGATCGAGATTTTCATAAACATTATCAAAATACCGTTCTTTAAGAAAAATAGATTGATTCATAATATCACGAGCAGTTTGATTACCCATCAAATACTGTGCATACATCTTCGTTCCTTTAACCATAGATGCTGGATTACTTATCATTGATAAGCCAACTGGCAAGTTATAGAACTGAGAAATTGCCGATCTCATATTCCCTAATATAGCATTTGCTTTTACTCGGTTATTGATTGCTTTTATATATTTCAATACTTTTCTTCCACCAGGAAGAATATCTGTAATTATCCTATCAAGCATGAACGTCTTACCTGCCAAATGATTTGCATATTGCGTTAAGTAATTTACCGTATAAGATAAACTCGTCTCATCAACATCACTTGTATCTCTGATTGCTTTAACAATACCACGAAGCTGAGCAACAAAAGGATCCACGTTACAAGCATATTCAGCTGCAGGTATATATTTAATCAATCCACCAATTGCATCCGCATTATACTTACCATAGCCCCTATGCTGCATAAACCCTGTATATTTTGCCTTAGGAGCAGTTCCTTCGCTAATACCACTTAATTTATTTGAAATCTTGTAATCAGTATTATTTTTAAGCATGGCCATGATATTGCCTTGAAAATCAGATATATCTTGGAAATGGTGAAAATAATCAGAACGAGGACTTAACACCTTGTTTAAAGTATAATCTCCATTTTCAATTGCCTTTTGTATGCGTTCAACATCTGCTTTTGCTCTTTCTAAAAGCTGTTGTTGATTTTTGATGAATGAACTGTCGTATACATTGTTTATCTTTGCATTAGCTATTCTTTGCTCATACTTATTAACCCTTATCTGAGCATTTGCTAAGTCTTCATATGCCTTTTCCATCACATTTGGATAGATTTTCATACGTGATTCATTAATTTTGTCAATATAGCCATTGTAAATAGGACGAATCTCTTTTTCACAATCAACGATAGCTTTCCATTTACTTGGGAATTCTGCTTTTAGCATCTCTAAAGTATACTCACCGATGTTTGGATCTGTCGTGTCTTTTGTACCTTCACCATACCATTGAACAGCAGCAGATTCTTTAGATCCTTTTTTGATTCCATATTTCTTTGAAATACTTGAAACCTTTATTAACATTTCATTCATGTCAGTAAACATATTTTTCTTCGCATCATCTAAAGGATCTTCAATTGTTGCTCTTAATAATGAACGCAACTTGACATCTTTACCAGCTATTGTGTCGAAGTTTTGCGATAGCGTTTTGCTGAATGAGATAACGTCATTACCGACTTCACGTAAGCGATTGATCAAAGCTGCACGTAACCCATCAACACTTGCAATATCTATACCTTTTTCCAAATCAGCATCAAATTCGTCATTAACACTGTTTCTTTGCGCCTTATTGTTGATTAGCGAATCAAGATTTACCCCCATTTTATTCAATTGTTCTTTTGGAGTCCGTCCAATGATCTCACTAGCCATTTTAACCTTTTCATTTTTGGACTCTTCTCTCAACTCTTGAATATATCTCTTTTCACCTGCTTCAATAG
>JAQXZJ010000033.1 GCA_029227155.1 Erysipelotrichaceae bacterium
GATTTATTGTTTTTGGATAAGATAAGAGAAAATGCGAAAAAACTAGGCTATCTTTATGAAAGAGAACTTTTCATAGATAAAAAATTCTCCTTCTAGTCCTTTTTATTGGTACGAAAAGTTTAATCTATTTACAAAGATCGACACTACAAAAAGCGAAGAGTTCCATATGGATAAGATGGCAATATATAGATCGTGATAATGGATAATGACTGACTCATTTAGAGATCAAGATAAATATTTACATGGAGTGCTTTGATCAAGCAATCGTACAAATCGAACAATTCTTTAAATGATCATGACTATTGTGAATTCTGCATGGCGAAGTTTGGAAAAAGGAATTGACGAGATAAAACAAGGTTATAGCACAGAAGATAGTAGCATATGGATTTGTTCTCAAACTATGAAGACTTTAAGGAACAGTTTGAATGGAATGTGAAATATGAATAACGTATACTAGTAAGCATCGCTTTCTGTTTGCAGTTGGCGACTTTAGACAAGCAATCCGCACCTACATTAAAATACAGGAGCTGCATCTGTTGCTTTTGTAAAAGTAATGGCACATTACTCAAAGAAATAAGAATGGTGGAAACTATGATCATTGATAAAATTAAAAAAACTAGTCTGATTGGAATATATTTAGATAAAAACGATACATCTCGTTTTCTTGTGGAAAAAGTCATTGCAAGTGATAATTCATACATGATACTTTCAATGATATCAGTAGATGGAAAAAATGCTGGGAAAGTGTTAATCAATTTGAATTTTCCATATAGAATCGAGTACGAAACAGATTATTTGAATTAGTTTATTCCATATAATATAGAACAAACTATCGTTTTTAAAGACTTTTTATTTGAATCATATATTCGTTATGCGATTAAAAAAAGCAAACTCTTAAAATTTAAAGATTATAACAATAGAATCATATGTATGGAATTGTATTGCTGATTTCTTTGGGAAGATGGCAGGCCGCTTTAATGGCAATAGTGAGTATAAGCATGAATTAGAACGTGTTCGTGATGTATATCTTGAATCAACAAGAAAATCAATTAGTAATAATGAAGAAGTAAACTATTCTATTAAACTAAAAAAATTACAACAAAAAGCAGGAAAAAGATTTGAAGCATTTAAAAAGTCGTATAATGCATCTTTTACTCAAGATGGAGAATATATACCATATAAAACTAGAATTGTGGAAACTTTATCAGATGATGATAAAGTGATTGTTTTATTAGATAATGAAGGGTTAGAATATGCTAATATTCCAGATGCGCCAATTATTGGAACTAAAAAAGTATTAAAAAGAAAACATGGTGCAATAAAAGAAATTATAAATAATTTAGATGATGAATTAAAGAATTCTGTTTTAGTTATGGATGGATATGGCAGTAATAAAGGAAAGAAAAATGTATTAGTTTCATCATTAAGCAAATATGGGAACCCTGTTTTAATAGGATTAAAATACCAGAATTCTCAAGTTACAGAGATTAAAATTAATAGTATTGATACGATTCATCAACGAGATTCACTTAAATATACTTTATTGAATCATTTGGAAAATGATTGTAATTTTTATATAAGTAGTCAATTTGAGGAATGGATTAAACAATTTGAAGATATTGATAATACATTGATTAATGAAATCAAAAAAAGAAGTGAATCTGTCCAATGGGAATCATCCCCACAGACAAATTCACTATCTGATTTTAATATATCACAATCAGGTAATTTGTCAATAGATTCTAAAGGAAATAGTTTATCTAATCAACAACAAGAATATTTTAAAGAATCAAAAGTTTTGGATAAAGCTGGAAATCTTAAAGTTATGTATCGTGGCGGAAACGAAGATATTAATGTATTTGATAGAAAGAAATCAAGAGCTTCTAACTTGTATGGTAGAGGCTTTTATTTTACCGATTCTGAAGCTCATGCAAAACAATATGGTGAAGCTAGAGAATACTATTTAAATATTACTAATCCGTTGTGGAACGAAAAGAACATTACGCGAGAACAAATTGTTAAATTATTGCAAGCGATTGAAGATGATGGCGAAGATATGGATTTGTCTAACTATGGCTATGGTGCTGCAGTCGAATCAATTGCAGATAGTTTAATGGAAAAAGATGATTATGGTAAATTGTTTGATATTTCAACTACAGCAGTTGGTGATTTAGTAAAAACTACTGAATTGTTTAACGAATTAAACGGAACTACATATGATGGATTTATTCTTCCAACAGAAACAGTAGTGTTTAATTCTAATCAAATTAAGAATGTAGATAACGTCAATCCTACTGAAAATAAAGATATTCGTTATTCTATTTCTTCTAAATACACTAATGATGTAAAAGACATCATGAAAAAAGTATGGTTCATCACAAATGCGTAATTCACAAGAAGTAAAACAAGTGCTTAGTGATATCGCTAAAGAGATTGCTACTACTGGAGATTTTACCAGCAAAAAAGTGGTTAAAACATGGTATTTTATGATGTTTTAGCACGACAAATAACATAGAATTTCTCCTAATTGGATAGAATACTTTGAAAGTTATTGAAAAAAGGTTGCGTAAGTGTTTCATCAGTGATAAACTAATTAAAAATGAGGTGGCAAACATGAAAAACTTAAATTTGCATAACCAAACTTATTTTTATTACTACGCTTTTAGATAGAGGGCTATATTGTAAGATATGAGCCCATTTTCACATGTTAAATGAGGCTGATATCTAAAAGGGAAACATTCAAGTCCGAATTGGTATTAGCCAGTTCGGACTTTTCATTTTGGGGGATTTACTATGAAACTATTGGTTGATTTAAAAGAACGGAGTTATCCAATTTATATTCAAAGAGGAATCTTAAATAATTTATCTCAATTTGTTGATTGGCAACGGAAAGTGATGATTATAACAGATAGTGGTGTTCCTAAAGAATATGTAGAACGGGTATTGTCGTATTGTAAACAGGGCTATGTCGAATGTTTTCCTCAAGGGGAAGCTTCTAAAAATATGGATACCTATCAAAGGTGTTTGAAAAGAATGTTACAAGAATCATTTGGTAGGAAGGATTTGGTAATTGCTATTGGTGGTGGTGTAGTTGGTGATTTAGCAGGTTTTGTGGCTGCGACGTATATGAGAGGAATTGATTTTATTAATATTCCAACAACTACTCTTTCTCAGATTGATAGTAGTATTGGTGGGAAAACAGCGATTGATATGATGGGGATTAAAAACTGTGTGGGGGCTTTTCATCAGCCTAAGGCGGTTTTTATTGATCCGGATACATTACATACGTTATCTAAACGTCATATTTATAATGGATTAGTAGAGGCATTGAAAGCAGGATTGATTGCGAATGGGAAACTGGTTGATTTATTGGATACAGAAGATCCATTGAGGAATATCGAAGAAATCTTGTATGAGTCTTTGCTGGTAAAAAAACAGGTAGTAGAACAAGATGAAAAAGAACAGGGATTGCGGAAAATATTAAATTTTGGTCATACAATTGGGCATGGTATTGAAAGTGCGTCTCACTATGAATTGTTACATGGAGAAGCGGTTGCTTTAGGAATGATAAAAATAGTAGAGGATGCTAAAATAAAAGAATTGATTCAACGAATTGTTCAACGGTGGGGAATTTTTACGGATTATGATTTGGATGCTGATTGTGTATATCAGTATCTAATAAAAGATAAAAAAGCTGAAGGTCAGATGATTACGATTGTTCAGGTTCATGAAATTGGAAAGGCAAAATTACAGTCTGTTCCATTGTCATTTGTGAAAGAAAAACTATAAAGGGGGAATTCAGATGAAAAACACGATAGGTACACTGGTGAGTGTGACGTTGTTTGGAGAGTCTCATGGGGAAAAGATTGGTTGTGTGATGGATGGCTTACCAGCTGGAATTGCGATTGATGAAGCGTTTCTTTCTCAACAGATAGATAAACGGAGACCACAGGGTACGATTTCTACTTCACGAAAAGAAAGTGATATCCCTCATTTTGTCAGTGGCTATTTTAATGGCAGAACGACAGGGACACCATTAACGATTTTGATGGACAATACACAACAAAGAAGTCAAGATTATGGTCAGCTAAAAGAGATTGCTCGTCCTTCTCATGCGGATTATACAGCGGAAGTAAAATATCATGGATATCAGGATTATCGAGGTGGAGGACATTTCTCTGGTCGTTTAACAGCTCCGCTTGTGGCTTGTGGAGCAATTGCTTTACAAATGTTGCAGAAGAAAGGAATTGTGATTGGAACGCATATTCAACAATTATATGACATATTGGATGAACCTTTCTCTTGTGATAAAGATCAATTGAAACAACAACTTCAATCTTTAAATGAACGTTATTTGGCGGTGATTCAACCAGAGAAAGAGAAAGAAATGGTACAGGCGATTGAACAAGCAAGGTTACAACAGGATTCACTGGGAGGAATTTTGGAGTCTATTGTGTGTGGTGTACCTGCAGGAGTGGGGGAACCATTCTTTGGTTCATTGGAAAGTGTCATTTCTCATTACTTATTCAGTATTGGAGGAATAAAAGGAGTTGAGTTTGGCTTAGGATTTGATTTTGCAAAAAGAAAAGGAAGCGAAGCAAATGATGCTTTTATCTATACGCATCAAGTAGAAACAAAAACCAATCATAATGGTGGAATCAATGGTGGAATCTCTAATGGTATGCCAATTCGTTTGAGAACAGTTGTGAAACCAACACCATCCATTAGTCAAAGACAGGAAACGATTCATCTGAAAACGCATGAAGCTGTCCAATTGGAGATTCAAGGAAGACATGATCCAGCAATTATTCATCGGGTTCGTGTGGTACAGGATAGCATGATTGCTTTAGCATTGGTTGATTTACTCACTATTCGCTATGGAATTGGATGGTGGATGGAATGATTCGTGGTGTGATAGGCGAAAAATTGGGGCATAGTTATTCGAAATTGATTCATGAACAGTTAGCGGATTATACCTATGATTTAATTGAATTAACAAAAGAACAATTGGATCAATTTATGAAAGAAAAACAATTTGCGGCTTTGAATGTAACGATACCCTATAAACAAACAGTGATTCCTTACTTGGATGAGTTAGATGAAAAAGCAAGGATGATTGGTGCAGTGAATACCATAGTAAATGATCAGGGAAAGCTGAAGGGATATAATACGGATTATTATGGATTTCATTATATGTTAAAAGGAAATCATATTTCTGTTACAAATAAAAAAGTAATTCTTTTAGGAAATGGTGGTGCTGCTCAAGCGATTAAAGCGGTTTTAAATGATTTACAGGTAAGAGAACTGGTTATTGTAGGAAGGAAAGAAAAACCAGGCACAATAACTTATGATATGTGTTATCAAATGCATGCTGATGCAGAAGTGATTATCAATGCAACACCGGTGGGTATGTTTCCTAATAATGAAGAAAGTCCGATTCAATTAGAAAAGTTTACTCAACTAGAAAGTGTTTGTGATATTGTCTATAATCCTTTGCGAACAAAATTGATCGTTGATGCTCAAAATCGAGGATGTAAAACAGCCTGTGGTTTAATGATGTTAGTCGCTCAAGCAAAACAGGCGGTTGAAATCTTTTTGAATCAATCGATTGATGATCATTGGATTGAGAAGATTACGAATCAATTATTAAAAGAAAAAGAAAATATCGTTTTGATTGGTATGCCAAGTTGTGGAAAGACGACCATATCACAATTGCTTCCATGTGATTATACGGTAGTGGATATTGATCAAAAGATTGAAGAAGAGATTCAAATGCCGATTCGAACCTTGTTTGAACAACAGGGAGAAGAAGCATTTCGTAAATTAGAAACAAACAAAGTAAAAGAACTTGCAACAAAAACACATCAGTTAATATCTACTGGTGGAGGTGTGATCAAGAGGAAAGAGAATATTGATTGGTTAAGGCAAAATGGACGAATTGTATATTTAGATAGGGATGTAGATAAACTAGTTGCGGATCCTTCTCGTCCATTGAGCAAGGATAAAACAGCTATTGAAAAGATGTATCAAGAAAGAAAACCATTATATGAAGCTTATAGTGAAGTAAAAATAGATAATAATGGTACGGTTGAAGAAACCATTGAACAGATTCTAGCGTGGATCAATAAGGGGGAATAAGAAATGATTATTACATTAAAAAGAAAAACACCGGATATTGAGAAAGAAAAACTGATTCATTCTTTAGAACAACAAGGTTTACGTCTAACAGTGAGTGAAGGGATCAATTTCACGGTTTTAGGGTTGATGGGTGATACTTCTAAGATTGATGATAAGCGAATTCAAGCGAATCAATGGGTGGAAAGTGTCAAACGAATTGATGTTCCTTATAAACTAGCGAGTCGTAGTTTTCATCCAGAAGATTCGGTTATACAAGTTGGGAATGTTACAGTGGGTCAAAGTGAACCAATTGTGATCATTGGGGGACCATGTTCCGTAGAGGGACAACAGATGATGGTTCATATTGCTAAAGAAGTAAAAGATGCTGGAGGTGTGATGTTAAGAGGTGGCGCATATAAACCTAGAACTTCTCCATATTCTTTTCAAGGTATGAAAACAGAGGGAATCAAATGTATGGTAAATGCACGGGAAGAAACAGGATTACCAATTGTTTCTGAAATTATGAGTGCGGATAAGATTGATGAGTTTGTTGAAAATGTTGATTTGATTCAAGTGGGTGCTAGAAATATGCAGAACTTTGAATTGTTAAAAGAATTGGGGAAGATCAATAAGCCAATTCTTTTAAAACGTGGATTAGCAAATACGATTGAAGAATGGA
Organism: Erysipelotrichaceae bacterium; assembly: GCA_029227155.1. Lineage (GTDB taxonomy): Bacteria > Bacillota_I > Bacilli_A > Erysipelotrichales > Erysipelotrichaceae > RGIG4607. Next base: position 6,797 of record JAQXZJ010000033.1, read on the forward strand.
TCATGTCGGCAGAATATATTATGGCAAACGGAAATCCAAATGTAATCTTATGTGAACGTGGTATTCGGACATTTGAAACTTATACGCGTAATACGTTAGATGTCAGTGTGATTCCTATTATTAAAGAAAAAACACATTTACCGATTATTATTGATCCTTCTCATGCAACAGGTGATTATAAATTAGTTGAAGCCGTATCTTTAGCAGCCATTGCAGCAGGAGCAGATGGTTTGATTATTGAGGTGCATGATAATCCGGAATGTGCTTGGTCAGATGGTGCACAATCACTGAAACCGGAAAAATTTAAGGCTTTAGTAGCAAAAGCTAGAAAAGTTGCGGAAGTAGTAGGAAGAACATTGTAATGGAAGTAACAATTTTTTCTTCTGTTATTAAGGAATCAAAGATTCCTCTTCCTGCTAGCAAATCTTTAGCTCATCGGGCAATTATTTGTGCTTCTTTAGCAAAGGGTGTTTCAGTAATCACTAATGTGGATGATTCTCAAGATATTCAAGCAACGATTCGTTGTATGCGCTTATTAGGTGCTAGCATTGTAGAAAAAGAACGAGAGCTAGTAATCCAAGGGATTCAAGATTGGAATCAGACGATAACGGAACCATTTTATTGTCAGGAATCAGGTTCTACTTTGCGTTTTATGATTCCCATTGCATCTTTAACGGAACAAAGAGTGTTATTTCAAGGGAGCAAACGTCTATTAGAGAGACCGCAACAAGTATATGCTGATTTATTTCAGTTACAACATTTATTCTTTCAACAGGATGCGACAGGAATTACGATTGAAGGCACGATTCAATCCGGTGATCTTGTAATTCCGGGGAATGTTAGTTCTCAATTTATCTCAGGTTTGTTGTTTGCTTTACCATTGAAGAAAGAAGATTCACGAATTCATATTACAGGTTCTTTTGAATCACGTTCTTATGTTGATCTAACATTGCAGATGTTACAGCAGTTTCAGATCAAGGCTTATTTTGAAGATGAAAAAACAATATTTATCAAGGGAAATCAAAACTATCAGGCACATGATATTCGAATTGAGGCGGATTATTCTCAATTGGCATTTTGGGCGGTGTTAAGTCATAAAATGGGGCCATTGTATCTGGAAGATGCGAATCCTGATAGTTTACAAGGAGATCGGGAAATTCTGTCCATTCTGCAAAAAATGGGGATGACATTGAGATGGGAGGCACAAGGAGTGCATTGTTATCCTTGTGAGCTTAAGGCAATAGAAATTGATTTGGGAAATTGTCCGGATCTAGGGCCTATTCTTTTTGTGGCTGCCTCTTTTGCTAAAGGTACAACACATTTTACGCATGCGAAACGGCTGCGTATCAAAGAAAGTGATCGAATTTCTGTGATGGAGGAAGAACTAGCAAAAGTAGGAGTCCAAATGACGTCTACAGAAGATGAAGTATGGGTCAAAGGGTGTGACAATTGGAAAGGGTCCATGAATCTGAAAGGTCATAATGATCATCGGATCGTAATGGCATTAAGTATTGGAACGCTTTGTTCAAAACAGACTTGTAAGATTGATGGTGCAGAAGCAATTGCCAAATCGTATCCAACTTTTTTTAAGACGATCGAACAATGTGGCATGAACATAGAAATAAAAAACTGATCAAGTATGCAATGATCAGTTTTTGTATATTTTAGAAAGCAAAGAGAATTCCGCACACAGCAGCAATTCCAATGACGATAATCGGATGTCGATTGTATTTCTGTTGATAAATAAATAAGATAATAAATAACAGAATCGCCGGAAAATTGAAATAGGAAAGTAATTGACTGATTTCATAAGAAGGACTCAGAATAAAGAGTGTTGATTGAAAAACTTGAAATCCTGCCGCAGCAATTAATCCTGTAACAGCTGGACGTAAGACCGAAAATACACGTTGTACCTGTGGGTTATCTTTAAAATTCTTAAGTAGACAGGCAATCAATAAAATAATAATAATGGATGGAGTAACGATACCAATGGTTGAAACAATTGCACCACTTACCCCATGGACCGTATAACCAACATAAGTAGCCATATTGATTCCAATAGGACCAGGAGTAGATTCAGAAACAGCAATCATATTGGTTAATTCTGCTGTTGTAAACCAGGCATATTTTTCTGACAAGTCAGCTAAAAATGGAATGGTAGCTAATCCGCCACCAACAGCAAATAAGCCAATTTTCACAAATTCTAAGTAGAGTGTTAAAAGAATCATAGTGTAGCACCCCTAACAAAGAATAATCCAAAGATGATCGCTGCTAAAACAATATATACACTGGAAATACTGGTAAAGGATACCAGAAAGAAAACCAATAGACAAATGATGACTCCTTTCCTATTTTTGATATTGCTTTTCCATAATTTTAAAACAGCAGTAGCTATGAGCACACAAACTGCAACACGAATGCCACTAAAAGCATGGACGACGATTGGGTAGTCCATAAAATTACGAATGAAAGCAGCGATAACTGTAATAATCAAAATAGAAGGGGAAATCACACCTGCTGTAGCGACAATTCCACCAATGATTCCTTTTATTTTGTATCCAATAAAAGTAGCTGTATTGACTGCAATGACTCCTGGAGTAATTTGACCGATGGCGTAATAATCAACGATCTCATCATTAGTTGCCCAAGCATGCTTTTCTACAATTTCTTTTTGTATCATAGTAAGCATTGCGTATCCTCCGCCAAAAGTTAGTCCACCGATCTGAAAAAATGTCCAAAATAAATCTAGTAACTGTTTCATAAGTTTCCTCTTTTCGCAAGGTTTATTCTACCATAAATATTGTAAGTGAAAAGAATTATTTCCCTTTTTGATGTGTTTCAGTATAATAAAATAGAAGAATATGACATGTGGAGGGAAACTATGATTCAATGGATTGCCATGGATTTAGATGGTACTTTGACCAATCATCAAAAAAAGATAACGAAAAAGACAATAGAAGCCTTAATTGAAGCACAAAAACAAGGGGTTCGCTTGTTGTTAATCAGTGGTCGTATCTATGAAGGAATGGTCAATGAAGCGAAACAGTTACAAATGGATCAGTACCATGGTTTGATTGTATCTCATAATGGTGCAAAAGTTACTGATTTTCAGACGAAGGAAGTGTTGTTTGAAAAACGATTAGCAAAATCGTTAGCATTAGAGCTGCTTCATGATTTAGAAAATATGCCAATTTATCCGATCATTGATGGAAATGGCACTTTGTGGGTAAGAAGTGAAAAGACACATCGTTTACAGATTGAAACAAGGGTGCTTCATACGCCTTATCGTTGTGTTGATTCATGGGAACAGGTTTTACAAAAAGGCCCGTATAAGATTCTTTTAAGTGCTCGACCTCGAGTGTTTGAAAAAAGGATTGCTCCGATATTAGAAAAATATCAGAATCAAATGAAGATGGCATTTTCTACTCCTTTTTATTTAGAAGTTACAGCACTTGAAGTAGGGAAAAAGGAAGCTTTAGAGAATTTGAGTCAGATGTTTCAGGTCCCAATGTCAAATATCATGGCTTTTGGAGATGGATTGAA
>JAQXZJ010000034.1 GCA_029227155.1 Erysipelotrichaceae bacterium
TTTAAATCTTTTAATACTTCCATCTTATCATCTGGGAAATATTCTTTCGCTAAAGCTAATATCGCTTCTTTTTCATCATAACCAATCTCAAATGCCAAAATAGCTTTTTCTTTGATTACTTCATGTGCACGTCTGAAAATCCCTCGATAGAAGAATAAACCATCTTCTCCACCAAACAAAGCAACATTCGGTTCAAAATCTTTTACGCTTGTTTCAATTTGTTGATGAGTTGGAATATAAGGTGGATTACTTACGAGAATATCCAATTGTATTCCTTGTTGAATCAAAGGTTCTAATAAATCACCTTGGTAAAATTGCACCTCAGCTTGTAAATCCAATGCATTCTTCTTCGCAACTTCTAATGCTGTTAAACTAATATCACAAGCATGCATTTTTACTCTTGGCTCTTCCAAAGCTAAACTAATCGCAATAGCGCCACTTCCAGTACCAATATCAGCCATTACGACTTCCCCTTCAGGGAAATATTCATCCAATTCTGCAAGCACATTAGCAACAAGTTCTTCCGTTTCATAACGAGGAATCAGCACATCTTCATTCACAGTAAATTTCCGTCCATAAAACCATTGATATCCTAAAATATATTGTAATGGTTCCTGTTGTTTCAAACGCTCCATAGCCGCTTGAAATTCATCATACAATGCTTGTGGCATTTCTTCCTCATAACACAAATATAAGTCCGCTGCTTCTTTCTCTGCCAACTCTAACATTAACAATTGTGCCGTTTGCTCATAAACACCAACCTCACTCAATTCCCTTTGAGCTTGTTTTAATACTTCCTTATACGAAAGCACTATTGTTCACCTGCAATCTTCGCTTTTTGTTCTGCATCTAAAAGAGCAGTAATCACATCATCCATTTTCCCTTCCATAACACGATCTAATTGTTGAATCGTAAACCCAATACGATGATCCGTTACACGGTTTTGTGGATAGTTATAGGTACGAATCTTCTCAGCACGATCCCCCGTACCAATCTTACTACGACGAATTTCACCCTTTTCAGCTTCAATTCTTCTTTGATATTCATCATATACTCTCGCTTTGATCAAGCGCATAGCCGTTTCTCTATTTTCAATTTGAGAACGTCCATCCTGACAGTTCACTGTAATACCTGTAGGAATATGCACAATTCTTACGGCAGAATCAGTCTTATTGATATGTTGTCCTCCAGCTCCACTTGCACGGTGTGTTTCAATCGTTAAATCCTGTGGATTGATCTCAATATCTGCATCCTCTACATCTGGTAATACTAAAACCGTTGCTGTTGAAGTATGAATTCTTCCTTGTGATTCTGTTTTAGGTACCCGTTGTACCCGATGAGCACCAGATTCAAACTTAAAGCGCCCATAAGCATTATCTCCTTTCACAATAAATGAAATTTGAGCAAATCCACCTGCTTCTGATTCTACAGCTTCCACTAATTCCACTTTCATCTTCAAAGATTCTGCATATTTACAATACATCCGATATAAATCCCCAGCGAAGATATTACCTTCATCTCCACCAGCTGCACCACGAATTTCAAAAATAGCATCACACGCATCATTTGGATCTTTCGGAATCAATAACACTTCTAAGCGATCTAACAACTCCTGACGACGAGGAGTTAATTCCTCTAATTCCATCTTCGCCATTTCTCGCATTTCTGCATCATCTTCTTTTAATAATTCATTTGCGTCATCAATATGTTGTAAAACTGTTTTTAATTCCTGATACGTTTCTACAGTAGCCTGCAAACTCGCTTGTTCTTTGCCTAATTTAGCATAACGACGTTGATCCGCCATCATCTCTGGGTCCATCAATAATTCATTCAATTCATGATAACGTTCTTCCATACCCTCTAAACGAGCCATCATTTTATCCATTTCTTCACCCTCCTTCTTTCACTTGTGCCTTAAAACATAAGCATTTCTAATTGCACTAGTAAGAATACCACAGCAATATATGTTTTTCCACAATCTAACAGTAGAAAATATAGAAATACCATTCCATTTGTTTCCATTATACCAAAAACAAGATTCAAACACCGCAAACTCTAACAAAAAACATAAAACCACTTCTGCTAAAATTATCAATATATCATCTCATATCACACACATAATAATAGAAAAGGAGTGTGAACATGTCCCCAAAACAAACAAAGAAGAAAAAACGATTACAGAATATCAAACAAAAACTGCATTACGCTCCTATTATGCCCCAAAAGAAAGGATCTTCTTTTCCCTACTTTCTACTGATCTTCTTATTTATTATGAGCATTGGTATTCTTTCTTTTCTCTATATCATTCAAACAGCACCTACTTTAAATATCCAAGATTTCCAAAGCTCACAATCAACTTTGATCTATGCTAGTAACGGTTCCATCATCACCGAACTAGGAAAAGAAAAACGTCAAAATATTACTTACGAACAATTACCACAGACCGTGATTGATGCATTTTTAGCCATTGAAGATTCTCGTTATTTCCAACACCATGGTTTTGATATCCCTCGATTTACCCAATCTACTCTACAAGTATTAAAATCTAGAGAATTTAGCCAGGGAGGCTCTACCATGACAATGCAACTGATAAAAAATACCTACTTTTCCTCTGAGGAAAAGCTTGCTGAAAAAACAATACTTCGTAAACTACAAGAAATCTATTTATCCATACAAGCAGAAAAGCTTTTAACAAAAGAAGAAATCCTAGTTCATTATCTGAATCGTATCAACTTTGGAGGACCCACTCGTGGAATACAATCCGCTAGTCAATATTACTTTCAAAAAGATGTTACAGAATTATCTACTTCAGAAGCAATCTTACTAGCTGGTATCATCAACCGTCCAAATGTCTATAATCCCTTTATGAATTTAGATTATGCGACTTTTCGTCGAAATGAAACCATTGATATGATGTATTATCACGGATATCTAACCTTAGAAGAGACATTGATACAAAAAAGAATTCCTGTTGAACATTTATTGGTAAGAAATAAACAACCTTATCAATACCAAGCCTATATTGACTACGTTGTAAAAGAAGCGAAAGAACTAACTGGAAAAGATCCTTATTTAGGAAATATGATCATTCATACATCCATGATTCCACAAACACAACAATTAGCAGAAAAAATCTTAAGCAATCAAACAAAGATACATTTAAAAGAAAATATGGAAAGTGGTTTTATCCTCTTAGAAAATGAAACTTCTCATATTATAGCCATTGGAGGAAGAAGAGATTATGATGGTGCAAATCTTTTTAGTTATGCAACCGATGCTCGTAAACAAACGGGTTCTGCTATCAAACCAATTCTCGACTATGCCCTTGCACTAGAATATACTCATTTTCATAAAAACTCTTTTATTGGAGATTATCCAATTTATTGGCCTCATACTGACTTTCAAGTCTATAATGCTGATGGTAAGTACCATGGTTATATTCCTTTGCAACAAGCATTATCTGCCTCTTACAATATTCCTGCTATTCTTTTATTAAATGAAGCAGAAAACACCATCGGAAGAGAGGCAATCATAGACTATCTTCTAACACTAGGGTTTGATCATCCAATGGCCTTACGCTATCATTTACAATATGCAATTGGTGGAGATACCTGTACGGCTTCTCCTTTACAACTAGCAAATGCTTTTTCTATGTTAATCAATCAGGGTATCTATCAAAAACCAACAGCCATTACCTCAATAACTATGCTAGATACAAAACAAACCTATTACAACCAAACAGATTCCGTTCATTTACTATCGAAAAAAACTTCTAGAGATATGAAATCCTTATTAGCCAATAATGTTACAAAAGATTACTGGCTTCATACTCTATATCGCTTGCAAGATAATTATCCTGTTTATGCCAAAACAGGAACCAGTGATTGGGGTACAGCCGGTAGAAAATGGAATATCCCTGATTATGCTGCAAAAGATCAGTGGACACTAGCAGCTAGTCCAACCTATACCATTGGTGTATGGGTAGGATTTGATCAAGGCAAAAAAAATGCCTACTTTAAGCAAGCAGACATTCGCTATTCTTATCCTACTAAAATCGCTAATCAAATGTTAGACGAAATCATGAAATAGTCATACACTTTCTTTCTGTTTCTGCTCTAACATACGAATCATACTTTGCAACAAGTTATATTCTTCATCATCAATCCCCAATAATGAAAGTTGATAAGGACAGTCATTATAGATAATATAATCAGTTGATACTCGGCACTGTAAAGCAATCATTTTAATATGAGGAATAGAAGGAATCCCTCCTCCTGTTTCCCAGTTGCTCACTGTCTGTCTACTCACACCGATCCGATCGGCAAACTCCAACTGTGACCATCCGTTACTTTCCCTCAGCATTTTGATTTTATCATGAATATCCATGGCTATTCTCCTATTCATTTAGTAGTTTCTTGTAGAAATTAATGACTATTTTTCGATCCTCTTCCTTTAATTGCCCTAATGAAAGTGGTTCTCGTTCTTCTGAAAATAAAAGCATATCTGTAGATGCATTTAAAATCTCTGCTAGCTTTAACAATGTTGTAATTTGCATCGAACCAGCACCAACTTCCCATCCTTTTAATACCGAATCATCTATTTTCATTCTTCCTGCCAAATCCGCTTCACTTATCTTTGCTTTTTTTCTTGCTAGTTCTATTCCACTTTTCACTTTTTGCATCTGCCTATTGCTCCTATCTGCACCATTATTATATTTTCAATAAATATGTAATGTCCTTGGCTATATGATTCTATTTATGTTATATCATTGACATTTATTTTCTTTTTATGCAAAGATTTTCTTAATAAAAAAGCTAATCTAAATCAGATTAGCCTGAGTATTCTTATTGATTAAAACGACTTGGTTTATGTGGAATTTCATGACAATGACGACATCTCGCTTCATAGCTTTCAGAAGCACCAACTAAGATGATCGGATCATCATATTTTGCCGGTTTACCATTCACCATTCGTTGTGTGCGAGTAGCAGGAGCACCACACTTCACACAAACTGCAGTTAACTTTGTTACAAATTCTGCTTGCGTTATTAAAGATGGCATTACCCCAAAAGGCTCCCCTCTAAAATCCGTATCTAAACCAGCAACCATCACTCTTTTTCCTTGATGTGCTAACAAATCACAAATTTCTACAACCTCTTCATCAAAGAATTGCACTTCATCAATAGCAACTACTTCCGTATCCTCTTTTACATGATCCAGAATTTCTCTTGCATTTTGAATAACAACACTCTCCACACTACTACCAGCATGAGAAACTACTTGCGTATCACTATACCGATTATCAATTTTTGGTTTAAATACGATAATCTTCTTTTTCGCAAACTCCAATACTTTAATTCTACGAATTAATTCCTCTGTTTTACCAGCAAACATGCATCCACAGATAACTTCTAAAAACCCTAAACGATATTGATTGTACATTCCATCCACCTCATCTACCATTATAATTATGAAAATATTATTTCACAGACTTGACATTTTTTGAATCTTTATTTCGCTAATTTTTTATCTAAAATAACACCAACAACAACAAATAAAACTCCCAATAATTGAAAGAAGTCAATTTTTTGGCTAACAATTGAATCAATCAAATATCCAGCACTTAACTGACCAATTAACATCAGTACGGTTGCTGTCATGATACTGGATTTTGCAAAGCCATTTAGTGCCAACAACATAGAAACAACCCCAAACAATCCCCCAAACAAATACCATACAGGAATCGTTTGTAGATAAGAGAATTGAAATAAATGACAACTACCTAAAAGAATCATCAAGACACCGGAAATAATGGTACTCTCTACATAATTGACTAAAGTTCCATTCCATGTACCTAACTGCCGTTTAGCTTCTAAATTCAGCATTTTATTGAACACACCAGCACAACCACTTAATAAAGCTAAACAGCCAATAATTATATACCCCATCATTCACTACCATCCTATCATCAATACTAGTCCTATCACTATAAATAGATAAGCCGGAAAACGCTTTAATTTAAATTCCACCCGCTCTTTATGGAACCATCCAAAGTGATCAATCATTGCAGATACCACTAGTTGTCCTAATACAGATAAAGACATCGTTAACGTCGCACCTATATGAGATGTACAAAAACTTGATATTGCCACAAGGCTAACACCAAAGAAACCAACACTATACAAATAGAGAGGTAATCCTGTTAAATGAATCTTTTCTTTTGTGGTCAGTTTCATACATAGAATCAACACAATTGCTCCAATAATATGTACCAAAAAACTAACTTCAAAGATTTCTAAGTATATTGCTAGTTGTCCATTTAAGCTTTGCATCAATCCTAGACATAATCCTGCTAATAATAGAATGATATGGATCATAGAATCCCCCTTTAACAAAAAAACAAGGAATTATTCCTTGTTTTCTTTAATACCGTATTTCTTGTTGAATCGTTCGATTCTACCAGCTGCTGCAGCGAAACGTTGTCTTCCTGTATAGAATGGATGGCAATTTGAACATGTATCAACACGAATTTCTTTCTTTGTTGAATGAGTTTCAAATTCAGCTCCACAAGATGTACAAACAACCTTTGTTGCATATACTGTTGGATGAATATTTGCTTTCATTACGTATTTCTCCTTCCGCCTTGAATATCTTATCAATTCAAAGTAAGTGCATATTTGCCAAATCATATTAACATAGAATATTCAGGCAGTCAATAACTATAATTTGGTATTTTCGCTATTCCTCGATTTGATCTCTCCAGATGTTTGCTCCTAAATTCTTAAGTTTACCATCTAGATTATCATATCCACGATCAATATGATATACTTCATCAATCGTTGTAATACCATCACCAATTAATCCAGCAATTACTAGACTAGCACCACAACGCAAATCCGTTGCCGTTACATCAACACCATATAATTTTGTAGGCCCATGAATAACCGCACTTGGCATATTCACGTCGATACGAGCACCCATTTTACCAAGTTCATCGCAATGTTTGAACCGTTGTGGATAAATGGTTTCTGTCACTGTTGATTCTCCATATGCTTGTGTCATCAATGTAGTTAATGGAGCCTGTAGATCCGTTGCTAAACCAGGATATGGCAAAGTCTTTACATCAATAGCCTTCAATTGTCTTCCGCCACGAATCGTAACACGATCCACCTGTACATCCATATCAACATCCATCTCCTGCAGTTTCGATAACAATGCCTCCAAGTGTTGAGGAATAATATTTTCCACGACCATATGTTCTGCAGCTGCTGCCGCAATGATAATAAACGTTCCTGCTTCAATCCGATCAGGAATAATTTCATGGAAACAACCACTTAATTCCGTTACACCATCAATCGTAATGACATTCGTACCTGCACCACGAATCTTAGCGCCCATTTTATTTAACAAGGTAACAACATCAATAATCTCTGGTTCTTTCGCAGCATTTTCAATCGTTGTTCTACCTTTTGCAAAAACAGCTGCCATTAGGATATTAATCGTCGCACCAACAGAAGCAAAATCCAAGAAAATCTTCGTACCAACCAATTCTTTCGCTTCCAAAGTATAATAACCCTGTTCATATTTAACCGTAGCACCCAATGCTTCAAATCCCTTTAGATGCAAATCAATTGGACGAGGTCCAAGATAACATCCACCTGACATCCGAATTTTAACTTTTTTATACTTTCCTAACAGTGCCCCCATAAAATAATAAGAAGCACGCAACTTTGTCACCGCTGGATGATCTAATGTAATATTCTCCATATGAGTTGGATCAATTACTAAATGATCTTCTCCTTTTTGAATGACATCTACCTTCAATTCTTGTAAAATAGTCGATAACGATTTTACATCTGAGATATTGGGAACACCAACAATTGTTACTGGACCGCTTGCCAAGATGGAAGCAGGAATTAAAGCTACTGTTGCGTTTTTCGCACCGCTAACACGAACAGTACCATTTAGTTTTCTTCCCCCTTCAATTCGAATTACATCTTTCATTCATCTTCCTCCAAGTTAATTACCTAATATAGTTTATCAAAAATTTATGATTATGCTACTTTTTTTATCACATTCGCTTCAGGAAGTCTTTGATAGATTTCATCATGAGTAGCTAAACGATCTGAAAAAGCAGTGATAGCACCACATACAAGCCCCATCTTAAGCGCTTTTTCATAATCATGATATTTCATCCACTCACAAACAAAACCTGCTACCATCGAATCCCCTGCACCAATCGAATTCACCCGTTTTCCTTTAATTGGATCTCCATAATAAACATCTTTTTCTCCAACAAGAATCGCTCCCTTAGATCCATTAGAAACCAATACATTCACAGC
>JAQXZJ010000035.1 GCA_029227155.1 Erysipelotrichaceae bacterium
AACAATCATTTCCTGCTTCTCAAACTGATGAATTCTATACACCCCACGTTCCTCAATGCCATGCGCACCCTTTTCCTTACGGAAACACGGAGAATAACTCGTCAATGTCTGAGGCAATTTAGACTCCTGAATAATGGTATCAATAAATCTTCCAATCATGGAATGTTCACTTGTACCGATTAAGTATAAATCTTCGCCTTCAATCTTGTACATCATAGCGTCCATTTCGGCAAAACTCATAACACCAGTAACAACTTCACTACGAATCATGAAAGGTGGTACACAATAAGTAAAACCACGGTTGATCATGAAATCTCTAGCATATGAAATCACTGCAGAATGTAATCTTGCAATATCACCCATTAAGTAATAGAAACCATTCCCGGCAACTTTACGAGCACTGTCTAAATCAAGGCCATTAAAACGATCCATGATATCTGCGTGGTAAGGGATTTCATAATCTGGAACCACTGGCTCTCCAAACTTCTCAACTTCAACGTTCTCACTATCATCTTTACCAATTGGTACACTAGGATCAATGATGTTAGGAATCGTCATCATGATTGTTTTGATTTTTTCTTCAAATTCAGCTTCTTTCGCTTCTAATTCTGCAAGACGTTCAGAATCAGCAGTAACACGTTTCTTCATTTCTTCTGCTTCTTCTCTCTTGCCCTGGCCCATTAATGCACCAATCTGCTTGCTGATTTTGTTACGTTCAGCTCTTAAGTTATCTGCTTCTTGCTGTGTTTTTCTATTTTCAAGATCAAGAGCGATTACCTCATCTACTAAAGGAAGCTTCTTGTCCTGGAATTTGTTTTTAATGTTCTGTTTTACGATTTCTGGATTTTCTCTGACAAATTTTAAATCTAACATAATTTCCTCCTACTATTACATGTGAATGAAGAATCAAGAGTGCTTGGTATACTTTCGCGTTAAAATTATGATAAGAAGCACACTTTGTTCATCGCGCCGGGTGAGTGTGCAAAAAAAACTTCCAATCCCAAATGTATTACTACATATGGGACGGAAGTTACCGCGTTGCCACCCAAATTGTCAGTTCATATGAACTAACCACTCAAACGTAAGATAAAGGTTACGAACCTTTGGCTTTCACCAACAGCTCCGAAAGTGGAAAGATTCTTCCTTACATCAGTTTTCACCAGACACTGACTCTCTAAAGTAATTCTAGAATCGTAGTTTTCATCAACACTGCATTCACACTCTAATTTTTCTTCATTATATCTCCGTTTTTTCTAGATTGCAAGAAAAAAATCGAATCTTTTCATCGATCACTACGATAACCGAGGATATAGGTAGTAAATAGACCTATATTGTTTTTATGATTCCATTATTCATTTTTTCTATTCATCTGTTTGATTCCATAATGACAACATCGTTTCACAATCGAAATGATACATAAAACCATAACAACGAAAATAATTGTTTTGAACATATGTCTCCTAAATTCAATCTATATTTTGTCATTATTATCATATGTATTTACTGTACCAACTGGTTTCATATTTTCCAAATTTCTTTGAATAGTTCTTTGATATTGAGCAATACTAGTGCTTGTTAGAACGATTGAAAGGAGGATTACAAGTGAGTAAACAATCCAATCAAAGATATCGAAAAGAGTTAGACGAAAAAACTTACTCCGATTCGAAGTATACAAATAACTCATACAAAGATGATTTTGAAAATGATGTAGACGAGGATTTGATTGATGAATACGAGGATGATTATGATGATTAAATCATTCTTTCTTAAGCATCAATAAGAATTGTTAAGTTTTTGATGTACGCATACCAAAAGGCTGAAGCACAATATATGTACTTCAGTCTTTTTCTTTCTATATTTAAAAGATACCAAAACAATCGTTGATCAATGCACGGATGTCAGAATCTAAGCTACTATCTTCTGTCGTCGTAACAGGAGGCTTAACAGTTTCCTTCACTGGTGTCTGTGGCGCTTTCACAACTTCTTTCACTATTTTCTCAACCGGA
>JAQXZJ010000036.1 GCA_029227155.1 Erysipelotrichaceae bacterium
CGTCATCCTCGTGATTAGGTACAGCATACCATAAATCTGACTATCAGAGTGTCCACCAAGTGGGGCATTATCCCTAAATTACTGTCTGTAAAGAGGGGATGCCCCTAAAATATTGGTGTCCATTCTCTTGGGTACATTTTATGACGCATCCCCTCAAAGTTGCCCCCAAAAGTTTTTGGGGATCCCCTCAAAGTTTTTGGAGAGCCGAAAAAACTCGCAGAGTGGTGTAAGGAATTCTATCTGTAATTAAACTTTGAGCCCAGGCAATTGCCCAGGCTCTATCTTGTGTAACATTGCTTTGCTCTGTTGTACATATTAGTCAATACTTAAAATTTCAGCTATAGTTCCTGATAATCTTTTCCTAAGAATTTCTTCTCCTTTGTGTAAGCAGCAACTCTATGTGCTTCAATATCCATTTTAATCTGCTGCTTACGCTCCTCATTTTCTATCTTATCCCTATTTAAAGTCAAGATGTATTGAAAATCCTGTAATTCTTCTTCCCTTTTCGCTAAATAATTCAAACATTGGACAAGAGTATCCTGATCTACATCGAAAATATTATCGTGCACTAAGAATGAAGGGTGTCTTTGCCTAGTATTGCTGTTAAATAGCAATGCCGTGTCATAAATAAACACTTTTGTTCGATCAACACTATGGCTTCCATCATCGTAAATTCTTAAATCAATCTTCAATGGGGTTTTGCAATTTGCATTATCAATAGTATGAATATCAAAAGAACACTCTTTATTGCCCATAATAAATTCATGAATACTTAAGATAGTATTATTAAACCCTTGGAGATTATCAGCATTATCCTCAATTTCAGAATCAATTCTTAGAATCTCCTCGGACTTTTGAACACTTAATTGTCTTTTTGTTCTTTTGTTTTTATCATACTGTTCATATAAAAACTTTGTTCGTGAAAGAGAATCCTTTTTATCCTCATATATCATTAGACTTGTTTTGAGATTCTTTAGTACACCTTTTTGATCAATAATCTTCAGTTTCTCAGAATACTCATCATCTAATATTTTAATCTGCTCTGAAATCTCAAGAAGCTGCTTTTCTATTTCCTTTGCTTTACTGTTTACCAATGTTCTCTGAAATTCTTCTACCTTATTCTTGAACCCTACAACTTCATTTAATGATTTAACAACTGCAGTACCAAGCTCACTTTTGAACTGATTATAAACAAGCTCTATTTCACTATCATCAATCTGTTCCGGTTTAGGCATGCTTTGAATCTTCTTATAATCATATTTCAGAACTTTCTGCTGTTTCCGAAGGTGATCAAGCATACTTTCCAGTTCAATTAACTCAGCTTCCATTGAATCAAAAGTATCATTTGTTTTAAAACTTTCTATAGCGGATTCTAACTTTTGCAATTCATCTTCTAACGCATTTAGCTCTGCTCTTACGTCAGATATTTTTTTCTTCCCATTTTGAGTTAATTCTTTCTGACTCTTTGATAGAACTGTCTTAGCTTTATCAATTTGTTTTATTAGTTCTAAAGTATTAATGTATGACTCTAGGGAAAACCCTAACAGAAACAGGTGCGCCCTCAAATCATCAGGAATTCTTTTTCTCAAGTCGTGGCATTTAACAATATCTCTGAATTCTGAGCGCTCGTCACGGATCAAGAGTGAAAGCAGGTTTCTAAAGCTAGGAGTATTTTTCCCATTCAATTCAGAGAACACAATTTCTGTTATATAATCTCTAGCATCATCAATTTTTTCAAATACAACCGTTTTACCATTTCTAATAATTACAGGTTTGTCAGCATTTTTTCTATTACGCTTTATTGTAAAGAATTCATTCCCAATTTCCAAATCCAGCATTACATTTTCTTCTAAATCAAAAACCTCTTGAGGAATATGTGCAATCCTGGATTGTTTATAATCATTTAGTAAGCAGAAGTTCAAAAATTCTATACTCATTGATTTACCAACACCATTTGTCTTTCTTCCTTTTATGCTGGTATCATCATATTTTTCACCTAAGATAATATTTACTCCATCAATAAACTCAATCTCTTCAAATATTCTGTTTTCAGAGTATAGGCGTTTAAGTCTCATGCGCTTTATTTCTTTACCCATATTATCGCCTCCTCAAAATCCACAATATTAACAGAGTATAAAAATGACAGTCCTAAAATCACTTGTCTGCTACTGAAAATACCATTCTTCTTCAAAGCTTTTGACACATCATAAATTGACACTTTTCCATTCTCATGTTTCTGTATTTCCTTGAGTATTAGATAACCAATATACATTACTGAAGACTGCAGTACATTGCTTTTTGCCATCATACTACTCACCCCTTTCATTTGGAAATACATTGCATTTTATCATCTCATAAATTAAGTAAAATTTGATAGCAGCTTTGTCATACTTTTTCCCATTTTTACTTAATTCCTCAGAAAAATAATTCACTAATTCGTTAAGAGCTTCAATTGGATTATCATGTGTCTTGTCCAAATACTGAATGCTAATATCTTGAAGATACATCATAATAATGGTATCTTGCGCTTCATCAATCTCTAATCTATCATATACAACATCTATTGCATCTCCGTAAATGCATACGAGCTGCGTATAATCATTCATCAACCGTTCCGCGAATTCTCTAAATCTATTATATATCTTAAACGCAGGATCAATTTTGGTTGACCGACGATGATTGACATTCCTGTTTTCAGAAATGCATTCTATTAAATCAATAATTGTCTCTACCTCACTTGCTATCGTCCTCTTTGTGTCATTGTTTTTATCACACAATTCTTTTGATAAATAATCATGTATTTCCTTTACTCTACTCAAGCCCAAATTATTTATGTCTTTGATTAATTGCTTAGTATCCCAAATATCTTTATTTTTATCAAAATGAAACAATTCTTTCGTATCAAAAGACTTCGTATATCTTCTTTTGTCTGGAATCATTAAAACTATTAATCTGTCATATTCATTAAACAACTTATTTTTGATGAATTCGTCTATTGTGTGAGCAATTTTCTTGCTGCTATTATCAGAAGTCACCTGCACCGATATTCTATTCTTCTTGTCAAACAAATCTATAGATGGTGCATTTTTTTCTAAATGATTTACATTCTTTAATTCAAATCCATAAATTAGGTTTAACAATCCAGAGAAGAAATCTTCTGAACTAATGTTTATATCATATAGATTAATGGACGCGAGTATGGCTACTTCGTTCTGAAGTATTGCAAGGCTGTTTGCAATCTGTTTAATATAGAGCTCCTTGTTTAGCATACTCAACCTCCCTAGCTTATGTGACAGTAAATTCTACCATAGTTTATTCTGAAAACTACATAATGATTTCTTGAAAGAAAATGAATTCTCTATTCACCCTCTAACATCAAGATATACTCCACCCACTTATACACATTCTTCTTTAGCTAATTATAGCACAACAGTATTATTTATAGAACATATGTT
>JAQXZJ010000037.1 GCA_029227155.1 Erysipelotrichaceae bacterium
GCAACTCCAATAACAATCGATGGATATACCTATATGCCAACATATGACAATAATGGTATGAAAACGATATCGTCAGGTGTTGTGACAGCAGATGGAACTCTAGTATTGAAATTGTACTACACACCATATGAAACAAATCTAACCTATAAAGCAAATGGTGGAATAGGAGAAGATGTCGTAGAAAATGGTGTAGTAGATCAAGTGCTAACTGTGAAAGAAGGAAACATCTTCACAAGAGCAGGGTATACCTTCATAGGATGGAATACATCAGCCGATGGAAAAGGAACAGCATATCCAGCTAATAGTGATTACACATTGACTGTGAATGATGATATTCTTTATGCACAGTGGAAAGCAAACACAAATACATCATATAGTATCTATCACTACAAAGTCTCAGTAGATGGAATGAGCAGTGTTCTTGTCGGAAGCGAACAAAAAACGGGTACAACAGGAACAACTGTTACTGCTACACCAATGACAATTGATGGTTATACATACAAGAAAGATTTTGATTCCAATGGTATGAAGACTATCGCTACAGGAATAATTGCTGGAGATGGTAGCTTAATCTTGAAACTGTATTATATTCCGAATACGGTTAAACTTGTGTATAAAGCAAATGGTGGTATTGGCAGTGATGTTACAATTACAGCACATGTTGATGATAAGTATGTAATCTCAGATAATATGTTCTCAAGGAAAGGCTATACATTTGTTGGATGGAATACAGAACCAGTACCTACAGGTGTTGGAAAAGAGTATATGCCAAAAGATAACTATATTTTTACAGCAAATGATATAGTTCTTTACGCCCAATGGAAAGCTAATTCTGGTATTGCATATCAAGTAGAACACTATAAAGTAAATGCAGATGGAACATCCGCAAAGTTAGAAGATACAAAGACGTATTATGGAACTACGGATGAAACAGTAACGGCAACTCCAATAACAATCGATGGATATACCTATATGCCAACATATGACAATAATGGTATGAAAACGATATCGTCAGGTGTTGTGACAGCAGATGGAACTCTAGTATTGAAATTGTACTATACACCATATGAAACAAATCTAACCTATAAAGCAAATGGTGGAATAGGAAAAGATGTCGTAGAAAATGGTGTAGTAGATCAAGTGCTAACTGTGAAAGAAGGAAATATCTTCACAAGAGCAGGATATACCTTCACAGGATGGAATACATCAGCAGATGGAAAAGGAACGGTATATGCACCTGATAGTAAATACACATTAACGACTAATGAAGATGTGTTATATGCCCAATGGGAAAAAGATCCTATTGTTCCACCACATGATTCTACCGATACAGCAGATACAACGCAGGTACAATCATGGATTCTATTAATGATTATGTCTGCAGTATCTGTATTGTTTATAAACAAGAAGAGAAAAACCAACAACAAAAATCCAATGATTTAGAACATGATAATGTGGTTTGTGGAAAAGAAAGATGGAAATCCATACTTCAATCGTCCATAAGCCACTTTTATGTAGTATTCTATTCATGAGATCATTATATATGAGGATTTAACTTACTATAATAACGTTTATAAATGATTATGAGAGGAGATAGTACATGAACAAAAGAAAATCTTTCTTTGCTCAAATAAAAGAGAATCAGGTATCAGCAATATCATTTGTTTTATCCTTAATTGGAATTGCTTTAACAGTGTTACTGACAATCATTGGAAATAAATATTTAGGAACAAAAATAGTATTACTAGTTGCTGTAATATTTGGAATTGTTTGGTTGCTATTAATTGCTTTATCAGTGAGAAAACCTAAAACATCAGTATTCATAAACCTATTATTAGTTATTGCTTTGTCAGTATCATCCGTATTAGCTATACGACTTTCTGATTTTTCTGGAAGAATCACTAGTTACGAAGATATTGATACTATTTCAATTATCAAAGCCGTTGATTCTGATCTTACAATAGATAGTAATTTTTTTGGATTAAGATTAGCAATCTTTTCAGGTGATGATGACTACAATAATTGGGCAATCTCATTGTTACAACAAATTGATAAGTATACTGGAGTAATTACGGTTGAATACTCGAATCATATTGAGGGGTTCCAGGCTCTTTTAGCTGGTGATGTTGATTTGATGGTGATGAATACAGATGGAGAATCAGAAATACAAGAAGCAGAAGACGGAATACTACAGTCGAAACAATATAAAGTATTATTTACAGATAGCAGAAATATTAATACGGATGAATTGCCTACTGTTGATGTATCAAAAAACGGATTTACGGTACTAATTAATGGAGTCGATTTATCTGGTAATAATATTAATAAAAAGGCACGTGCTGATATTAATATTCTTGCGACAGTCAATCCATCAACTGGGAAAGTTAATTTACAAGTATTGCCTAGAGATCTATGGGTAGAAGTTCCATGTAGAGATAATCTAAAATCAAAGTTAACTAGAACAGGGTCGCAAGGTGGAAGTGGATGTACGATCAAAGCAATTGAGCAATATTTCGATCATGAATTGGAAATTAACTATTATGTGAAAATTAACTTTACAGGATTTGTAGATTTGATAGATGCATTAGGAGGAATAACTGCTTATAGTTATTACAACTTCTGTAGTGGTAATTATTGTTTTGTTAAAGGAAAGAATAAAATGAATGGTGAAAAGGCACTTGTTTTTGCACGCATTAGAAAAATACTTCCAGGGAATGATTTAGCACGGGGCAATCATCAGTTAGAAATTAGTAAAGGTATCATCAACAAATTCTTAGAAAATCCTTCACTAGACACGATGAATAAAGTACTAGATGCAGTTGAAGGAAACTTTGTTACTACATTTGAAGAAAAGAACTTTATCAATTTATTCAATTTATTTATAAACATGAAAGATAAAATGGTAATTGAATCTCATTCGATGAAAGGTGATTTTGTGTGGGATTTTGACCCAATCTATAAGACAGATTTATATTACTTTGTTCCAACTAAAGGAGAGAAAGAAGCTGCGTTACAAAGAATTAAAGATACATTAGAAGGAAAATAGAAGATGTGGTTTGTGGATGTTCATAAACCACATTTTACATAAGGCTATTCCTTATATAATCGCTAGTTAGCTTTTTTTAATCTATGCTATAATAAATCAGGTGAATAAAATGAAGACTTATAAAATATTAGTAATTAATCCTGGATCAACTTCAACGAAGTTATCTTATTATGAAAACGAAAACCATTGTTATACAACAGATGTATTTCATGATTCGTCGGTATTGAAAACATTTCCTACAATTAATGATCAACTAGATTATCGAATGCAAGTGGTTCATCAATTTATGGAAGATCATAAGATCAATCAGTTAGATGCGATAGCAAGTAGAGGTGGTGCAAGTTATTCAGTAGAAAGTGGCACTTATGAAGTAGATGAAAGGCTCATTGAAGATACAAGAAGTGCCAAAGGAGGACTGTATCATTCTTCTATGCTTGGGGTCCAAATGGCAAAAGAAGTGCAGAAGAAATACGGTGGAAAAATATTCATGAGTGATCCTACTGTTGTCGATGAATATTGCGATTTAGCAAGAGTTACAGGTATTGATGGTATCTATCGAAAATCAATCTCACATGCATTAAATTTAAAAGGAGCAGCACATAAGTATACTTTAGAACATCATTTGAACTATGAAGATTTAAACTTAATTGTGGCACATATCGATGGAGGAATTACAATTACTGCTCATGATCATGGAAGAATGATCGACGGTAATGATGGTGGAGGAGGAGATGGACCTTTTACACCAACGAGAATGGGAACAATGGCTGTTACTGATGTTGTAGAATACTTATGGGATAAATCAAAAGCAGAAATGAAAAATTTATGTAGTGTAACGGGAGGTTTATCCAATTATTTTGGAACTTCAAATTCAGATACCATACACAAAATGGTAGAAGAACATGACAAACGGGCAACACGAGTTTGGAATGCAATGATTTATCAAGTTTGTAAATCAATTGGTGCTATGAGCTGTGTACTAAAAGGGAAAGTAGATGCTATTATTTTAACCGGAGGACTCGTTCGGTTTGATGACGTATGTGAACAGATCAAAGAACGCTGTCAATGGATTGCCCCAGTATCTATTTATGTAGGAGAGTGCGAACAAGAAGCGTTAGCTCTGAATGCTTTGCAAGTACTTAGAGGTGAAAAACAAGCCAAACACTATACAGGGGAACCTGTATGGGATGGTTTTGATGATGAAAAAAGAAAGGATTTACCATGATTCGATATATAGTCAGTGATATGGATGGAACATTGTTCTATCAACATGGAAAAACAGTATTTGATTTATCTGAAGAAAACCAAATAGGAATACAACTAGCGAATCAAAATGGAATCAAACTTTGTGTAGCAAGTGGAAGAATGATTGACTATGGGAAACGAATTTGTAAATGGTATCAAATAGAAGACTGTTGTGCAGGATTTAATGGAGCTGTTATTTATGATCATGGTCAAATTACAGCACAATATCAGATTTCTTTTCATGAAATAAAAAGATTATTTCAGTGTTTAGAGTTATACCGAAATCAGATACGAAATATCCAATTTCAATCGTTAGATTCCATCCGTTATTTTGATGATTTAACTTCTGATTATGCTCAAAAATATATCAAAGATTATGAGAAAGTTGGAATTGCTCCGGTAGCAAAACAAACGATTACAGATATCATCAAGCAATCAATGGATATTCCGGTTGGGAAAATATCAATCATCGTAAATGATCAGATAGAAGAATTGTTGATCGCCTTAAAACAAGAGCTTTGTGATTTAACGGTGGTTCAAAGTGGTCAACAATTAATTGAAATTGTAAATGGAAGAGTGGATAAAGGAACATTCTGTGAATATTTATTGCGAACAAGACATCTAAGTAAAGATGAAATTGCGGTAATTGGAGATGCTCCTAATGATTTAGGAATGTGTCAATATAGTCATCATATTTTTGCAATGAATAGTGGATCTGACATAATGAAACAAGCTGCTCATTATGTGGTAGAAAATGTTGGAGAATGTATAACAAAATGCATCGAAATCAATAGGAGGGAAGAAAGAAAATGAAGATTCAAGAAATTATTAACAAGATGAAAGAATATCATTGTGGTGTGGTTCATGGTAAACCAATCCAAGAAGAAACGACTAGAGATAAGGTATTATATGGGAACACAGATCAAGAATGCACAGGTATTGTAACAACTTGTTTTGCAAGTGTTGATGTAATTCGTAAAGCACATGAACTTGGATGTAATTTTATTATTTGTCATGAAGCATTGTTCTGGAATCATGGAGATCATACCGATTGGTTACAAGACAATACGGTATTCCAGAAGAAAAAGGCTTTATTAGATGAAACAGGGATCGTTGTTTGGAGAGATCATGATTATATTCACTCAGGAATTCCTGTCAATGGACGATATGTTGATGGTATTTTCTATGGATTAATGAAAGAATTGCATTGGGATGAATTCTTAATTGATGATTTAGCAAGACCTTTAACATATGAATTCAAAGAGGAGATGGCAGGGAAACAATTTATTCAAATGGTCATTGATGGCTTTGGATTAAAAGGTGTGCGTATTGTAGGGAATCCAGATACGGTGGTTAAAAAGTTTGCAATTCCAGGACATATCATGGGAGAAAAAGATAATGAAATATTAGCTATGATTGAAAAAGAAGATATTGATGCAATTTTGACTATGGAAATTACAGACTTTACTGTCAGTGAATATTTCAGAGATAGTGCTATGTTAAATCGTCCTAGAGTGATTGCTGAAGTAGGACATTTTAACTTAGAAGAACCTGGTATGAAATATATGGTGAATTATGTAAATGATGCGATTGAAAATCATGACTTACCAGTTTACTTTGTACCAAGCACAGATAGTTTTGATTATATCTTAAAATAATTTTTGGTAGTAAAGGGGAAAAGAAGAATGAATCAGAGGATTGCGGAACGAACATTGCTACATATGATTGTTACTTCTGCGGGAGGTTTAATGGATGCGTATTCTTACTTATTACATGGTAAGGTATTTGCGACGGGGCAAACAGGGAATTTTGTCTTATTAGCGATTCATTTTGCATCCTTTCATTGGAGTGGAGTTTTCCATTATTTAACACCAATCCTCTGTTTTTGGCTAGGGATTTTTACTGCAAAGCATTTACAGTATACTTATTTCTCGAAACAACAGGTATCATGGAAGCGAGGAATCTTAATCATTGAAATGCTTTTGTTTAGTGTATTGGCAATTCTCCCAAATACAGTTTCTGATTTATTGTGTAATTCTTTGATCTCTTTTTGTGCAGCGATGCAATTTAGCTGTTTTCGAACATTTGGTAGCAATGTTCCTTATGCAAGTGTATTTTGTACTGGAAATATGCGCTCGTGTGCAGAATCGTTATATTTAGGTATTGTGCATAAACAAAAAGGAGAACTTGGAAAAGCACTTCGTTATTTTGGTATATTGAGTTCTTTTTTCATTGGCGTTTTATTAGGAGTACTAGGAGAACAACTCTGGGGTATTCAATCAGCTTTTTTGATCGTAGGAGTACTTGGAATTGCCTTTGGTTTATTATGTTTCGAACGAGAATTAAAAGAAGAGTCTATATGAATGACTCTTCTTTTAATTATGAAATACATATTGATGTAAGCGATCAAAAGCTTCAACAACTAAAGAATGTGGTAATGCTAAGTTAATACGGATGGAATATTCTTTAAAGAATGGTTCTCCATTTTGCCATACGACTCCTACATTAAATCCTTCTTTTAAAACCTCTTTGATACTAACTTGATGTTGTTTACAGTATTGTTCACAGTCAATGAATAACATATAAGTACCTTGAGGTTGAGAAACTGTTACGCCTTCAAAATGTTCTTGAATAAAATGACAAGCATATTGAATATTATCATTTAAAACTTCGCATAACTCATCCAACCATTGTTTTCCTTCTTCACAATAAGCACCAATTAAAGCATGCATACTTAAGACATTTACATGATTATAATGAGAGCGTTTTGATGCGTGCTGGATTCGATCCGCTAAGGATTTATTATAAATCACATGATAAGAACCAACTAAGCCAGCTAGGTTGAAGGTTTTACTTGGAGCATATAGTGCAACCGTACGCATTTTTGCATCTTCTGAAATGCTTTGAGTAGGAATATGTTGATATCCCGGCATGATAATATCAGCCCAGATTTCATCTGATATCACCATAACATCATGTTTTTTGTAAATTTCCATTACTCGTTCAATTTCTTCTTTTTCCCAAACACGGCCAGTAGGATTATGAGGAGAATTAAATATAGCCACATGTACTTGATTTTCTACGACTTGTTTTTCCAATAGTTCATAATCAATTCTCCAGATGTTCTTTTCATCTTTGTACATAGGGTTCAGAATCATATGATAACCATTATCTTCGCAGCAATGAGTAAAACCGATATAAGTAGGGCTTTGTAAAATGACATTTTCACCCGGTTCACAGAAAACATCTAATGCACTACAAACACCTCCTAGTACTCCGTTCTCATAGCCGATATGGTCAGCTTTTAAACCCTCTACATGATATCTGTCTTGATGCCAGTGAATAATAGCATCAAAGTATTCATCTGTTAACTCAAAATATCCGAATAATGGATGTTGAACACGTTCAATCACTTTTTGGGTTATAGTTGGTACGGTAGCGAAATTCATATCCGCAACCCACATAGGAATAATAGAAAATCCTTCTTTTAATTTAACACCATCTACAAAACCGCCGACTGTTTCATCTTTCGACGGTAATTCAACTGCTAATGAGTCTTTTCCTTTCCGCTCAATAATTGTAGTAAAATCGTATTTCATGGTTCCAGCTCCTTTTGTAATATTTAAATTATTGTAACATAAATCAGAGGAAAACGAATCATGAGATGAGAATTGTAAAAATAAAGAAAGAGCGGTAGAATCCGTAAGTATAGGGAAAGAGGAGAATTTGATGAAAAATATTTAAATTATTCATTATGTTATGCAATACTTGCGATGATTGGTGGAGTATTTTACCGTGAATTTACGAAGTGGAATGGATTTATCTTATGATATTGAATTACAAGTTGCATTAGCATTACATTTTTTACCTTTGATAATACGTGTGGAACATCATATGCAATTAAAGAATCCAATGGTATATGATATTAAACAAAAATTTACGTTTGCCTATGAATTGGCAATTTTGTCGTGTGTTTTTTTAAAAGAAAAATATGGATGGCTATTAAATGAGAACGAGTTAGGTTATTTGGCGGTTCATTATAATTTATCACTTGAGAAACAAACATACTATGTCAAAGCGAAAAGAATTCTGGTGGTATCACCATCAAGAACGAGTGATTCTCTATTATTAAAATATACTTTAAAAAATTGGTTTAAAGATATGATATTGGAGATAGATGTATTAAATCTAGTCCAATTAGATCAACAGAAATTACAAAGATATGATGTGATCTTTACTACAATTAAAGATATTGATAAGCTTCCTTTCGAGGCAATTCAGATTAATTATTTCTTAAACGAAGAAGATTATATCAAAATTCGTAAAGCATTATATTCTAATCATGAGAGAAATGTTTTATTAAATTACTTTGAAAAACGATTATTTATTTCTGAATTGGTTGCGGATAATAAAGAAGAAGTAATTAAAGAACTAACTTCTATTGTTGAACGATATAAACAAATAGATTCGGATTTATATGAATCAGTAATGGAAAGAGAAGGCTATGGTTTTACTTCCTTTGGAAATTATGTTGCATTACCACATCCGAATGATTTGATTGTTAATGAGACATTTGTAGCGAGTGCTATTTTAGATAAGCCAATACAATGGGGTGCTTAAAAAGTACAATTAGTTTTCTTAATCTGTATTGAGAAAGATAATCAATATGATTTAAAGAATTTATTTGGAATGTTGTCGAGGCTTTTATCCGATGTAGGCATGATTCAGGATATTATCAAGCATAAAAACTATGAATATATGATTCATTGTCTTAGTCAAAAAATATAGGTCAGCTCATGGTGAGTTGACCTTCATCACGTTAATGATGTGAATCAAAGAGATTTCTCACAAAAACGGTGCTATAATACTTCTGGCTTGAATAAAGAGGGGATATTATGAATCTGTTTGTTTTTGTTTTGCTGATATTTTCTACGATTGGTTTTATCGACAAAATGTTTCATTTGCGATTGGGTTTAGCAGAATCTTTTGATCATGGTTTACAAACAATGGGTCCTCTAACTCTTTCTATCGTTGGAATCTGTAGTGTAGGGGTAACCTTTATTCAGAATCATTTGGATAGCATTGTGCAAATGACTGCTCGTTTGCCATTTGATGCATCTTTGATCATTGGAGCATTGTTTTCACCAGATATGGGTGGTTTTACTATGACTCAAGAAATAACTCAAGTATCAGCATTAGTGATATTCAATGGAATTATCTTATCGTCTATATTGGGGCAAACCATTTCCTTTCAGTTTCCTATTTTTCTTTCAGCGATTCCTAAGGAAGAACATGGACATCTGATGAAGGGGTTTATTATTGGAATCATTCTAGTACCAGTAGGCTTGTTGTTTGCGGAACTATTGATCCAGATGCCACTTTCTTTATTTTTACATCAATGGATTCCTATTTTGATAATTTGTTCTG
>JAQXZJ010000038.1 GCA_029227155.1 Erysipelotrichaceae bacterium
GCAAAACCACCTTCTAGTTGAGGCAATGCCGTTTTTATCGCATCAATCCGATGAATATTACTATTTTTCGTAATCAAATGAGCTAGAATTTCAGAATCACTAGATGATTGGAAAATACTTCCATTCTTTTCTAATTTTTCCTGTAAAATCTTAGAATTCACGATATTTCCGTTATGACACAATCCAAAATCTCCTGTTGTATGATAGAACAAGAACGGTTGTAAATTACTAGCACGAGAAGTTCCCGCAGCATAACGTACATGACCAATTGCATAATCACCAACCAGACGATTTAATTGCTTTTGATCAAATACTTCTTTTACCGTACCAAAATTACGATGTCCTACTAAATACTCACCATTTGTTGAAACAATTCCACATCCTTCTTGTCCACGATGCTGCATGGCATGTAATGCATAATAAGTTACTTCAGAAGCATGTTTGACATTGAAAACTCCGAATACCCCGCATTCTTCATGAATCTCTGCATCTTTTATAAAATTCTCCATCATTTGTTTCTCTCCTATTTTCTGAAATAATCAACACCATTTTTAAAGATGTTCTGTTTTTTATTACCTTCGATATTAATAAACAATCCTTCTTGATACCGTTCTGAATGTCCCATTTTACCTAATATATGTCCATCACTAGATACGATACCTTCAATAGCAAAATCGCTATTATTGATATTAAACACAGGATCCATTGTAGGATTACAATTGAAATCACAATATTGGAATGCAATCTGTCCATTCTCTTGTAATTGTTTTAATTGTTCTGGTTCTAAAACAAACCGACCTTCTCCATGTGACATTGCAATCATATGATCCTCTCCTATAGTAAATCCTTGAAGCCAAGGAGACTTATTAGAGGCAACTCGAGTATGAGCCATCGTAGATACATGTCGATTAATGGTATTACGGTATAATGTCGCATCGTTTCCATCCATTTTTTTGATCGTACCATATGGTAATAAACCACTCTTGATCAAAGCTTGGAAACCATTACAGATACCTAAAATCAAACCATCACGAGCTAACAAACGCTCTACAGCAGCTTTCACATGTTCATTCTGTAATACATTTACAATGAATTTTGCACTACCATCTGGTTCGTCTCCACTTGAGAACCCACCAGGTATTGCTAGAATATGAGAGCGATCCAATTCCTTAACTAAACGTGTAATGGAATCAAAGATTTGTGATTCACTTTGATTTTGGAATACAACAATCGTTCCTTTAGCACCTTCATCTTCAAAAGCACGCTTCATATCATATTCACAGTTTGTACCCGGGAATACAGGAATACATACTCGAACTTCATCAGTTGGATATAAACAATGATAGTTTGTATCAACTTTTGCATCATGAATTGGCAATGTTGCACCTTCATGTTTTGCATATAGAGGATAAATAGTTGAAATGCTACTCATCCATGCATTCATTACTTCCTCTTTATTTAATGTGATATCTTCAATTCTATAATCTTTTTCAGTAACTTGGCCGATTGTTTCCCATCCATCAATTGGAGTTGTTACTTCACAAACAATAGCACCAGGAATCAAATCTAAACCATGACATTTTTTATTTAATATAAATCCTAAATCTTGCCCAAAACTCATCTTCAAACAAGCTTCGATTACACCACCATCTTCCACAACGTATGCACTTAGAATGTTTCCTTTTTGAATTTCTTCTTCACAGGATTTAAACATGGTTTGGTAACTATTTAAATCAAATAATCCATTGCTATCATATTTTGGATAGAAACACTGAATGATGTGACCACTCTTAGTAAAATGAGGAACAATAATATTTCTTGCATCAGCACTTGAACATGCAAAACTTACAAATGTAGGTGGTACGTCAATCTGATTAAAGGTTCCAGACATACTATCCTTACCACCAATTGCTCCTTTATCAAAGAAAGATTGAACCTTCATAGCTCCTAATAATGCTTGTGCTGCTTTTCCCCAACGTTTTGGATCCTTCTGCAACCGTTCAAAGTATTCTTGGAAAGAGAAATGGATATTCTTTAAATGTCCCCCACAAGCAACGGTTTTACTGATACTTGATAGAATAGCAGCTTGAGCTCCAATATATGGAGAATACATCATAATAGATGGTTGGAAACCATATGCCATAATACTGCAAGTATTTGTTTTATGATTCAATACTGGAAATCGTTGAACAGATACTTGAGTAGGAGTTAATTGTGTTTTACCACTTTGTGGCATCAGTACCGTAGTTGAACCGATGCTTGCATCAAACATTTCACTGATTCCTTTTTGACAAGCACAGTTTAATGAAGACATCATATTTAAAATTGATTCTTTTGTTACTTCTTTTTCCAATAATGGATTTTCAACAGCTGAATCTGTAATGATGACATCAGTATGTTGACGAACTCCACTAGTATCAATGAAGTCGCGAGATAAGTCAACAACTACCTCATCATGAAGCGTCATCACTAATCGACGATCATTGGTTACTCTTGCAACAACATACGCTAATAAGTTTTCTTCAGCAGCTAACTCAATTAAGCGTTCAGCATCCTTTTTGGCAACACCTACAGCCATCCGCTCTTGAGATTCACTAATTGCAATTTCAGTAGCATTTAATCCTGCATATTTTAAACGAACACGATCTAATTGAATATGTAAGCCATCTGCTAATTCACCAATCGCTACACATACTCCACCAGCACCAAAGTCATTACATTTTTTAATCATCTTTGTTACTTCAGGATTACGGAACAAACGTTGAATCTTTCTTTCTTCTGGAGCATTCCCCTTTTGAACTTCTGTAGCACAAGTTAATAAAGAAGAATCATTATGTTCCTTCGAAGAACCTGTAGCTCCACCAATTCCATCTCGTCCTGTATTTCCACCAATCAATAAAATTACATCATTTTCAACCAATGTTTCACGACAAATCTGATCAGCTTTTACTGCGCCACAAACAGCACCTAATTCTAAATGTTTCGCAACATAATTTGGATGATAGATTTCTTTTACAAAAGTAGTTGGTAAACCAATCTGATTACCATAAGAACTATTACCATGAGTCGCTTTTTTACTAATGACACGTTGAGGTAATTTTGAAGGGATTGTCTGTTCAATTGTTTCCATAATATTACCACAACCAGAAATACGCATTGCTTGATATACATAACTTCTTC
Source organism: Erysipelotrichaceae bacterium (assembly GCA_029227155.1). Taxonomy (GTDB): domain Bacteria; phylum Bacillota_I; class Bacilli_A; order Erysipelotrichales; family Erysipelotrichaceae; genus RGIG4607. The sequence continues at coordinate 3,181 of JAQXZJ010000038.1, forward strand.
CGCTTAATGGATCACGAATGGCTCCACCAATACAGGTACTTGCTCCACCAAATGGTTCAATTTCTGTAGGATGATTATGAGTTTCATTTTTAAACATCATCAACCATTTTTCGATGGTTCCATCTACATCTACATCTACATAAACACTACATGCATTGATTTCTTCAGAACGTTCTACATCTTCATGTTTACCCATCTTTTTCAGATAACGAGCATTAATCGTAGCCATATCCATCAAAGTCTGTGGTTTTTTATCTCTTCCACAAATATGACGTTTTGCTAAATAGTCTTCATAAACAGCCTGAATATCTTCCTCAAATCGGGAATGATCAATTACAACAGATTCTAAACAAGTTTCAAATGTTGTATGACGACAGTGATCAGACCAATATGTATCCAAAACTTTAATTTCAGTTTCTCTAGGATCTCTTTTTTCTACATTTTTAAAATAATCCTGTACAGATAATAAATCTTCCGTGGACATTGCCATCCCGTGACTATTTACAAAAGAAGCAATTTCTTCTTTAGATAATTGGATAAATCCTGTTAAATCTTCCATAGGAGCTACTTCAACATTCATATCTAAAGACAAAACACTTAAATCTTTCACTCTAGCTTCAATTGGATTAATCAAATAAGAACAAATCTGTTGATATTGTTCGTCGCTAATATCTCCATTGAGTAAAATAATTTGACCACTACGAATCGTCACATGACTATTTGGATTCAATAAATGAATACATTGCATTGCAGAATCAGCACGTTGATCATACTGTCCTGGCAAAAATTCTTTGGCGATGTAGCGACCTGTTGATAAATCAATATCTTCTAACAAGGTATCTACCATCGGTTCAGAAAAAACAGTATGTTTTGCTGTTTCTAGTACTGCTTCATCAATGTCAAAAACATCATAGATCTGAAGTAAACGTAATCCCTGAATAGGTATGTTTAAGTTAGTTTGGATATCTTTACAAAGATCATTCGCTTCTGTCTGATACCGTTGCTTTTTTTCTACATAAATTCTTGTATTCATTCAGATTTCCCTCCTTTATTTGTTATTCGCTAATACTTTTTCTTTCATTTCTTGTTTATATGTCACAATTTTTTGATGCATAGATTCATCGAAAGCACCAATTATCGTAGCCGCTAATACAGCAGCATTTTTCGCTCCAGCCTTTCCTACAGCAACTGTAGCAACAGGAACCCCTGCTGGCATTTGAACGATTGATAATAAACTGTCAAGTCCTCCCATCATATCTGTTTTCATTGGAATACCAATTACAGGCAAAGAAGTACATCCAGCAATTATTCCAGCCAAATGTGCTGCACCACCAGCAGCCGCAATAATCACTTTTATACCACGATCATAAGCTTCTCTAGCATAAGCTACGGTTTCATCTAATGTTCTGTGAGCACTAAAAACTTTTGTTTCATAACCAATTTCAAACTCATCTAATACCTCACAGGTAAACATAACCGTATCCTGATCAGAAGTACTCCCCATAATAATTGCTACTTGACATTTTTCTTTCATAACTTTCTCCTTTTCAAAATAAAAACATCATAAAAATGATGTCTCAACTACAAAAACAGTAATATTCATAACTTTTATCTTACTGCTTGTAGTCTCGCAATTTACGGTTGCGAGGTAGAGACTTGTGAACCATATCATCACAGTTATACAAAACAATCAAAAAACATAGGTAAAAACCTATGCAAACAATGTTCCACGTAAGAGCCTTTCCCTAATATAACGATTCGAAATATCAAGTTTCATAAGTACCCTCCATTTCACGCAACTATATTATCATATTCAAATATTTATTTCTACCATAAAAAATCTATTTTTATCCCTTTTTTAAGTATATTAAAATAGTTACGTTGATTGAAATGATACTTCTGGAATATATTGATAATTGCTTTTTATTAATATCTCTTTAATTATTTTAGAAGCATCTTCTATAGTGTTTCCTTCTTTTAAAATGGTAATTTTCATTAAATTCTTGCTAATCTCAATATGATTTTGATCATATCCTAGCTTGCGAATGAGTTCAGAATAAATCGCTTCTTCATTTGTTACATGTTTCAGATATTCTAATTGTTCCATTGCTTCTGCTTTTTCAACGGATGTACTTTGTACATTTGCAAGAATAGCAGAATATTGATTAGATAACAGATTTCTCTGACTTGTTAATTCTGTTTGTAGATCAAGTAAAAGCTGACTACCACTAACGGGTTCTTCTTCATTAATAGGAATCAAAGGTTCATTTACAGGCATTGTTACATAATATACTGCTAACATTAAGATTAAAGAAAACATCGTAAGAAAAGCGACCGCTTGACGATTCATAAACATTCCTCCTGCTTACTACATCTATATGCGTATCGCTTTTATTCATACCAAGTTTTATTTTAATATTTTTTTGATTGTTGTTACGTCTTGCTTTAATTGTTGAATAAATTCAGATTCACTTGCAAAACATTTCTCTTCTCGAACCTTTTTCTTAAAGATCAAATCTACAGTTTCTCCGTAAATCATCTGATCAAAATCTAATATATGTGCTTCTACAGTGATACTTGCATCTTCATGAAAGGTAGGATTATTTCCAACATTAATCATTGCCAAATATGATTTCTTTTGATAAATAAGATAACCTGCATATACTCCATTTGCAGGGATGACATAAATTCCTTGTACATCAAGATTCAAAGTTGGAAATCCCAATTGACGTCCTATTTTCTTCCCATGAACAACAGTTGCTCGCATTGTATAGGGTTTAGCCAACAATTCTTCAACAGTTTCCATATCTCCTTTTTGAATGAATTCTTCGATTCTTGTAGAACTTATTTTTACATTTTGATTACTAATTTGTTCTATTACATCAGTTGTAAAATTTGGATATTTCTTTAAGTCTTCTGCAGTTCCTTTTCCATAAGCACCAAATGTATAATCAAATCCACAAACAAGAGCTTTTACTTGTAAAGGATAAATTACATTTTTTACAAAAGCATCAGGTGAATAGGCAGCTAGTTCTTTACTAAATGTAATAGAAACCCAGATATCAATTCCTAATCCTTCTGCTATTTCATATCGTTGCTCTAAAGTTGTAATATGAGAAACCTGTTTTAAGCCTTTTAGAACGATCCAAGGATCTGGATGAAATGTAATGACAGCACTTGGAATATGTAATTCTTTCGCCCGTTCTATAGTTTTTTCAACAAGCTTTCGATGTCCAATATGAAAACCATCAAAATATCCTATACAAGCAGCACATGATTCTGTTTCTTGAATCATTTCTTTGGTAGGATCCCACTCAATTATTTTCATTACCATAACCCTCTTCTTGACACATAGATACCATCTTTTTCTTTTGCATAAGCCGCAATGATTGTTTGATTTTCAACAATCATTACAATCTCTTCATCACAATTTAAATAAATTTGTTTTCCATTTTTGATATCATTGATATCATGATATTCAATATACGGATACTGATTTAAAACTTGATAATTGGATAGTAAACGAAAATTTCCTTGCTCGATATCCTCCAGAGAATACGTATCTTTTAAAGCAAAAGAATCAATCTTCGTTCGAGTTAGTGAACTAAGGATTCCTTTTTGTCCTAATCGATCGGCAAGATCAACGCATAGGGAACGAATATAGGTACCACTACTACAAGCACAACGGAATGTAATTGTTTGATCATAATTTAATAATTCCATCTCCATGATTTCAATATCGCGTGGTTCCCGCTCAATTTCTTTCCCTTCTCGTGCATATTCATAAAGTTTTTTTCCATTCACTTTAATGGCTGATACCATTGGAGGAATCTGCTGTTGCTTCCCAACAAACGATTGTAGCGCTTGTTGCACCTGTTCTAAACCAGGATACTTCACAGGATACTCAGTTAAATTCCCCCAGATATCTAATGTATTGCTTTCATAACCGAAGGTTAATGAAGCAACATATTCTTTTGTATGATTCTTGATAAAAGGAAGTATCTTAGTAGAATTTCCTAACAGGACCATTAATACACCTTCTGCATTAGGATCTAAAGTACCCGTATGACCAATTTTTTTCATATTTAAAATTCTCCGAAGTCGATTCACAACATCATGAGAAGTCATTCCTTTTGGTTTATTTACTAACAATACACCATTCATGATTTCACCATCCAATAATCCTTGTGTATTATAACTTATTCTACCTAAACTCTCAATAGATTGTCTAATTATTCTGATTCCTGTTATAATAAGCACAGTAAATGGGGGTGATTCTATGGAATTTCTATTATGGCTACAACAAATTCAAAATCCTTTTCTGGATTTTATCTTCGAAGCAATAACCTTATTGTTTAACGAATTCATCTTAGTTGGATTATTATGCTATTTATATTGGTGTGCGAATAAAAAATTAGCACAAAAAATTGCTCTTAGTTATTTTTTAAGTGGAACTATGATTCAGATCATGAAACTTCATTTTCGTATACCTCGTCCTTGGATTTTAGATGAAAGGATTCAACCAAAACCATCTATGAAAGAGACTGCAACTGGCTATTCCTTCCCAAGTGGACATACTCAAACAGCAACATCGGGTTGTTATAGTGTACTTTCAGAGTTGAAAAATAGAAAATGGAAAATCTTCTTTATTATTTTACCTCTATTAATGATGTTATCAAGAATGTATGTTCGTGTTCATACGCCACTTGATGTATCAGTAGCCTTTCTTGTCAGTGTTCTATGTGTATTATTTATCCATAATTATTTAAAAAAGAATGAAACAAATCGCCTTCTTCATTTATCTCTTTTCACAATGATTCTCTCTTTCTTGGGATTAGGCTATACGTTCTATTTGACATATTATGAAATTGCTCCTGTTATTTTAGCTAAAGATAGTGTCAAAATGCTAGGTGCAGCAATTGGATTTTCTCTTGGATGTATCTTAGAAACAAAATATTTAAATTATGATACAGATGATACAAGAAAAAAACAAATCATTATTATGATTTTTGGTTTATTAGGTGCTTTGGTATTTCAAGCGGGTTTGAAACTGATCTTTCCACAGTTCTTAGTTTTTGATACTTTACGTTACTTTATTACAATGCTTTGGATCGTATATATTTATCCGCTCATCATAATGAAGATAATTAGAAAATAGAACAGAAATGTATTTTAAATGAGCCATAAAAGAAAAGGATTATTGTCTATTATATAGAGTAAATAGACAACGATCCTTCTTTTTTTAAGCATTATAATTTATTCATCTTTCACTTCTTGAATTAACTGTTGAATACGATTGCCAGTTTCTAATGAAGTATCCAATACAAAGATCAGATCAGGACATTTACGAATACTCAATCGTTTTCCTAACATGCTACGAATAAATCCTTTTGCACGTTTTAATTGTTCTAAACCTTCTTCATGATTCTTACCAAGAATTGTGACATATACTTTTGCAATCGATAAATCTCCTGTTACAGAAACATCTGTTACAGTTACTAATCCAGTATTTTTATTTTTTAATTCAAATTGAATGATATCTGATACTTCTCTACGAATAATTCCAGATAAACGATCCTGTTTGATTGCCATATTATTCAGTTACCTCTTGTGAGACAAATCCTTCGATGATGTCTCCTTCTTTAATATCATTAAACCGTTCAATCGTAATTCCACATTCATATCCTTGGTTTACTTCTTTAGCATCATCTTTAAACCGTTTTAATGAGCCCAATTTACCTTCATAAATAACAACACCATCACGGATTAAACGGACACCACAATCACGTTTGATTGATCCATCAGTTACCATGCATCCTGCAATCGTTCCTACTTTAGAAACTTTAAAGGTTGTACGAACAATTGCTTGACCAGTAATCACTTCTTCAAATACAGGAGCTAACATACCTTTCATTGCCATTTCCATTTCTTCTAAGGCTTTATAGATAATGTTATGTAAGCGAATAGATACGTGCTCTTCCTCTGCTTGTTTACGAATTGCTGCGGTAGGACGAACATTAAAACCGTAAATAACAGCATTAGAAGCACTTGCTAACATAATGTCTGATTCACTAATAGCTCCAGCTTGTGCACGAATTACATTTACCCGAACACCATCTACTTCAATTTTTTCCATAGAGCTTTTAACTGCTTCCGCAGAACCTTGCACATCTGCTTTGATAATTAAATTAATTTCTTGCAAATTACCTTCAGAAATTTGTTGTGCCAAATCATCCAAGCTCATTGCACTAGATGATTTTCTTTCTTGCTCAATCTTTTCTTGTGCACGATGTTCAGCTACAGCTCTAGCCTGTTTTTCACTAGCAAAAGCTTTAAAATTATCACCAGCTACTGGTACATCATTTAGTCCAATAATTTCAACTGGTTTACTTGGACCGGCAGACTTAATTTCACGACCTTTATCATCAGTCATCTTACGTACACGTCCGAAACATGCTCCTAAAACAACAGAATCCCCAGTTTTTAAAGTGCCATTTTGAACAAGCAAAGTCGTTACTGGACCACGCCCTTTATCTAACTTCGCTTCAACAACAGTACCAACAGCTAAACGATCTGGATTAGCACGTAATTCCTGAACTTCACTAACGACTAAGATCGTTTCTAACAATTCCTGAATTCCTGTTCCCAATTTAGCACTTATTTGAGAATAGATAGTGCTTCCGCCCCATTCTTCAGGCA
>JAQXZJ010000039.1 GCA_029227155.1 Erysipelotrichaceae bacterium
ATAATGTTTTTGAATTCGGAGGCAAAGGTAATACTTATTATCTATATGACCATACGATATAATGGTGGTTTACCCACATTCCAAAAGATATAATCATTGAGTTCTTCTGATAAGATAATCTCTAAATTTTTCATAGTCAGAATCAGTGTATTGTGCCCAAAGTGATATGCAGTTTGATGAGGAAATCTGCGGCCTATAAGGGTTTATAGTTAACTCACCAGGCATGCTCTTCTTTCTATTAAGTTCGTCTTGAATCTTTCTCATAAAATATACAAGACATGTCATTTCAAACTTACCACGGTAATTAATTACTGGATCTGAATCCAATTCTGCACGATAGGTTTCAATTTCTTGTTCTGTCACCTCATGAGATTGTTGGGAAAAACGACTATTAAGTTCGTCAAGTGAATAATTCTGCCTCACATCCCAATGTTCATAATCATATTCAAGATAACCATCTGGAAGGGTATCATCAAGAGAAACTTCACAGCGCTTATCGCTATTCTTGATGCTGAAATACCATGCATTGAATAGTGATGTGGACTGATGATATGAATGTTGAAAGGAACGAAATCTGGACAAGATTATTTCAAAATCTGTATTTTCTTCCGTTATTCCTAATTCATTCCTCATAATTTTCATAAAACAATCTTCTGATACATAATAATTCTCTATAGAGTATCGATCAGTGACATAAAAATCATTTACGATATAATCTTCGTCATTATTGTCAAAATCCCTATCAATGAAAAAACCGGTCTTTATCCCCTCTAATTCACCTTTATTATTTAAAGAACAATACATTTTCTTAACCATGGACTTGCCTCTACATTTGATTGGAGAAATTTCCAAATCGGGAATAACAACAGAAAACTTATTATAGTAATAAGGTGCATCTTTGCCTTCGTAGAATGCAAAAAAACTCAATGGTCTTCGTAGCTTTAGGTGTGTAAAATCAGTATACAATACTGACAACGCATTTTTTGATCTGATTAAGTCTTTTACATTCATTTTGGTATCCTTTTACTCAAATTCATAAAATCTTGCATTCCCATTGTATATTGTTCTAAATCATTATCGAATATGAATGGAGAATGTGTCACTGCTAACATTAATTCGCATTTACCGGATTTCATTATATCGGGTAGTAAGGTCCTCTGCCAATGTATTGATAAAGACAATTCTGGTTCATCAATTAGAAATATGAACTTTTTGTCCAAATGGTTAAGATAGACTTCGGCAAACAGAGATATTATCTGTTTTTCTCCTGAACTGAGTTTTTCGAGGGCAATCTCTTCCTCTTGTTCTTCGACATTTTCCACATCACGGAATAATTTTAATCGAAGAGAGGATTCATCGAAGACAAATTTCTTTTCAAAAAGATAATTGTTGCAGGTCTTTGAAAATTCTTTTATAGCTTTGTCAAATTCCTCGTATGAATCATATATTACCAATAGCTTACCCAACAAATACAATAGTTCTTTATGATTTCCATCGTATATCTTCCTCTCGTTGAGCAGAGTCCATATCCTTTCACGTTCTTCGTTTTCTAATCCTATATGCTGACGATTTAATATTAATTTCAATTTATTTATATCTTCATTTGAGAATTCTTCTCTTTCCATCTGATATTCTCCTCTTATCTCTGTCTTTAATATATCAATTGACAAAGCATCCAACTTTTCACGCGATATGGTTCTTATCATTTCGCATATCTCATCTATCTTTTTGTCAATATCTTGCATTCCATAGTGGATTTTATCGGATGACATTGACAGCTCGTCTAACTCTTCTCTCATTATTCTTGATATAGGACGATCGTATTTGTCTGAGTTAATCAGATTACTTAATATGCTTGAAATATTGCGTTCTATTCGTCTGTAGGTAGGGAAGAATAACAAATCAGGACATTCTTCTTTTATCTTTGATGCATAATCTTCAAACAATTGGAAATTCTGTCTATTTGATAACATTTCAATAACAGAGTCATAAATGAATCTTGTTGAAGCACTTATGACAAATCCCTTACTGATTAAATAATTCCTAACAGCATGCATCTTTTCTAACGTATTAGAACCTTTAATCATGTCTTTTATGTTATCAATATCGGATTCTTTCAGAGATGTACTAAGATATTGTGAGAATCCTGAACGTCTTGATGTATCTGAATGTCTTATATATGCTTCAATATCTATGTGTTGGAATTCATATTTCTTTTTATTCAATTCAATACTTATCGTTTCAAATGGAATTTTGGTCAATTCCTCCCAATTCAAAGACAGAAGATAATATAATGAGTTAAGCAGTGTGGTCTTGCCCATTCCATTCTCTCCTATATATATCTGTGTCGGATTCTTGAAACTAATGGAAACGTCTTTATGTCCAAACAATTTTATAATCTGAAAATTCTTAATACTAATCATATTCTTTTTGTTTTTGAGGTAATTATCTATGAATCCACTTTAAAAAGTCGGTTGCCCGACCATTAGTTATTAATATTACGTTATTTAACACTATATTGCTCTTTGACATTTTGTACTCTGGAGAATATTTTGTACCTTTACACCTGAAATCAAAGCACTAAGCAATGTTCAAGAAAAGTAGTACAAATAAGCAGTTCGACCTGTTCAATTCACCATCCTGCCTGATGTGCGACCGTGAGAGCCGGATATATGACAACCCTTCTGCCTGGCACAACAGGTTCTACCGTGAAGTGACCTCCAACATCGACGAGGAGATATTCCGTCCTCTGTTTGCCGAGGATCGTGAGGACAAGCAGGACGGTCGTCCTAATGCGCCCATCCGCATTCTCATAGCCATGAGCATCCTTAAAGAAGGCAGTGGCTGCAGCGACGATTCGCTGTTTGAGAACTGCTGCTTCAACATGCTTTACCGCCGTGCCTTGGGAATGGTTACGC
>JAQXZJ010000040.1 GCA_029227155.1 Erysipelotrichaceae bacterium
ATGAACCGTTTTTTCTTCGACCTGTAATGTTACGTTGTCATTTGCTCGAATCCCTGGGAAGTCTTTGGTTATGTTTAGCATTTCAATTGCATAAGACATAGGCAGTCCTCCTAAATTTATGTTAATTATATCATTTTCTCCTTTTGAATACTATGTTTTTACTACATTCCACAAAAAAATAGTGGGTAGAAGCACCCACTATTTCTTCGTTAAAGAATTGAATTAACCAATAACTCTTGCATCGTCAGCAGATCTTACAGGTTCTGTTGGAACTGTAACTTCTTTATTAACGATTTTTTGTGTCCATTCATCAACTGCTTTTAGAATTTCATCACTTAAGTTAGGGTTCTTTTCAGGAAGACCAACACCATTGCTAGCTAAGTCGTATACAACAACTCCACCTTTGAATGTACCTTCGTGAACAGCTTTAACAGCATTATAAGCAGCAACGTCAACACGTTTCATCATTGATGTTAATACAGCAGATTGAGAACCGTCACCATATTTACCATAGTCATATTGGTCACTGTCAACACCACATACCCAAACGTCTTCACCATTAGCACGACGTTCAGCAGCTTCTTGGATAACACCATTTCCTGTTCCACCAGCAGCATGGTAAACAATATAAGCACCAGCATCATATTGTTTTGCAGCTAAAGATTTACCTAATTCAGGTGAACCAAAACTGTTTGCATTATCTCTGTAGATCGTACATTCTGGATAAACTGCCCAAACACCAGCTTGGAATCCAGCTTCAAATTTGTTCATCGTTACAGATTCCATACCGATAACAAATCCAACTGCATTTTTACCAGCTTCTTTTGCTTTTAAACCAGCAGCAACACCAACTAAGAAAGAACCTTCATGTTCAGCAAATACAGCTTGTTGAAGATTTTCACCTTGTAACCAGTCAACGTCGATGATCAACATTTTTTGATCTGGATAGTTATTTACTGTTTCTTGAATAGCATCAGCAAATAAGAAACCAGCAGCTAAAATGATATCAACACGTTCGTTTGCATAGTTTGTTAGGTTAGGGATGTAATCTGCTTCTTGTTTAGATTGCAAATAGCTGTAATCTGTTCCTTCAACCAAACCATGTTCATCAGCGAATTTTTTAGCACCTTCCCATGATGATTGGTTAAATGATTTGTCATCGATACCTCCAACGTCAGTAACGAATCCGAATGTTACATCAGATGTTTTTTCATTTCCACCTTTGTTGCCATTTCCTGAGCAACCAGTCATGATAGAAAGTGCCATCAATGTAACTAATAATAATGTGAATAGCTTTTTCATTCTCATATTTCCTCCTATGATCTAGTAAGCTAACTTACAATCAAATTCTAGCACATGCATGTTATAAGTCAATGAATATCTTTCACATATTTATCACAAATCACCAAAAAAAATAAAAGACGAGACTATCAAACGATAATCACGTCTTTGACACCATTCTTTTTCGCAATTTCTGCACATTGCAACCGTTCTTCTTCCTTGAACATCGTTGCACCAAGTGCTTCAATTCCTTCTTTTCTGACCCCATATGGACGATATTGAATCAGTTTATAACGACAATGATCGGTAATCAATCGGCTTACGCTTTCTACTGTTTTCTGATTTTGCAATTCAAAGCCATTCAATAAAACTGTACGCACCTCATATAACTTGTCCGTCTGTAATAGATACGTTAAGTTCTTGATGACCTTTGCATTATCGTTTCCTGTTAAATATTGATGAAACTCAGAATCGATTGCTTTTATATCTAGCATTACGGCATCTGTTACTTTCATCAATTCCGGATACTGTTCAAAATCATATGCCCCATTGGAATCCAGAAAACAAGCAAGTCCCATTTTCTGAACTTTAGTAAATAACTCAAGTAGAAAATCCGCATGTTCCATACATTCTCCACCACTCACCGTGATCCCCCGAATAAATGATCGTACCTTCTTAATCTCTTGAACAATTTCATCTGTTGTCATCCATTCGATCTTAGGACTGGATAAGTGAGTACATGTATGAAGACAAGTATCACATTGAACACATGTTGCTTCATCCCAAACAACTTTCTGATCAATGAGTTGTAATGCGCCTGTGGGGCATGTTGCGACACAGGCACCACAATGAATACATTCATTTATAGTTTCTGGGTTATGACAATATAGGCAATGAAATGGGCATTTCTGTAAAAATAATGCAAACCGGTTCCCTGGACCATCTACATTAGAAAAGGGAATGATCCGATTAACGGGAGCCTTCTTCATATTTCTCAATTCTACGATCTAAGGCATCTGAATAATCTCTTGCGCCTTTTCCAAAAATCGTTACATTATTTAATGATTGCTCATGCGCATCCAGTTTTGCAATCTCACTTTTCTTCACCAGATATCCAGTTACCCGAACAACATCATTATTTTCTAAATATCCACTATAATAACGCATTCCCATCTGCAAAGCACCTTTGATAATATCTAATGCTGCTTGTGGCGTTTGAATCCAAGTTTCTTCAAACTTAAAGATATCACCGATACCTGTTGGGAAATAATGATGGAACCGTGCACTGTGCATAATATGCTCTGGCATAACTGGTTCTGCACCAACTGGAATCCGTGCTCCTGGAGAATTCTCTCTACCATCGCTATCAATTCCTACTTGTGCATGTAAACCATAGTGTCCACCACATCCTTCGCAATATAAGCCAGGATGACGATTTACTAATGCTTGCAATTGTTCCATGATTTCTACACCCAAATCATCCGCCTGTTTATTATGGCCATATCCCTTCATTGGGTCAGTAATACCCAACAAATGGTTACAACACTCTGCTAAACCAACCATTCCAAACATTCCTGTAAAGTTTTCTTGTTTCACAAATCCTTCTTTCACTAAGAAATTCGCTTTAAAGAAATTCGATTCTTCCACAATAAAACGAATCCGTTTATCCATAAATCCCAACATGATTTCCACATAATGTGGTAATACATTTTCTTTAAAATCTTGAATATCTTTCGCTTTTAATGATAATTCATACATTCTTAATCTTGGTAAAGTATATCCTCCACCAGCTACTTTCAACCCATTATAGCAACTAGCAATCGCATAATCTTCGCCCCATTCTTTTACGAACATCCGATGATTTGCAAACGATGGTTTTGCTGTTTTCATCATGCATGTAACACATAATTGAGCAAATTCATCACTGGTTAGTTCAGGATCATATTTTAGAGTTAAATTTGGCATTGCACATTGCATTTCTTCTGTTAACTCTAAGACAATTCTTCCAGTTATAGAATCTTTTGGTCCAAGATCCGCATGTACAAAAGAATCCGTTAATGTTCTATCAATTTGTAACAAGAATAAACGCAAACATTTTTTTGCTTCTTCATAACTTACTTGCTGAACAAATGGTTCTAATAACTCATCTAAGTTTCCCAAAAAGACTGGGAACGTAGTAATAGATGGTACATGTTGATACATGATCAATAAATGAGCACATGCTTCCCAAAGATCTTGAGGTTTTTTCAAATCTAAAAAGGCAGAACCATTTTCCATCAAGATACGATAATCAGGAATAATATAACGAGGGCGATAAGGAGCCGCACCTTCGTTCAAATCACAAAGAATGCCATCTGCTTTCATCTGTTTTTCTTCATCAGTTAAAGGTAAACTTGTATCTTGGTTTTCTGCTAAACGCGCTAAGGCAATTAATTGTTGTCGATAAGTCAAAGTAGGATCTGAAATAATCTTCATAACTTCTGTCATATGGCACCTCCACTTGTATTGATATTGTTATTATAGCATTAGTTTTTTTAAGTTTCTATTTGTTTGCTTATAAATTTTTTATGTTATTATACTGTTGTTAGTATCAATAAAGTAAAGGAATATCGTATGGCAAAATTAAAAAAAATGTTAGGAAAAATTGACGATCCCATCATCATTCAGATGATGAAGATCATCGAAACACAAAGCAAAGAAACGTTAGAAAACTGGGCAATTCACAATGCAGAAGAACACTATTTACCAATTTATGAGACATATGAAAAAAGAGAAGATTTACGTCAAATCTTATCTTACATCCATCAATATTTAAATAAAGAAATCACCCTAAAAGAGGTTAAACCTTATTTGAAAGAATTACAGTTATTGGCAAGAACGATCGAGCATCCTGCCTCTTTAGCATCAGCCCGTGCCATTGCTACTGCATGCAGTACGATTCAAACACCTACTAGTGCCTTAGGATTTACATTTTATGGTTGTGCTGCCATTACTTATCATCAGTTAGGTTTACTTAAAAATAACGAGGAATATGAGGAATATGCAAAACAAGAATTAGAACGTTTGCTTCACTCTTTAGAAGCTATCGCTATCAAAGAAGAACCCCATCCGGTTTCTATCAATTGGTATTGTAACAAATGAAACAGACATTAATTATCGGATCAACAACCGTTGATATCATTATTCGTATTCCTCATTTACCAACCTCTACAGAAGATCTGAATACCTCAAGACATCAATATTCCCTTGGTGGCTGTGCATATAACATTTCTCATATCTTTCATTTATTTCAGCTTCCCTATTTATTATGTACCCCTCAGGGAACGGGAATCTATGGTGAATATGTGAAACAACAATTAAAACAAAAAGGTGTTACCTTACCAATTCAAGTGAAAGAAGAAAGTGGGGCATGCATTTGTTTGGTGGAAGAAAACGGCGAACGCTGTTTTCTAGCAAATCATGGAGTTGAATATACGTTTCATAAAGAATGGATGCAGACAATTGATCTTTCCAATGTCAATCATGTATATGTTTGTGGCTTAGAAATTGAAGAAACTTCTGGACAGGAAATCATTGATTTTCTGAAAGAACATCCAGAGATGCAGATTTTCTTCGCCCCCGGACCGCGAATCAATTCCATTGATCCAAAACAATTAGAACAATTATTTGCACTTTCTTGTATTGTGCATTTAAATGAACAAGAGATTCTCTCTTACAGTAAACATGAGACATTAGAACAGGCTTGTGAATATCTATATAAAAAGACTCAAAATGATATTATTGTAACCCTAGGAGGAAAAGGCGCTTATTACTATCATGAAAACCAAGGTGTTTATATAGAAGGATATCCAGCAACCGTCAAAGACACCATTGGAGCTGGAGATTCACATTTAGGTACTTATATGGCATGCTGCCAAATGGGATATGATGCCCTAGAAAGTATTCGTATTGCAAATAAAGTTGCTTCTTATGTTGTCAGTATTGAAGGAGCATCTTTAACAGAAGAAGAATTCAAACAAATAGAACGATAAAAAAAGCCAAAATTTTGGCTTTTTTGCTATTTCAATTGTAAACCATCATGGAAAGCTTTTCCACAAACATCACCTAGAGTAATATAAGTATGATTAACAGGATCATAAGTAATCGGCTCTAGTTTGCTAGGATCAATTTTCCCATTTGTTAAGATGGAATCATCCGCTGTCACATGAACAATTTCACACAACATTAGTTCCGTTTCTTCATCAAAGCTTTCCAATTTACATTCTAATGTTAATGGCAATTCTTCAAAGGTTGGAGCATCCACTTTTGCACTCTGTACGATATGCCATCCTGTCTTTTCTAACTTGTTTGCTACTTGATTGGCACTGACAACACCAACATAATCACAAGCTACCACTTGTTTCTTTGTTGCCATACTTACTGTAAATTCCTTTTTCTGTAAAATATTCTTTACCGTTTTATGCTCTGCGCTCAAACAAATAATCAACTTATGATAATCCGCAACTCCACCCCAAGCAGCATTCATTGCATCTGCAATACCACTTTCATCATAAGTTCCAATAATCAATACTGGTTGTGGATACATATATGCTTTCGCATCTAAATGAATTCTCATGATCTTCACTCCTTGTTTTTATGGTCTTAGTGTTACAACCTCATCAAATAAATAATTCATCATTACTATAATCGTAAACCTTAACTCTATATCTTCGACATCAACTTTTTTATAATTGCGTAATCTTTCTTATTATATTACTCAATACCTGTAATACTTACATTTTTAAGACGAACCACTTCTGGAATCAAATAGTTATCATACTGTTTTTGTTGTTTCGATAACCACATCTGTTTTTGTGCTTCTCTCATATTTCCAGCGATACTGCCACCACTTAATGGTTGTACACCATCTTCTGTATGATAATATGCCAAACGGATTTCTCCAGCAAATTCTCCGGTTAAGGCATCTACTTGGAAATCTGAGAATTCTACAACTTCCAAGAATCTTCCAGAACAAAGCTCTTCTTTCGAATGCGTCCCTTTTTCTACTACAAAGTTATAAAACACGCTGTTATGTTCAATTCCAAGATACTGGCTAAAACGATTAGAACCCCAGAAATTTTGGGTGACATTCTCTTGAATCAGACAACAATCTTCAATCTTTGTCCCTTCCTCATCATAACGATAATTCCGGCTAGAGTTTTTCAATTCTGTAACTCCATATAAGGTAATCGTATCTCCTTTTGCAGGTTCCTCACAAATGGATTGACCAATCTCATATTGTGACATCTGTTGATATTTATAGCTAGATGCTGTTAAGTTGGTATAATAGCGAAATAATTTAACGGCATCTGAACTGGTAAAGACAACATCGATATCTTGTAAACATGGGGTATCTTTCGCAATACATTTATCCTTTCCAATTTGCATCGTTTGTATGATTTGATTACGTAAGTATTCTTTATCACAACTTCCAGAACGATAGTTTCGATATAATTCAATCTCATGTTGCTCTAATCTCGCATTAATCACAACTTCTACCATACTATCTAGATAAGAATAAGTAACATCAACACCTTGAGAATTGAGAATATGTTTTTCTACTTCATTCACAAAAATCTCATAAGAGTTCACATCTTCCGTTTCTGTTTCAGGAAGATCACGCATCACTTCCACAAAATCTTGAGCAACTGCTAAAGCATCTTCTTGAATTCTTGGTTCTATGATTGTTTGGGTTGCTTTTGGTAAGTGGAAAGCTGGATTTTTTACAAAAGATGCCGCATATACTCCCTTTTTTACAAGTTCTGTAATTTCTTCAACAGTGCTATCATTCGGTACTTCAAAGGTTGCATCTCCTACATATTGTTGATCTTTTGATGCTAGAAATACTTGTACAAGATAGTGTGTAACATCTTTGATTCGGTTCATTTCTAAATCATGACGAACAAAGAAAAACTCATGAGAACGTGTTTTGGTTACAGTAATTTGATAATCCGTTGCCTCACTTGCTTGTAATACTTGTTTCAATTGTTCTAACATTATCCCAACCGTCCTTTCGCTTTCAGATAAGGTCCTCCATCTGCGGCCTTTACCCATTCCTTATAACCTTTTCCACAATAACCATTGCCATCCACTTTAACATCTTTTCCTACCATGGTAATTGATTTTAATAAATCAGGAACATAACCTGTTAAGATCACCGGTGAAACAACAACCCCTGTTAGTGCTCCATCCTTGATTTCTCTTCCCTTTGTTAGCATACATTGAATACCCCAGTGTTTTGGATCTTCCATGCCACTTTGCATGCCTTCTAATAGATAACCATGTTGTATGCTGGCAATCATTTCTTCTAGTGTATTTTCTTTTCCCATAAAGACTGTATTGGTCATTCTTGTATATGCTTTTCGTTCAAATGATTCTCGTTTTCCATTTCCCGTCGGCTTGATTCCTAAACGCAAAGCACTTAATGCATCTGCAATTCCTGTTTGAAGAATTCCATCTTTAATTTCTGTTACATCATTTGCTAATGTACCTTCATCATCAAATGCATAAGCTGCCGTACTATCCGCAACTAAAGCCCCTTCATGCATTTCTACTAATGGACTTGCGATTGGTTTTCCAATATATTGTTTTGCTAGGGCACGATTTTTTACAAACATATCCATTTCCACTCCATGGCCAAATGCTTCATGTGCAATTAATCCTGAAACTTCTGGTGTCGTGATGATGTCATATTCTCCTGGAACGACCCGTTTGGTTGCTAAAAGTTCAAGAGCAGAATCAACTACTTCTTCTACATGGTTCTCCATCTCTTTTAAGATTTCTGCACCCTTTAAACCAGAAAAGCCCTTATAGTCCATTTTTGTCTGTGTTTCATCACGCACCACTGCTACAATAGATGCTTCCGAAAAAACATAGCTTTGTTTTAAACACTTCGCAGTAGATAGAAACATCTTATTCACATGAACAAAATTAAGACTAGCCATAAATTCCACAACATTACTATGATATGCCATTCCCTTTTTACACATAGCATTTAACCGTTCTACCCGTTGTTCAATTGAAAGTGTTTCTGGTAATTGTTCCACTTCCTTTTCCACCAATAATTCTGTTTCTTCTTCTTCTAATTTTGGTGTATCTAATACTTTTGTTTTGGTCCGTTGTAACATATCCAACTGTTTCTGTAATTGATCTTGAATCGATTGAGCAAGTTCTTTAACATCCGTTAAAACATTAAAAGATACCTCACTATACAGTCCATTCTGATACACCCGAACCACATATCCCTGCTCGTTTCCATCATAATCAGAAACGGAGCTCATCCGACTTGAAACTCGAAGCGAATCCCCACGTACATCTGTAGCAAGAATGCTTACATAATCAAAAGACGGACGCAAAAGCGTAATCAATTGTTGTAATTGTGCTTCTTCTTTTTGCAGTTTGTTAGAAAAATGTGTTTTCATTTTTGTCGTCTCCTTTTCGTTAATTTTATCTTACGCTTAATCTTATTTTGAGTAAAGAAAAAGGTTTTTTTCAAAACCCTTAACCATGTTTCACCCGATCTTTTTCTTCTGCTTTTTTCGCATTATTAAATCGATCTGTAGTTCCAACTAAATAACCTGTAATTCTACGAATTCTTTGAAATGGTTCCTCATCGAAATGATACTTCAATTCTACATAGTCCCCATCAACAAAAATATCCAAAGCTCTCATTTTTGCATATGGATAACGTTCATATGCTCTTTTTACATATTGTTCTACTTCTTGTGGTGGTAATTCTCCATTGGTAATTCGAACTTCCATAATGTATCCTCCTGATATTCGTATTATAAAAAAGATTTCTTCATTCCGCTAGTGAAATGACCGATAGACAAGAGTATAATAATCCTAGAAAAGAGGGGATATTATGCAACTATTAGTATTGATACTAAAAAGAGTTGAGTTAATGAATGATTTATTGCATGAATTAGTAGAAGCCGGAATTAAAGGCGGAACGATTCTTGATGGACATGGAATGGGAGAATCACTGGTTGATATGGAAGACATTCCTATGTTTGGTGTTTTACGTCAAATGCTATCCAATGATGATAAAGAATCAACCAAGCTTTTATTATTTGTTGTAAAAGATGAACAAGTAGTACCTACAACACAAGTAATTAAACGCGTTGTTGGAGATTTATCAAAACCAAATACCGGCATTTTATTCTCATTACCAATTTATTATTGTGAAGGACTCAGTGAATAACATGGGCCTGAATATTTATGTTTATCTTGCCATTTGTATGTTGTTGGCATTATTTTCCAGTAAAATTGTTAAGAAAGTACAATTACCAAATGTTACTGGATATCTTATTATGGGATTGCTTGCTGGTCCCTATTGTTTAGGGATCATTCCTAAAGGTACCATTGATACCTTGTCGTTTATACCGACGATTGCCTTAGGTTTTATTGCTCTTTCAATAGGTGCGGAATTCAAGTTATCTTATTTGAAGAAAGTTGGAAAAGCACCGGTTGTGATTGCCATTATGGAGGGATTGGGTGCGATCCTAGTTGTGGATCTTGTTTTGATTGCGTATGGAAATGATGTTAGTTTCTCACTAGTATTAGGTGCCATTGCTTCAGCAACTGCTCCTGCGGCTACCTTAATGGTCGTTAAACAATACAAAGCAAAAGGTCCTGTAACAAGTACTTTACTACCGGTGGTTGCGATTGATGATGCAGTAGCACTAATGGGATTTGGAATCTCTGTAGCAATCGCAAAAGCTTTACAAAATCCTAATGCTTCATCTTTTGCGTCTTCTTTGATTCAACCAATCATTGAAATTGTCGGAGCCCTAGTATTAGGAGCAATCTTAGGATTGGTTTATCGTTGGCTAACCAATTATTTTACCGGTCGAGGAAATCGGTTATCCATTACCTTAGCTATGGTATTCATCTGTCTAGGAATCTGTGAAGTCTTTGGATTTTCATCCTTATTGGCATGTATGGCAATGAGTGCAGTATATGTTAATACCTCAGCAGTTTATGAAACTGTCTTTGCCTTAACCGATCGCATGACACCACCTATTTTTATGTTATTCTTCTTTTTATCCGGTGCCGAACTTGATATTACGATTCTTTCCTCAGTTGGAATCATCGGAATCATTTACGTTGTCTTCCGAGTTGTTGGAAAAGTTTTTGGTGCTTATCTTGGATCGAAGTTATCTCATGCAGAATCTGTGGTTCAAAAGTATTTAGGTTTTACCTTAATTCCTCAAGCAGGAGTTGCCATCGGTTTAGCAACAACTGCTATGACTGTTGTTCCTGAGTATGGTCCTCAGATTCGTACGATTATTCTATGTGGTACTGTGATTTATGAATTGATTGGTCCATTAACAACAAAGATGGCTTTGAAAAAAGCTGGAGAAATTCAATAAAGTTGCACGAGCATGCAACTTTTCTTTTTGTTCAAATCTTTTTATAATATAAAATATAAGGAGGCTATTCATGAAAATCATCATCTCCCCAGCTAAAAAAATGGTCAATGATTGTGCATATATTCAAACGACGAGTATTCCTGTTTATCTTAAAAAAACAGAACAGCTCCATCAATATTTAAAGCAATTATCCTATGAAGAACTCAAGAAGCTACTTGCTTGCAATGACGAGATTGCGCAATTAAACTATAAAAGATATCAAACGATGGATCTCAAACAAAATCTTAATCCTGCCCTTTTATCCTATGATGGGATTCAATATCAATATATGGCTTGTGATTTATTTCCAGATTTTTATTATCCTTATATCAATGAGCATCTACGCATTTTATCAGGGTTCTATGGGATTCTAAAACCAATGGATGGAATTGTATCCTATCGGTTAGAAATGCAAGCAAAACTAAACACCCCATTCTGTAATAATCTTTATGATTTTTGGAAAGATGATTTATACCAAGAATTAACAAAAGAGGATTCTATCATTTTAAATCTAGCTAGCAATGAATATAGTAAGTGTATTACAAAATACGCAACCAAAGAGGTACAGATCATCACTTGTACCTTTGGGGAACAAATCAATGGCACCATCAAAGAAAAAGGTGTTTATGTGAAAATGGCTCGGGGAGAAATGGTTCGTTATATGGCAGAAAATCAGATTGAAAATATTGAAGATATCAAACATTTCAATCGTTTAGGATTTACTTATCATCCAGAATTATCTACTGAAACAAATTATGTATTTATCAAATAAAGGAGGAAACAATTATGTTACCAGTGAATACAAAAGCACCTGATTTTACGCTTAAAAATGAGAAAGGAGAAGAAATCTCTTTGTCAGATTTTTTAGGGCAAAAAGTCGTTGTTTATTTTTATCCAAAAGACAATACTCCCGGATGTACAAGACAAGCTTGTGCATTCAGAGACAGTTATGAAGGATTTAAAAAGAATCATACGATTGTAATTGGCATTAGTAAAGATAGTGAAAAAAGTCATGCGAATTTTATTGCCAAGCATAACTTAAATTTTATTCTTTTATCCGATCCTAATCTAGAAGCTATCCAAGCATATGATGTATGGAAAGAAAAGAAACTTTATGGAAAAACTTCCATGGGGGTTGTACGTAGTACCTATATCATAGATGAGAATGGATATATTGAGCATGTATTTGAAAAAGCTAAGCCAGATACCAATGCTTATGAAATCTTAGAATATTTACAAAAGGTATAAAAAAATGGATACTATCCATTTTTTGTTTTCTTAAAATCATAAAGAATCAAGCAAACACCGACTATGAGTAACCCAATTCCCAAGATTACAGGAATACTAGTAATCGTGTTCATCATTCCCATACCAGGAAATGTTGCCATTTTAAAGTCATCAAAGAAACCAAATGAAGTTTCTACTTCTTGTGCAAAGTTACCCATTACAGCTTTCGCAATCATTCCGCCAACAAGTGAGACAACTCCCCAAAAAATTAAGAGATAACCACCCTTTTGCCAATGACGCTTTGCTAATTGGCCAGTATACTTCATTGCTTCCACAATTGCTCCATCTTGGCTTGTTTTCACTTCTTGTTGATCATCTATCAATTCATCCATGGTGCACTGAAATGCCTTCGCTAATTCTTTTAAGTTATACACATCTGGTACAACAACATCATTTTCCCATTTAGAAACTGTTTGTCTAGATACATGCAATCGATCAGCCAATTCTTCTTGTGATAAATTCCACTTCTTTCTCAGTTCAAATATCTTCGATCCAATTGTCATAACTAACACCCCCTTTGCTTACTTTAATTGTATCTATCTTTCCAATAAACACTATCAACTTTAGTTATAAATAATGGAAACATTTGTTTACATTAAAGCTTTTTACAACGGGTATAATACTCTTTTTCATCTTCGTGATGCACATAACAACCACAAGCTAGCTGGGTTTTCTTAGATGCTATATTATCTTTATTACAAGACATATATATCTCATCTTCTAGCATAAAGGTACTCAATTTCTTCATGGCCATTAATAGGCCTTTTTTTGCATATCCTTGTCTACGATATTCTTTACAAATTCCATATCCAATATGTCCAGCACCATTACGTAAAGCTTCATTCAGATAATGCCGAACTTTGAAAATTCCTATTGCCGTATTACCTTTCATTAATAAATATACTGTTTGTGGTACCTTCCAATCAGGTAACCCTACACTCTTTGACTCTTGATAACATTCTTGTACAAAATGTTGAAACTCATCTAAATTCATCCCATACGCTTCATTATGGAAACCATTCTCATCCGCTTCAAAGGAAGAGAAACAACGATAACTTTCTACTAATGGTACCGTTTGAATTTCTTCTAAATGCAGATCCATCGTTAATTGATAATCACTAGCAAACTGGTTGAATGCTTCTTCAAAACTATGATAGATTGGGATATTATTTCCTTTAAGAATCCCAACTACCATGGAATTAAAACCACAACTACTTTCTAAACCACTTTGCCCATTTCTAGTTAGACGAATATCATGGAAAACTGGATATACTTTGATATCCTTTCCTTGCATTTTCTTTTCCATGATGATTCCTAGTGCTACACAAGAACCACTATCTTCATTCGATAAATCAAAGAATACTACATCCGCTTGGTCTAAACGATCATAATCTGCTTGGTAGATTTCTTTCGATGTCACATCCAATTGATTGCTAGTAGGCATATCAATCGGATTGGATAATTCATATTTCACTGCATTGGTTTCTAACAACTGACTGATTTTTCTACCTTCATATTGACGTTGTTTCTTTTCGCCTTCAGTAAACAAAGGCCCTACATTATAAATTCGTAACATATCATACCTCACTTTTTTTGAATCACTAATTCATCATATCCTGTATGTTCATCATACATGCGACTAAAATCATACTCTTCCAACTCTAAAAGTACAATCTCAGCAGTCGTATTTACAATGGTTCCTACCATCAAATGTCCCCCAATGGTTGCTCCTTTTTCATCACTTCCTGAAAAATGCAAATGTACCCCATCCTTACTAATCGTTCCCGTTAAAGAAACAATTTCATAATCTCCCTCTTTCTCTAGTGTATCCACTGCTTTAGCCAAACGTAAATGAACCTTCTTTACACAGCCTACACAAGTCACGATGCAGCCACTTTGAATATTTTCTTTTTTGGCATATTCTTCAATTCCTCGTCTTAAATCCATTCCTTCTATCAGTCTTAATGCATGTACCTTCATCTGATTCACCTCATATGTACATTGTAACACAGAAAAAAGAACCTTACGGTTCTTTTATCATAATAACTAATAATAACAGAGAAGGGGGAAATATTAAGACCTTCCGGTCAAGTATATTTATACACGTCTTTCATGAAATTTATGTGAATTGATGATGAAATCTTTCGTAAATCGTTCTTTTTTTGAGGAAAACACTCTTTTTTTGCAAATAACATAGATGAGGTGTTTTTAATGATCCTATTTCTTATCGTATTCAGTCTCTGTTTAGGAAGTTTTTCTTCTGCAATCAGTTATCGTATTGTTCATCATCTTCCTTTGGTCAATGATCGTAGTCGTTGTCCTCATTGTCATCATGTACTTAATAGCATTGATCTGGTTCCCTTGATTGGGTTTGTTGTTAGAAAAGGAAAATGTCATTATTGTAAACAGCCAATTTCTTATCGTTATCCATTGAATGAATGCCTTCACTTATTCACTTTTCTCATACTTTATTTCTATTCCCCTCAAATATCAGATTGTCTATTCATGGGATTGTTTTTATCCACTTGTTATACTTTAGCTTGGATTGATTATGAGATTCAGATGATTCCTATTTCCTTATTAGTCATTCAGTTTCTTTTAGCAATCATTCTTGCCTTCCCTTGGAATTTATTATTAATCTTCTTTCAAATTGGAAGCATTATAATCCCCATAGGACTTTGCTACTTCTTATTTCCTCAACAGTTAGGATTAGGAGATTTATTATTTGTAGCAAGTTGTGCCCTCTTTCTTCCCGTATTTTCTTGCTTTCTGATGTTATTAATTGCTTGTTTTCTAGCAATCCTATATCTATTTATTCAAATCAAACAAAAACGGAAGAAAATTGATGATTCTCTTCCGTTTCTTCCTTTTTTAACAACAGGACTATTATTCGTGATATTGATTTTGTAGCTGTTCGACAATAAAATCAGCGAATTTTTCAGGATCTCCTTTTTGCAAATGAGAAGCCATACTTTCATAATTCTTGCCATATTCGTCTTCTTCTACCATATAACCAATCGAATAATCCGTATATCCAAAGATTAAGACTTTTTTATTCTGCAAACAACGTTTGATCTGTAATCCAAACTTAGTAAATAATTCTGCTGGTACTGTGACTAGTACATAATCACCCATTTCGATGAAAGCACCTTTTAAACTAACATGGACTTGTGGATCTTCTTGTAGTTTGTTCTTTTGAATCGCTAAACCACTGGTTAATAATTGTCTCTGGCCAAATGGAATATCTTGTTGTAATTCCTGTTCCGTCTTTTCAATATTTTTACGGATTTCATCGAAATCCCGCTTGTAATCAATGACATATTCATATGGTGCTACATGAATTGGTTCTAATGTAACTGGTGTCCATTGCGTTTGTGCTAAGATCTGTTGAGTAATTCCTTCACTCATTCGTTTTAATTCTGTTGCATCGTTTCCTTGTCGATATTGGCGATTACTAATATCTCCGGATGCCCCAATAAATGCACACATGGTCATTTGATAAGCATCTTCTAATTGTTGGCGAATCGCTCCTGCTAAATCAGCACTTAACATGTAATTTTTAGGACCTAATACTGTACTATGACAAGTAAAGTTCATCCAGCCTCCAACAGGATTTCCTTGTTGATCACGATACTGAATCAAATCCACTCTACGATCGGATGGTAAATCATTGCTATTGCGGTTGCCATAATATCCTTCAATGGTTACACAACTACTATAAGCAGTTACTTCTTGGGTATGATTGATACATTCTCCTACCGTTTCTACGATCACTTGTTTGACCCAATCTAAGTATGCAGGATCCGCACCATATTCTGTTGTTTTAGTAAAAGCATTCAGTTTGGTAAATTCAGGGCCAGAATGGTTATGTAAGAAGGATACAAATACATGATTTGGTTCAATGGATAATTGATCTGCAATGATCTGTTTCATCTGATAAGAGTATTCTTCATCCACCATAACTACATCTAAGGTAACAAAACATACATTTTCATTTCCTTCTATATACAATACTGTACAATACAATGGGTCCAACACTCCTTCTGAGCGATGAACTCGAATTGCATGTCCAGCTAAATACATAGGTTCTTTTGGTGTTATTTCTTTTCTTCTAATAGCTATTTTCATATTCTGCCTCCCAATTTTTATATTGTTATTTTAGCACAAATTGAAAAAAGGAAGAAAAAAAACAAACAGACAAAAGCTGTTTGTTGTTGAAACTATATGGTGCGCCCAACAGGACTCGAACCTGCAACCTTTTGAATCGGAATCAAAAACGCTATCCAATTGCGCCATGGGCGCAGCACCTATATTATGTTATCACATTCCAAACAGAAATGGAAGTTCAACTTTAACATGGAAAACAGATAGAAAATATAGTATTCTTATAAGGAAGTAGGTGAAGCTATGAGAAAAATGAAATTATTATTAAAACGGATTCGACATATAAACTTTGATCGAATGTTTGATATGATTAACCGTGTTCATCAGGAATCCAATCGGATTCGATTATTAATTCTTCTAGATATGATTTATTGTGCTCTCCGTTATAATGTAGGATATTTAGATTATTATGTCTTTGGCTTTGTATTCTGTAATGCAAAAGAAAGAAAAACCTTTATGACGATGCCAGTGAATAACTATTTATTTATGAAGTTAAATGATAAGCAAGGACGAGAGGATTTTGATGATAAATTAAAGTTTAATGAAATCTTTAATGACTATTTAGGACGAGATTGGTTGGATTTAAGATGTGCAAAGTATGAGGATTTTGAATCTTTTACTAAGAAGCATTCGATCATCTTTGTAAAACCTGTCGATGCTTTCAGTGGCAAAGGAATTGAAAAAATCGATATTTCAAAGGTAACAGATATTCATGAACTCTATCAATCCCTCATTGAACATAAACAATATGTAGTAGAGGAATGCTTAATCCAACATCCAGATTTAGATGTATTAAATCCTACCTCAATCAATACCATGAGAGTTACTAGTTTAATAAAAGATGGGGCTGTACATATCATGTATACGCTATTAAGAACCAGTGATGGCACAAAGAGTATTGATAATATTGGTAGTGGTGGATACTATGCACCAATTAATGCGGATGGATATATTTTCAAACCAGGATTTACCGAACAAGATGGTGCACACGAATTTCATCCGTATACGCATACTCGATTTGAAGGCTTTGCAGTACCCTATTATCATGAAGCCGTTGAACTGATCAAAACCTGTGCTTTATTAAAACCAGAAGTTCGATACTGTGGATGGGATGTTGCAATTACCAAAAATGGTCCTGTCCTCATTGAAGGCAATCCAATGCCTGGTTATGATATTCCACAAAATCATTTCCATCTAGTAGGAAAAACTGGTCTATTACCAAAATTTAAAGAAATATTAAAAGATGAGATTTAAAATCTACCGATTTTTCCATCTTCGAGTATAATAAGAAACATAGAGGTGAAAAAAATGAATCATGAATATTATGTAAAATACGCAAAGCTAGCAGTTAAAGTAGGAATTAACTTACAAAAAGGGCAGGATGTTGTTATTCGAGCTTCTACAGCATGCAGTGAATTTGTAACAGAGATTGTGAAAGAATGTTATGCAAATGAAGCACGTAGTGTTTCTGTTGAATGGAGCAATGATGGAATCGAACGGTTAAAACTAATTCACGAATCAGAAGAAACATTATCTAAAGTATTAGATTGGCAAGAAGCAAAAGCAAAATACAACGCTGAAACAATTCCTTGTTCCATTTATGTGGATGATAGTGACCCTGATGCCTTGCAAGGGGTTGATATGCAAAAGTACAGTAATATAAGAGTTGCACGCTATCAAGTTTTAAAACCATATCGTGATCAATCAGAAAACAAAGATCAATGGTTGATCATTGCCGTACCTTCTGTTGCATGGGCAAAGAAAGTATTCCCTAATGATACCGATGAAGAAGCAGTTCGTAAATTATGGGAGGCAATTATTAAAACCACAAGATTGGATGGCGATGATCCAGTAGAAGCATGGGAAAAACATATTGCTTATTTAAAAGAAAAGAGTCAAAAATTAAATGATTTAAATTTAGATTATTTAACTTATCATTCTAGCAATGGAACTGATCTGACATTAAAACTACAACCAAATCATGAATGGTTATCCGCAAGAGAAACCAGTTTACAAGGATATGAATTCTCAGCAAATATGCCTACAGAAGAAGTCTTCACCATGCCAAAACGGGATGGAGTCAATGGGGTAGTTGTTTCTACTAAACCATTGAGCTTACAAGGGCAATTAGTTGAAAACTTCAAAGTTACCTTTAAAGATGGAAAGGCTGTTGAAGTTGTAGCAGAAAAAGGACAGCATGTACTAGAAACAATGCTAAACATGGATGAAGCAAGCCGTTATTTAGGAGAAGTTGCTTTGGTACCATTTAATTCTCCAATCAATGAAACAGGTATCCTATTCTCAAATACATTATTTGATGAGAATGCTTGTTGTCATTTAGCCTTTGGTGCAGCATTTAAAAATAACATCAAAGGATATGAAACCATGACAGAGGAACAATTCAAAGAAATTGGTTTCAACGATTCTGTCAATCATGTAGACTTCATGATTGGTAGTGAAGATTTAGATATCATTGGAACAGACCATGAAGGTAAAACCTATCAAATCTTCAAAAATGGCGTTTGGGCTATCTAACTTAAAAACTGTGTGGGTTGAACACTTTCAACTCACACAGTTCTTTTTTATTGTCCATCTTAACGCATTTCCCGAATTTCAATTTCTCCATTTTCTTTTTTGAAAATACGAATTGGGAATCCTTCTTTACGAATCGTCTCATAATCTGCACCATTTGTATATCCCCAACACATAGCAACCGTTAACATAGTGTCCGAAGTATTTACAATACGCCGTGCATATTTGGCATCCATAAAATGAACAGAGCCTGGGAATACTTTTTCTACGAAGTAGTCATCTTTACCATCCCAGAAAATGATATACCCTTCTCCACCAAAACCAAAGAAGTATTCATAACAATCTTTATCCGTATAGAAATATCCACGAGTCATATTACATTCCCCATTAACATCTCCTGGTTCCATGTATGTGTATCCCCAATACATTCCACCTTTTTGATTGGCTTCCATACAGAAATTATCCACAACATGATATGCTACATCTGTTTTTGCGGCAGCTGCTTCTTTATCTAAATACAATTCCTTCAAATCACAATAACGCTTATCACTCGTTTGCAGGTTTTCTGATTCCACCCTTGCACCTTGATCAAGATGTTGGATTGCCTGTGGCATACGTATTAAATTTTCTTTCATGTATATATCTCCTTCTGTTTGTACTTATTTTCATTTTACAAAAATATCTTACACTATGCAACGATTTACATTTCCTGTTATGAGTTCTGTTATTCCATTATGATCTGCTCATCTAATAATTGAAATGAACCATTATAATATTCTGTCAATGCTTGAACCATATATTCTGTATCTTTGCATCCAGCAGTTTCATAGCTAGAATGCATTGCCCACTGGGCTAATCCAATATCAACAGTCATAATGCTTACATGACGAATACTAATGTTTCCAAGCGTTGCTCCACCTCTTGTATCTGAACGATTGGTAAATGTTTGTACCGGAACATTCGCTTTTTTACAACATTCCATAAAAATTGCTGAACTCAAAGCATCTGAAGCATAACTTTGATTTGCACAGAACTTAACCACGATTCCTTCATTCATATATACCCGGTTGGTAGGATCTGCTCGTTCTGGATGATTTGGATGAACCGCATGGGCATTATCTGCACTCACTATCATACTGCGAGCACAAATTGCTTCAAAATCATTTTCAATATCAAAACTACGACAAATACGCAACAAGGCATCACTCAAGAAACTAGAATCTGCCCCTTGCCGTGTTCCGCTTCCCACTTCTTCATTATCAAAACAACAGAAAACATTGATATGATCTTTACTAGTTGATTGCATAAAGCTAACAAGAGAAGTATATGCACATTGTAAATCATCTAACTGACTGCAAGAAACATACTGTCCATTTCCCCAGATGGTACCTTTTTGACGATTATATAAGTATAAATCATAATTCAAGATTTCTTCTTTTTCACAACCTGCTACAGCAGCAACTTCCTTCATGAAAGAACCATCATCTTTTCCATAACCACATACCGGTAACAGATCTACTTGTGGATTATATTTCATTTCACTATTCGCATTACGATTTTGATGAATTGACATATTAGGAATCAAACAGAAGTCTTTATCTACATTCACTAATCGAGATTCAATTCCCTTATCTGTTCTAACTAATACTCTTCCTGCTACAGAAAGTGGTCGATCCATCCAAGTGTTCATGATCATACCACCATAAGCTTCTGTATTCAATTTTACATAATGATTTTCCTGTTCCATTACCGCTTTTGTCTTTAACTTAAAAGTTGGAGAATCACTATGTGATGCCACCATTCTAAAGCTTACCTGATTCATTGTTTCAGGTAATGTGAAAGCAATGATACTAGACTGATTTCGAATCACAAAATACTTTCTATTCGTTTCTAATTTCCATTCTAAGCCTTCTTTTAGCTGTTGAAATCCATTTGCTAATAACTGATCTTTCATCGTTTGAACAGCATGAAATGCTGTAGGGCTTTGTTCAATAAAATGTATTAATTGTTCATTAATATTCATATTCAAACCTCATTTCCATATAACAGTTTTATTATACAATATTTTATCCCGTTTATGATATAATCTAAATAGATAAGAAAGTACATTTTCTTTCTATCAATGAAAGGAGATTCCATATGTCTTATATTGTATTTACTCTTTCTTTTGTCACAATTAGTTTTACCATTATAGTTTTCG
This sequence comes from Erysipelotrichaceae bacterium, assembly GCA_029227155.1. Classification (GTDB taxonomy): domain Bacteria; phylum Bacillota_I; class Bacilli_A; order Erysipelotrichales; family Erysipelotrichaceae; genus RGIG4607. The sequence continues at coordinate 20,917 of JAQXZJ010000040.1, forward strand.
CTTTAGCTATCATCCTACTTGCATTAAAAGCAATAAAAAAACCAACCAATAAAAAGAATGTCACAAGAACGACACAAGTAAGAAATAATGTTTACAACAATGCACATCATGCAAAACCGCTTCCTCACAATAGCAATCAAACATTTACTAGAAACAACGAAAAGGATATCGTAAAAGATCCTGCACTTTCAGAAGCAGAACGCAATGTATTGTATGGAAAATAACAAAGGATTGATTTCAAAATCAATCCTTTTAATATAGATAGAAACATGCCTGTACTATCTACAGTATCATTTTACTCCTCATCCGGACTATTATATTTATGAATTTCACAGGTATAATGACTATCATCTGTTTTCCATGCTTCTTGTAATTCATTGAACAAAGAGTCAAATACAATCTTATCCTTATCTTTTGTAAGATGTTTATCAAGCCTATAAGCACGAATTTCATCATCAAATAATGAAAGATCATCATAAGTTTCTACCATCACTGTTTCAATTATATTTTCCCCATCATTATATGGTGGATAATTTTCAAATGGCGGTGTAAATGAAATAGTATCAAGAGATACTGAAGTTTTAAATTTCATTACTTCTTCGATGGTATAACCTTGTTTTAGATAATACTCATGAGGAGTTGAAATGCGAATTTCTCTTCTTACAAGGTATCCGTTCACTACCCAAAATCTATCTTCTAGATATCCCCCATTATCAATACTGTTTTGACATGTAACCAATTTCGTTGTTGTGTCAAATTCCGCATGATTCGTTCCAGATTGACATCCAAATAGAATAAACGCCAATAAAATTAATACTGTTTTTTCATAAGCAAGCTCCTTTCTTTCATTATTGGGTATCCCTCTTTATAATTCAATATTATCCCATTTATTATATCAATCCTTATTATTCTTATACATATTATTATCTTAACAAAAAGCAGCCATACTCTTTTGTATGACTACTTCATGTTTTATAAAACCTTCGCTAAGAAATCTTTCGTTCTTTGTTGTTGAGGATGTGCAAAGAACTCTTCTGGTGTATTCTCTTCAATAATTTTACCTTCATCCATAAATATGATACGAGTCGCAACTTCTTTCGCAAAATTCATTTCATGCGTTACAATGACCATCGTCATGTGATCATTTGCTAATTCTCTCATAACATCCAATACTTCTTTAACCATTTCTGGATCTAATGCACTGGTTGGTTCATCAAACAACATCACTTCTGGTTTCATGCATAAAGCACGTACGATCGCTACTCTTTGTTTCTGACCACCAGATAGTTTATTTACATATTCATCTGCTTTTTCTTTTAAACCAACACGGTCTAAAAGTTGTAACGCTTCAACTTTTACTTCCTCTTTGTTTCTACCTAACACTTCAACAGGTCCTAACAATAGATTTTCTAATACTGTTAAGTGTGGGAATAAGTTAAAATGTTGAAATACAAATCCCATCTTGGTACGCATATCGCATAATTGTTTTTCATTATGGGTATCTACTACCACTCCATCAAAGGAAATGGTTCCTGAATCAATAATTTCCAAAGCATTGATACTTCTTAATAAGGTACTCTTACCAGACCCACTAGGACCCAACAAGCAAATGACTTCATTTGGTTGAATGTCAAGCGACACATCATCTAAGGCAACGATATTTGGAAACTTTTTACAAACATGTTCAATTTTAATCACTTTCCATCATCCTCCATTCAATTCTCTTTGTTACTTGTGAAATTAGAATTGTTAATATTAAGTAAATCAATGCAGCACCAATCATTGGATAAAAATAGTTATAATAGTTTGTTCCTAAGATGGTACTAGTTTTCATCAAATCATATACTCCAATGGTACTAACTAGACTCGAATCTTTGATTAACGTAATAAATTCATTGGCTAATGGTGGAATAATACGTTTAAATGACTGTGGTAGAATAATCTTCTTAAGGATTTGTTGGTGTGTCATACCTAAGCTTTTTCCTGCTTCCCATTGTCCTTTATCAATGGATTGAATCGCACCACGAATCAATTCACAGGTATAGGCTCCACTATTGATACCAATTGCTAAGATTCCCATTGTTAAGGCATCTACGGCAAGATACCGCTGTGTGATCATTTGATATAACATCGGAAATCCTAGATAAAAGAAACTAAGCTGTAACAACATTGGTGTACCACGAATCAAATCAACATATACACTGGCAATACCCCGTAAGATTGCATTTCTACTAATTTTACAAGAAGCTGATACTGTTCCTAAGATGATTCCAATCAATAGACCAAATACGGCAACTGTAATGGAAATCTTTGCCCCTTGTAACATGAACATAATATTTTCAACTGTAAAGATATCTAAAATTGTTCCCATTATTCAGTTACTAACCCCCATTTTTGTAATAATAATTGATAATCTGGACTATTCAAAAATTCTTCCACTGCTTGACTTACAGTCTCTTCTATTAATGGTTTATTTTTATTAATGATTGCAGACATACTTTCATCTGCTAATACTTCTTCTAGTTTCACAAATCCCATGGATAAAACATAATTGTCACCTACTGATTCATCACATACGACTGCATCTAATTGACCTGCTTGCAATGCTTGAAACATAATCGTGTAATCACCAGGATGAACTAAAATAGCTCCATCAATCTTTTCTACTACTTTTGCACCAGTTGTTCCAATACCAGCACCAACCTTCTTACCAGCTAAATCTTCTTTGGTAGTAATCCCTGTATCTGCTCTAGTAATGATCACTTGTTTTGATAAAATATGTGGTTTTGCAAATAAGCAATCCCGATCTGCCCGATACGTAAAAGCTGACATTCCAATATCAATTTGATTTGCCTGTAATGCTCCAATAATATTATTGAAATCCATCACTTTCCATTCTAATTTTAATTGTGTTCCTTGTTGTTCATTGATAATTGCAACAAGTTTCTCCAACACATCAATTTCAAATCCTTCCAATTGTCCTGATGCATTCATTGTTTCAAATGGAGGATAATCTGGACTAGTACCAACAATTAAAGTATCCGCTTTTAAAATTTGTCCCTTAAATGTATTTATATCTTCATGGTTCGTTGAACAACCAAATAAACAGAATAATACGATTCCTATTAATAATAACTTTTTCATATATTTATAATTCTAACGTTATAATAAAGTAACACAATCTA
>JAQXZJ010000041.1 GCA_029227155.1 Erysipelotrichaceae bacterium
AGTGATTGGTTCGATGTAAAACCAGAAGAACCTGTTCAGGTTCCAGTAAAAGAAGAACCAGTTCAACAAGAGGTGGTAAAACAAGATCCTGTAGTGGAAGAAATGCCTGTTGTTGAAGAGGATCAACCTGAAGAATTGGACTTTGATATTGATAATGAAGAAGAGGAAGCAGTCATTAAGGATAATTTCTTGGACGATATTCTAAAAGAAGCGAAGCAATATAGTGTGGAAAAAGGACAACGGGCTGAAATTGATACGACGGCTACGATCTTATCAGAATTGACACAAGCACAACCATTAGAACCACAGATGGATCCTTTAATGGTTCCTACTGGGGAAGATGATTCCTTTGATGCTGCATTTGCGGCTGAAATTGAGGAACTGTTAAATGAACATTCTGAAGAAAAACAGGAAGAAGAACCAAAAGAAGATTCAATCCCAGCACAGATCCAGGCAATTATTGATGATGATCCATCAGGTAGTTTCTTTGTTGAAGAAGAAGTGGAAGAAGGATTACCAGAAGAGAATTTAATGGAGGATTTCACGCCTCTAGTGGAAGAGATGAATGAAATTGAACCTGTGATTGCTACAGAAGAAGAACCAATGAATGTGAAAGAATCTCAACATGATCAGGATATCATGGAATTGACGCAGAAGTTGGAAAGAGAACGGATCTTTAGAGAAGAAGTGATGCAGGAAACAAAGCAGATGAAATTGCAACTGAATGAATATGAGTCTGAATTGAATACAGTAAATCATACGGTTTCTCGTACAAATAAGGTTTTAAACTTTGTATTGATCGTACTGATTATTGCGTTGTTCTGCTTGTTGGCATTTATTGCATATTGGGCAATGGTTGATCGTGGAATTATTCCTGCTGCTTCAAATGATGTGATGGATGTTTGGATGCTAACGGTTGTGAGTTTGATATGAGACGGATTAATATAGCAATTGATGGGCCAAGTGCGGCTGGTAAGAGTACGATTGCCAAAAGAGTTGCGAAGGAACTTGGTTATGTACATTTAGATACGGGTGCAATGTATCGCTGCATTGGTTTGAAGTGTCGTTTAACAGCGATTGATTTGGATGATGAAGCGATGATGAAAGAGATGTTATCGCAAACAGAAATTGAATTAACAGCAGATGGGAAAGTATTCTTGGATGGAAAAGATGTGAGTATGGATATTCGTACAGAGGAATCATCTATGTGGGCATCCAATGTTTCTACGCGATCTGTTGTACGCAGTGATCTAGTATCTCGTCAACAAAAGATGGCTTTAGCAAAAGGCTTTGTGATGGATGGTAGAGATATTGGAACGGTGGTCTTAAAGGATGCAGAACTGAAGATTTTCCAGACAGCGTCAGTAGAAGCTCGGGCAAAAAGAAGATTTTTAGAAAATCAGGCGAAGGGGATGGAGGCTGATTATGAAGCTATCTATCGGGATATTGAACGAAGGGATTATCAAGATACTCATCGCGAACATTCTCCTTTGTCAAAGGCTGAGGATGCGATTTTGATTGATACGAGTGATTTGTCGATTGATGAGGTTACTGCAAAGATTTTAAAGCTTGCCTATGAGGCAATGGAACAGTAAGGATGATATAAATGATTGAAGGAATTGTAGCTATCGTTGGAAGACCGAATGTTGGAAAGTCAACGATTTTTAACCGTATGATTGGAGAACGATTATCGATTGTAGAAGATACACCAGGGGTAACACGGGATCGAATCTATGGAAAATGTACGTGGTTGACAAAAGAATTTCGTTGTATTGATACTGGCGGAATTCAGATGGAGAATCAACCATTTCAAAATGAAATACAGATGCAAGTAGAAATTGCATTGGAAGAAGCAGATAGTATTGTATTTGTTACCAGTGCGAAAGAAGGGGTAACAAGTGATGATGAATACATCGCTCGAATGCTTCGAAAATCAAAGAAACCGGTTGTTTTAGCAGTGAATAAAGTGGATGATACCCATATGATCGATTCTATTTATGAATTCTATCAGTTAGGGTTAGGAGATCCAATCGCGGTATCAGGTTCTCATGGTATTGGTATGGGAGATTTGTTGGATACTGTAGTGAGTACGTTTAAAAAACCAGTGAAGGATGAATATGATGGTCGTATTCGTTTTGCTGTCATTGGAAGACCGAATGTTGGTAAGAGTTCTTTGGTAAATGCTTTGTTGAATCAAGAACGGGTTATCGTAAGTGATGTTGAAGGTACGACACGGGATGCGATTGATACTCCTTTTACGCGAGATGGAAAAGAATATGTGGTAATTGATACTGCTGGAATTCGGAAAAAAGGAAAAATCTATGAGAACATAGAGAAGTATTCCATTTTAAGAGCGATGAGTGCGATTGAGCGTTCGGATGTCATTTTGTTTGTCTTAGATGGAGAAAGTGGTATTCGTGAACAGGACAAGCATGTAGCGGGATATGCTCATGAAGCTGGAAAAGCAATTATTATTGTTTATAACAAGTGGGATACGGTAGAAAAAGATGATAAGACGATGAGTCGTATTGAACGGGAAATTCGTGAACAATTCTTGTATTTATCGTATGCACCAATTGTGTTTGTGAGTGCGAAAACCAAACAGAAAGTTCAAAATTTATTTCCTGTAATTGAGAATGTATATCACTATAGTCAATTGAGAATTGCTACGAACGTTCTTAATGAAGTGTTGGAGGATGCACAAATTACGACTCCTCCACCAACTCATAATGGGAAACGGCTACGGATTAATTATGCTTCCCAAGTGGCTACTGCACCACCTACTATTGTATTGTTTGTGAATGATGTGGATCTTTTACATTTCAGTTATCAACGGTATTTAGAAAATAAATTGAGGGAAGCTTTTGGCTTCGATGGAAATCCAATTCGGATTTTAGCTCGATTAAAGAAACAGTGAGGTAAGGATCATGAAAATAGTTGTGATAGGAAGTGGAAGCTGGGGGACAGCCTTAGCGCAAGTATTAGTTGACAATCATAAAGATTGTATGATTTATGGAAATAATTTAGATGAAGTTGTGGATATTCATCTCTATCATCGAAATGATAAATATTTTCCTGGTGTGAATTTACATACGAAATTAGATGCATCGAATGATATTCAGGTTTTAAAAGATGCAGATATCGTGATTATGTCGGTACCAACTGGTGCAGTGGAAACAGTATGTAATCAAATACAACCTGTTTTAACAAAACCGGTAATTGTGGTGAATACTGCGAAGGGATTCCATCCAGTTACTCATGAACGTATGAGTCAAGTAATTACAAGATGCATGGATCCAGATAAGTTAGTTGATATTGTTTCTTTGATTGGACCATCTCATGCAGAAGAAGTGGTTCGAAGAATGTTGACGACAGTAAATGCTGTATGTGAGAATTTAGATTCTGCAAAGATCATTCAAGAACTATTCTCTAATGAGTATTTTAGAGTATATCATAGCAGCGATGTGATTGGCTCAGAAACGGCTGTAGCAATTAAGAATATCATCGCTTTAGGTAGTGGTATTGCGACAGGCTTAGGGCTTGGAGATAATGCTCGTGCTGGTTTGATGACTCGTGGATTAGCTGAAATGGCTCGATATGGTGTTGCTATGGGTGGAGAAGAGAAAACCTATATGGGTTTATGCGGGGTTGGTGATTTGATTGTTACTTGTACCTCCGTTCATTCTCGTAATTTCCAAGCAGGGTTAACAATCGGACAAGCAAATTCTGCAAAACCGTTCTGGGATACGAATACGAAAACGGTAGAAGGTGTCAAGGCTTGTGAAGCAGTATATAAGGAGGCTTTGAAATTGGGAATTGATATGCCGATTACAACGGAAATCTATCGTGTATTGTATGAAGGAGAACAACCTTCAGAATGTATTTTGCGTTTGATGACGCGTGAATTAAAACATGAATGATGGGCAAACTTGTAAAAGTTTGCCTTTTTAGAATAGGAGTCTGGATGTATGCAATATCATAAAGTTTATGCACAAAATTCAAGGGAACTGATGGAGAGATATCAAATTGGTTCATTATTAGCTAAAGTTTTGGATTATTATCAATGGGATGAAAACCAGATTTCAGAGTTTTTATCTACTCCAAAACCATTTGTATCGAGTGGTCATCCGATTGCACAAGCAATCATACAAAGAATTCTTTTAGCTAAAGAAAGAAAACAGAAAGTTTTTGTCTTTGGTGATTATGACACCGATGGAATTTGTGCAACAACGATGATGGTTCAGTGGTTGCGTTCTTTACAGATTGAAACAGGATACTATATACCGAATCGATTGTTAGAAGGCTATGGATTGAATGTAGAACGAACCAGGCAAGCAATTGAGAAGGGATATCAGTTGATTATTACTGTAGATAACGGTGTAAAAGCTCAAGAAGCATTAACTTACGCAAAAGCGTGGGGAATTGATTGTATTGTTTGTGATCATCATACGATAGAAGAATCAGTTGATTGTTTTGCCTTATGGCATCCTTCTTTGTTAGATCCTAGTTGTCAATATCTTTGTGGAGCAGGTTGCGTTTTGGAATTAATCAAAGAGTCACAAATGGATGTTAGTGATTATTTGGGGCTGGCAATGGTTGCGACCATTGGCGATATGATGGTGCTAAAGGGAGAGAATCGTTGGATCGTGCAACAAGGATTAAACGATCTACGTGAAGGAAAATATCCTGCTTTGAGTGCTTTATTTTCTCAGCCAATACAAACCATAACGGTTGATGATATTGCTTTTCAAATCGTTCCTAAATTGAATTCGGTCGGGCGTTTAGCAGATCAAGCGAATGTGAATCAAGTAGTTGCTTTTCTGTTAAGTCAAGATCCTTTGGAAATCCAAAGAACTGCACAACAAATTACCGATTTGAATCAAAAAAGAAAACAAATGGTAAAACAACAAGCAGAGTATGTGGATCCAAAAGCGTTAGAAAGCTCATTTTTAATTATCAAAGATGATCGGTTTCATCCTGGAATTGTCGGTTTATTAGCAAATCAATACTGTCGTCAATATCAAAAACCTGTGATGGTTTTAGCAGGAAAAGAAGATCAGTATGTGGGAAGCGTTCGTTCGATTGAAGGGTTGAATATTATGGAGTGCCTTTTTCCAATTCGCCATTTATTAACGGCTTATGGAGGTCATGCCCAAGCAGCGGGACTAACCTTTGCTAAAAAACATAATCAGGAAATTGAACAGTATTTACAACAGTATCCATATGAGTATCATGAACCAGTAGTAGACTGTCTTGTGGTAGATGAAGAGGATATTACCAATGAGAATATTCGGGAACTATATCAATATGGTCCATATGGACAAGGAGTGACGCTTCCACTATTCTGTTATTGTCAGCCGAAGATTCAAAACTATCAGTATATGAAGAAAAAAACGTATTTAAAATGGAATTTACAAGGGTTAGAAGCCATTTGGTTTTCTGATTCTTCTTGTTATGAGGACTTTCTAGAGACTTGTAATCTTGATTTTATTGGAAAAATCAGCAGCAATTTCTTTCGAGGACAATGGAAATACGTGCTTCAGTTGGAACATGTTGAAAATAGTCATGTACAACAGGAAAAGATTTGCTATAATAAAAATGTTAAAATGGAGGCGTGATTATGGATTTAAAACAACATATTGCAAGTATTGAGAACTTTCCAATTGACGGAATTTTGTTCCGTGATATTACACCATTAATGGCGAATGGTCCAGCTTTTAAAGAAGCTTGTTCTCGCATTGAAGCTTTTGCAAAAGAAAAAGGTGCAGAAGTTATTGTAGGGCCTGAATCTCGTGGATTCATTTTTGGATGTCCAGTCGCATATAGTTTGGGTATTGGTTTTGTACCTGTGCGTAAACCAAATAAATTGCCTAGAGAAACCATTAGTTATAAGTATGATTTAGAATATGGTTCGAATGAATTACATATGCATCGGGATGGTATTCAAAAAGGCCAAAAAGTATTGATTATCGATGACTTATTGGCAACAGGTGGTACTGTTGAAGCAACGATTAAAATGGTTGAACAATTAGGAGGAGAAGTAGTAGGTTGTGCATTCCTGATTGAATTAACTGGTTTAAAAGGCAGAGAGCTATTAAAAGACTATAATGTGTTCTCTGTAATGTCTTATGAATAAGTAAAGCGAAGATACTCTTCGCTTTTTGCGACATATAAAGGGGGGAAACATATGGCATTGAAGCAAGTGATTACAAAAGAAATGATGTTTGAAGAGGCCAAAAAGTATCTTTCAGATGAAAGTTTGGCTCTGATACATAAAGCATATGATTATGCTGAAGAAAAACATCGAGGACAATTCCGCAAAAGTGGGGAGCCATATGTTATTCATGTAATTGCTGTTGGCTATATATTGGCAACCATTAATTCTGGTCCGAAAACAATTGCGGCGGGAATCTTACATGATGTAATGGAAGATTGTGATGTTTCTAGGGAAACGATGGTGGAAGAATTTGGAGAAGAAATTACTACCTTAGTTGAATCCGTAACAAAAATTGGAAATATTCAATTTAAGAGTGAAAAAGAGTATTTAGCTGCTAACCATCGTAAAATATTCATTGCAATGGCAAAAGATGTTCGGGTTATTCTGATTAAGTTGGTCGATCGTTTACATAATATGCGTACTTTGGGGTTTATGACTCCTGAAAAACAGAAAAAAATTGCTTCGGAAACCTTGGAAGTTTATGCACCGATTGCCCACCGTTTAGGTATTAGTGAAATTAAAAACGAATTAGAAGATTTGAGTTTCTATTATTTAGAGCCAGTTCGTTATCACGAAATCGCCCATTTAGTAGAAGTAAAAAAAGATGAACGGGCGAAAATGGTTGAAAAGATGATTGCGGATATTACCGAAATGCTAAATGAACACCATTTTCAATTCCGTATCTTTGGTCGTTCCAAACATTTGTATAGTATTCATAAAAAGATGGTTACTAAGAATAAACGATTTGAAGAAATCTTGGATCTGTATGCAATTCGTATTGTTACTCAGACAGAATTGAACTGTTATGAGATTTTAGGATATATTCATGCAAAGTATCATCCAATTCCAGGTCGTTTAAAAGATTATATTGCTATGCCAAAGATGAACATGTATCAATCGCTTCATACTACGATCGTGGCTGATGAAGGAAATATTTTTGAGGTGCAGATTCGAACAGAACACATGGATGAGGTTGCTGAATTAGGGGTTGCTGCTCACTGGCGGTATAAAGAAGGTAAAAAATACAATCGTGAAGTCGAACAAAAAGAAATTGAAGAAAAATTGGCTTGGTATCGCGATTTAACAACGATGACTGATGATGTTGATGAATCACATCCAGAAGATTATATGAATATCTTACAAAAAGATATTTTTGAAGCGAATGTGTATGTTATGTCTCCTATGGGAAGAGTAATTGATTTACCAAATGGCTCAACTCCACTGGACTTTGCTTATCGCATTCATACTGAAGTTGGACATTCAACGGTTGGAGCCTTGGTAAATGGATATCTGGTGCCATTAAATACGGTTTTAAAAACGGGAGATGTTGTTCAAATTCGTACGAGCAAACAATCAAACGGACCAAGTGAAGACTGGTTGAAGATTGTAAAAACGGCTCATGCAAGAAATAAGATCAAAGCATTCTTGCAGAAGAAAGAAAATGAGAATCGTCAACAGTATATAGAAAAGGGCGAAGCAATTTTAAAAGAAGAATTAATCAAACGAGGGTTTGATGATAAAGAATACATGGATAAGACGAAGTTGGCTAATGTATATGGTCCGTTTAATGTTGGAAACTATCAGGAACTGATGTATGCAATTGCTGTAAAGTCAGTATCGTTACAACAGGTGATTGAACGGTTGACCAATCAGAAGACTACAACTTTGTTTGATAACCTATCATTAACTAAATTATTCCAAACCAAGCAAAAAGAAGTGAAGAGAGTTACTTCGAATATTGGAGTTTCAGTAGAAGGAATTGATTCTATGATGATTTCTTTTGCAGGATGTTGTAAACCAATTTATGGAGATGAGATAGTTGGTTTCATTACCAAAGGTCAAGGAGTAAAAGTCCATCGTGCAGATTGTCCAAATGTTTCGCAAGAAAAACGTCTGATTGATGTATATTGGGATGAATCTGCTGCTTCTAAAATGTATGAAGTTCAGCTTTTGATTTGTGCAAATGATAGAAGTTATTTAATCAGTGATATTGTGACTGTATTAAGCCAACATAAAGTGAAATTAAATGGAATGAATTCTCAATTGTTGGATGATCGGATTACGGCTTATATTAAGTTGAAGATTGAAATCAATAATAAAGAGAATTTACGAGTGTTAATGGCGAATATCAAAAAACTGAATAGTATTGTATCAGTAGAAAGGATCATGCAATAAAAATGGAACAAACAAGTGTTATGTGGAAATATATTCATGAAGAATATGAATGTCTAAAAAAACTATGGTCTTATGATGCCTTGAATGAGGTCGCAAAAAAGATCGCTAAGCAAAGCTATCGGAAGGTGTTTTATGTAGCGAGTGGAAGTTCTTTGCATGTGGCAAAGGTTGTTTCCGACTGGATGGAACGTTATTGGCAAGTGGAAGTTACTTGTATGCCACCATTTGAGTTTATGCATCGTTATGTGGTCCAATCGGCTGTGAAGGATACTCTAGTGATTGCAGTATCGCAAACGGGTACTAGTCGAGGTACTTTAGAAGCAATCCAACATGCGCAACAGTTTCATTATCCGATATTAACGTTAACAGAAGCACAAGATACTCCAATTGCAAAAGCAGGTCAGTATTATTTGAATTTTATGTGTGGAAATGAAGATAGTAATGCAAAAACCAAAGGGTATAGTGCAAACTTGGTTCTCATGCAACGCTTGATTTTGTTGGTGAGTTATTATAGTGGAAAAATGGATGTTCATGAGTATGAAACTCTTGATCAAGAGGTAAAACAAAGTGTAGAAACTTTGCCTAATGTGATTGAAGCAGCAACAAAATGGGTGATGAATCATCCTGATTGGGCTCATATTACGGATCTAACTACAATTGGCTATGGTAGTAATTTAGCAACAGCGATGGAAGGTGCTTTAAAACTATTGGAAACGATGAGCATTACGACAATGTTTACTGATATTGAGGAGTTCTCTCATGGTATGCATCGGGCAATGCATAAAGATTCTAGGATCTTATTGCTTTGTTCAGATGCGGAAGGGAAAGAAGAAGTTAAGAAAACGGCTCATTTCTTAAGAACCGTTTCTGATTATGTTTTGTTATTAGATGCTAGTAAGGACGCTGTTGAAGAAGAAGGTACGATAGTGATTCCTTGTTTACCAAATACAGAATCTTCGTTATTATTGGTTGCGGTGATTCAAGTGCTATCTGTTGCATTCCCAGAACTTTTAGGAAAAGATCCAAATTATCCATATAATCAAATATATACAGAATTGATTCAAACACGTGTATAACCGTCTCAACAAGACGGTTTTTTTCATCTGCCCACAACAAATTGGGCATTTGGGCATAGGCTATAACTAGGAGGTATGTTATGGCACTTGGTCGTTTAGTGATAGAAACTATGGCTGCTCAACAAGCAGTCGCAATTGCTGCAGTTAAAGTGCGTGTCTTTAATCAGGCAGAAACCATTGATGTAATCTTATATACAGATGAAGAAGGGAAAACGGTAGAGTTAGAGCTACCATGTCCAGAAAGAGAATTAAGTTTAGAAGAATACAATGATGTTCGTCCTTATGCATTGTATCATGTAGATATTTCCTTAGAGGAATATGTAGATCAGCAGTTTAGAAATGTCCAGATTTTTGCGGATGAATTGTCTATATTAACAGTTGCGATGTATCCGCAAGTGGAACGAGTAACATTAGAAACCAATTATCTAGGTCCACATGGATTATATGATCCACCAGAATTGGAACGATCTACAGGCCCTTTGATTCAAGAAAGAATCTATGAGTATCCTTACATTCCAGAATATATTACCGTTCATTTAGGAAGACCGGATAGCAATGCGTCAAATGTAACGGTTTCTTTTCGAAATTATATCAAAAATGTAGCATCAAGTGAGATTTATCCAACTTGGCCATACGAATCGTTACGTGCAAATATCTATTGTCAGATTTCGATTGCTCTGAATCGAGTTTATACGGAATGGTATCGTTCTCGTGGTTATCCATTTGATATTACAAATAGTACAGCGTATGATCAATATTATGTGCATAATCGAGATATTTTTGATAATATCAGTAAATTAGTTGATGGAATTTTTAATGAATATATTCGAAAAATTGGGACAATTAATCCTTTTTATGCGGAGTATTGTGATGGAAGAATTGCTTCATGCCCTGGTTTAAAACAATGGGGTACTGTAACCTTAGCACAACAGGGAAGAAATGCATTGGAAATTTTAAAATACTATTATGGCAATGATATTGAGATCGTATCTACCAATCGGATCCAAGCAGTCACTTCTTCTTATCCAGGTAATGTTTTAAGAGAGGGAAGTCGTTCCGATGCCGTAGCGACCATTCAAAGACAATTGAATCGCATTGCAATTAATTATCCAGCAATTCCGGTTAATTATCCAGTTGATGGTATATTTGGACCACGTACCACAGCAGCGGTTCGTGCCTTTCAACGACAATTTAATTTAACAGTCGATGGAGTTGTTGGAAAAAGTACCTGGTATAAAATTTCTTATATTTTTATAGCCGTAACGAAATTAGCAGAATTAACTAGTGAAGGAGTTCGTTTACCAAATGATGGTGCTTATCCTGGATTCCCATTGCGCTCAGGTGATCGTGGGGTTGAAGTACAGGAAGCACAATACTATCTGAATTTAGTATCCGATTTTTCCACTTACGTACCACCGGTTAAGATTGATGGAAACTTTGGTACACAAACGCGTAACGCTGTCATTGGTTTTCAAAGACTAGCTGGGTTAACGCAAGATGGAATCATTGGACAAAGAACTTGGAATGCCTTACGGCAAGCATATCAGGCAATTCGTAATCTGAATTTAGGAAATCCTGGCTATGTGGTTTATCCAGGAACTCCATTACGTTTAGGCTCTAGAGGAGAAAATGTGCGGTTGATGCAGAATTATCTGAATGCGTTACGACAAGGGCCAAATGATGGACCACTGCTTGCTACAGATGGTATTTTTGGCCAGGCAACACAAACGAGGGTCAGGGCGTTCCAAAGAGATAATGGTTTAACAGTTGATGGAGTCATTGGTCGAAATACTTGGGATGCAATTGTTCGACAATATGGTGTAATCTTAAATCAGATGGAAATTATGAGTGAACAGAGTTTATTAGCAGTTGAAAATGCAGAGACAGAAACCAATACTAAGATTTATACCGAGTAAATGTTTTCGTTTAAAAATTCAATAGGATATTGACATCAATGAGATTTGTTGTATAATATTCAAGCAATGTCCTCGTAGCTCAGTTGGATAGAGCATGCGCCTTCTAAGCGCACGGTCGAAGGTTCGAATCCTTTCGAGGACGCCATTGCTTGTGAAAGTCCTTAATATGAGGACTTTTTTCATTTTGTAAAGGAATTTCAGTTCCAATCATTTTTTGCTTTACAAATGGAATAAAGTATTGTATAGTGTTAGCAGACAAGGAACAAGAGTGCTAAATGAGGTGTCTATGAATCAAGATATAAATGAAAAGATCCAGTTTTTAGATGATGATTTTGACATTGATAAACTGCTAGATTGGATTTGTGATCAAACAGACGCTGATCAGTTAAAAAAAGAGACACAAAAACGTCTGTTTTTAACGGAAGAAGAAGTAGATGAATATTTACAAGGAGATCCAGAGCAACAGTTTCTTGCCGTTCATTTCTTAAAACAATTCAATTTGCGAGATCATTTGGATCAGATTCAGAAGTATCTTATGTTAGATAAGCGAGATCCATTTTCCGTCAGTGAACTGGTTGAAGCTTGTATCGAACAACAGATAATGGAAGAACTAACAATGACTAGAGAGGGAATGGAAATTACGTTTATCCCTCATTATCTGGAAATGCCAAAAGACCAGGATGGATTTCAGGTAGCCAAAGCACAATTGAACCGTTGGTTTGAACAAAATGAACCAGATTTTGCTCATATGTGTCAAGAGGTCTTATTGATGGAGGCGAGGTTGCAGTTGCCTTTGATGTGGGAAGAAGCGGATGGATTTCTTGTGGCGTTGTCGGTTGCAAGATATGTCTATCGAGCATGGGGCAGAATGGACGAATGGGAAGATTTGTTGGAGAATGAACATCTTCAAGGTGCAAAGTTATTCGATTTAATGGTCGAAACAATTGAAAACGCCTAAAAAAACGGTATAATAGAAAAGGTCATGTAGGAGGAATTACGAATGAAGTCAACATGGAGTATCGTAGAAAAATCAACAGGTGAATTAAAAGTTACTGTTGATGGCAATGAATGGAAAGAAGCGCAAGACAAAGCGTTTAAGAAAATTGCAAAAAAAGTACAAGTGAAAGGATTCAGAGAAGGACAAGCACCAGAAAAAATGGTTCGTCAAATGGTTAGTTCTCAAGAAATTATGATGCAGGCAATTGATATGATTGCTAATAACGCATTATTCTTCGGTATTGAGGAACAAGGATTACAATTGATTACTCGTCCATCTTTGGATTTAGAAGCAGTTACAGAAGAAGAAGTTACATTGAAGTTCCAATGTACAGTATCACCTGAAGTTACTTTGGGTGCATACAAAGAAGTTGAATATGATGAAGTAAAAGTTAGAGTACCATCTAGTGAAGTAAAAGCTCAAATGGAAAAGATCCAAAATGATTATACAGAACTTGTATTAAAAGAAGAAGGATTTGTAGAAGAAGGAAATACAGCAGTTATTGATTTTGAAGGATTTAAAGATGGTGTTGCATTTGATGGTGGAAAAGGTGAAAACTATCCATTAGAAATTGGTTCTCATACCTTTATTCCTGGTTTTGAAGAACAATTAATTGGTATGATTGCAGGGGAAGAAAAAGATATTAACGTTACATTCCCTGAAGAATATCAAGCAAAAGATTTAGCTGGTCAACCAGTAGTATTCAAAGTTAAGGTAAATGAAATCAAGACAAAATTTGTTCCTGAAATGAATGATGATCTTGTAAAAGAAATTAATATTCCAGACGTGAACACAGTTAAAGATTTGGAAAAAATGATCAAAAAAGACTTGAAAGCGAAAAAGACAAAAGAAGCAGAAGAAAAAGTGATGAATAGCTTATTAACTTCTGTAGTTGACGCAAGTACAGTGGATATTCCTGATGTTATGGTTGAAGATGAAACAAATAACATGATGGAAGATTTCAAAAATCGTTTAGCACAACAGGGTATTGATTTCAATATGTACTTATCAATGGTACAACAAGAAGAAGCAACAATTCGTGAACAGATGTCTAAAGATGCTTACAATAAAGTAAAAGTGCGTTTGGTTCTTGCTCAAATTGCGAAAGAAGAAGGCATTGAAGTCAGTGATGAAGAAGTAGAAGCTGAATATGGTGCAATTGCTGCGCAATACCAAATGGATGTGGAAAAAGTAAAAGAATATATCAATAGTGGTTCGATTCGCTATGATCTTCGATTACAAAAAGCACTTGATTTAATCAAGTCTACATCTAAGAAAAAAGAGAAAGACGCGTAGCGTCTTTTTTGAACCTTTGAAAGGAGGTTATAAGTATGGAATATAAGAATGAAACAAGATTGCCGGTTATCTGTACAAGGGGTGTTGTTGTATTTCCTGATCAAGATGTTGTTATTGATGTTGGAAGATATAAAAGCTTGCGTGCAATTGATGTTTCTAATGACTACTATAATGGATTGGTTTTTGTAGTATGTCAAAATGATCAGAAGGTAAATGATCCAACGATCGAACATATTTATCAGGTGGGTACGATTTGTAATATCGCTCAGGTTCGTAAGGATAAGGGCTTTCTGAGGGTAAAGTTCTCTGGTATCCAGCGGGCTAAAATTGTAACAGTGGAAGATGAAGAAGAATGTATGATGGCTCAGGTTCAACCTTTGTTAGATGATGAAGGAAATGAACGGATTGATATGAAATTGGTGAGCCAAATTGCAGAAGGGCTAGATCTGGTTGTGAATTTAGGAGCTGAATTCCCTGCTGATGTCGTTCAACAAATGGCAAAAGGAGTATCTGCTCAAGTTCTTGCGAGTCATTTTGCTCAGTATTTTCCAATGACTTTCGAAAAACGTCAACGAATTTTAGAGGCAAATAATCTAAATGAACGATTGGCTTACATTCTAGAAGAAGTTGAAGTAGAAAAGAAAATGAATGCAATTGAACAACAGATTACGGATAAAGTTCGTGAGCGTGTAGAAGAGAATCAAAAAGAGTATTACTTGCGTGAGAAGCTTCGTGTGATCAAAGAAGAATTAGGTGATGTGACGAATGCAAGTGATGATGTGGATGCTATGCGTAAAATGGTTGAAGAAAATCCATATCCAGAAAATGTGAAGGCAAGGATGTTAGAAGAAATTCAACGTTATGAAATGATGCCTTCTGCATCGGGAGAAGCGAGTGTTTCTCGTGCTTATCTTGATTGGCTGTTTAAGATTCCTTGGTATCAGAAGACAGAGGATGAAACGGATTTAAGCAAGATCTTAGCGGTTATAGATGAAGACCATTTTGGATTGCAGAAAGTCAAAGATCGTATTTTGGAATATATTGCTGTAAAGAATATGACAAAGTCTTTGAATGCTCCAATTTTGTGTTTGGTTGGTCCTCCAGGGGTTGGTAAAACATCATTGGCGAAGAGTGTTGCACATGCATTAAATCGTCAGTTTGTTAAAATGTCATTAGGTGGCGTTCATGATGAAGCAGAAATTCGTGGACATCGTCGCACATATTTAGGAAGTATGCCTGGTCGTATCATTCAAGGAATGAAGAAGGCTCAAGTAACCAATCCGGTTTTCTTGATTGATGAGTTAGATAAAATGGCTTCAGATTACAAAGGTGATCCTTCAAGTGCAATGCTTGAGGTATTAGATCCAGAACAAAACAGCATGTTCTCAGATCACTATCTGGAAGAGCCGTATGATTTATCAAATGTCTTGTTCATTGCTACAGCTAACTATTTAGAGAATATTCCAGGTCCATTAAGAGACCGCCTGGAAATCATTGAACTTTCTTCTTATACAGAAGAAGAAAAAATGCATATTGCGATGAATCATTTGATTCCAAAACAATTGAAGGCAAATGGCTTAAAAGCAAGTCAGATGAAGTTAAAAGAACCAGAACTGATTTATTTGATTCGTTATTACACAAAAGAATCAGGTGTTCGTCAGTTAGAGCGGATGATTGCTTCTATCTGTCGTAAAGTTGTTTTATCGATTTTGAAGGATGAAAAGAAGAGCGTTAAAGTAACGAAAAAACTCATTAACGAGTGGCTTGGAAAAGAAATTTTCTCTTATGGTACAAAAGAGAAAGAAAACCAGGTTGGAATCGTGACCGGTCTTGCCTATACTTCTTTTGGTGGAGATATCTTGCCTATTGAAGTAACTTATTTTGACGGAAAAGGAAATGTCATCGTAACCGGTCAATTAGGAGATGTGATGAAAGAATCCGCAACGGTGGCTGTTGGATATGTAAAATCACATGCAGATGAATATGGTATTGAACCTTCTTTCTTTGAGAAGCATGATATTCAGATTCATGTACCAGAAGGTGCAGTTCCTAAAGATGGACCAAGTGCTGGTATTACTTTAACAACCGCAGTGATTTCAGCATTGACGCAAAAACCAGTTTATTCTGATTTAGCTATGACAGGGGAAGTGACTTTGAGAGGAAATGTATTACCAATTGGTGGAATTAAAGAAAAGAGCATGGCTGCACATCGTTCAGGAATCCAAAAAATTGTGATGCCAAAAATGAATGTGAAAGACATGGATGAGATTCCTCAAGTGGTAAAAGACCACATTACCTTTATTCCAGTCGAAACGATGGATCAGGTCATTCAAGCAGCATTGGTGAAGTAACATGCTTGTTAAGCAGTCAAGTCTGATTCAGTCAGCTTTAAAAAAATCACAATGGCCAGATACGAAAGTAGCAGAGGTTGTGATGGTTGGACGTTCCAATGCAGGGAAGTCTTCTTTGATCAATGCATTATGCAATCGAAAAAACTTAGCTTATGTTGGAAAGCGTCCAGGGAAAACTAGACTTTTGAATTTTTTCTCTATTAATGATGAATATGCTTTAGTTGATGCACCGGGATATGGTTATGCGGAAACTTCTTATGATAAAACTATTGATTTTGGTCAAATGATGGAAGATTATTTCCAATCCCGTACCCAATGCAAAGGAATGATTCTTGTACTAGATATTCGGCGAATACCGAATAACGATGATTTGCAGATGCTTGAATTTGCAAAGTATTATCAGGTTCCATGCCTTGCAGTATTAACGAAGATCGATAAGCTGAGTAATAATGAAAAAGCAAAGCAGAAACAGATCATTGCCAAAACGTTAAATGTTGCGACACAAGATCTTGTTCTGATCAGTAGTGAAAAGAAAATTGGAATGGAACAGTTGTGGGATAAAATCGAAGAAATGTTAAAGCGAGAATCGAATTGATTCTCGCTTTTAGTCATAGTTTTCTCTTATTGTGCTTATGATACATTGAGGTGAAATTGATGAAAACGATTACGATTGAAAGAATCTTGGATATTACACCAATCGAGAATGCGGAACAAGTAAAATTGCAGTGTCAAGTCATGTATCATAAAGAAGAACAGGGAATACGAGCGTCAGGAAATATTTATGTCAAAGGAGTCTACTTTGATGGTGTGCAGATGCGACCATTAAAAGAGGTGATTGCTTTGGATATTTTTGCTCCATCAGATAAGTTGATTGCAGACGAATTGTTTGAAATCCGTATCTTGGATTCGCAATTTGCAATTCAGGATCATCATTTAGCATTAACGATTGAAATTGCAATTCAGGGAATTGAGAGTGAAGAAGAACCGATTGAAATGATTCGTATGGATGAAATAATAGATGATGCAATGATTAATGAAGAATTACAAGAATTAAAGGAAATAATAGACAAAGAAGAAACGGTTGCTTTAATGGAAGAAACCATGGAACTAGTTGAAGAAGTAGAAGAAGTTGTAGAACCGGATAGGAAAACAGAAGAAGTAAAACAAGAAGACAAAGAATTACAAGAAGACTTCTTTGATGGGGAAACGATGAAGCAGTGTTATCGAATCATTTTGATAAAACAAGCGATGAGCTATGAAAGCTTAGCAAGCAAATACCAAGTGGATCTGATGACGCTTAGAATGCTAAATCAGGATCGCCCATTAATGGATGACATGCTTGTTTTTTTACCGGATAGATAAAGGATATCTATTGACACCTTCTTGATGTTTCTCTATAATCTATATGAAAAACTGAGAAAAGAAGGAGTATATTCATTTGGGAAGAAAGAGAGTCATGGGTTGGTGGAACATGGCCTGGAATGAATAGAAGGTAGTCTTGGAGTTGATTTCCTGAATATGTGGGTAGGGAAATTCGTTAATCAGCGTTAATGATTTCAAGCATATAGAAATATATGAAAATAAGGTGGTACCACGCAAGAGCGTCCTTTGTAGGACGCTTTTTTATTGAAATAGAAAGGTAAGGGAAGCAAAATGAGAGAATTAGCAAAAAAGTATGATCACTTAGAAGTAGAACAGGGAGTTTATGATACTTGGGTGAAAAAGGGATATTTTACTGCTGGTGATATGAGTAAAAAACCATATTCAATTGTGATTCCTCCACCAAATGTAACAGGTAAATTACATTTAGGGCATGCATGGGATAATACGCTTCAAGATATTGTTAGTCGTTATAAAAGAATGCAAGGGTACGATATGTTGTGGCTACCAGGAATGGACCATGCGGGGATTGCAACACAGGCAAAGGTTGATGCTCGTTTGAAATCAGAAGGTATTTCCCGTTATGATATTGGTAGAGAAAAGTTCTTAGAACGTGCTTGGGAATGGAAAGAAGAATATGCCGGACATATTCGTCAACAATGGGCAAAACTAGGAAATAGCGTGGATTATTCCAGAGAACGCTTTACTTTGGATGAGGGATTGTCTAAAGCAGTTCAAAAGGTTTTTGTTCAATTGTATGAAGAAGGATTGATTTATCAAGGAGAACGGATCATTAACTGGGATCCACAAGCAAAGACTGCTTTATCAAATATTGAGGTTATCCACAAAGAAATTGAAGGGGCAATGTATACCTTTAAATACGTTGTGAAAGAAACAGATGAGGTATTGCATGTAGCAACGACACGTCCTGAAACGATGTTTGGAGATGTTTGTGTTGTTGTACATCCAGATGACCAACGTTATCAACACTTGGTAGGAAAACATGCAATAAATCCAGCAAACCATGAGGAATTGATCATTATTACGGATGAGTATATTGATATGGAATTTGGAACAGGAGCTATGAAGTGTACGCCTGCACATGATCCAAATGACTTCTTGATCGGAGAAAAAAATGGTTTACCTAAACCAATTTGTATCAATCCTGATGGAACGATGAATGAATTAGCTGGTGAATTTAAAGGAATGGATCGGTTTGAATGCCGTAAAGCATTGGTTGCTAAAATTGAACAGGAAGGAAATTTAGTTTCAATTGAAAAACATATGCATCAGGTTGGACATTCAGAACGTACGGATGTCATTGTAGAACCATATTTATCAAAACAATGGTTTGTACGGATGAAACCATTGGCTGAAGATGTATTAAAAGATCAACAAGATCCAGAAAAGAAGATTCATTTCTATCCTGCTCGTTTTGAAAAGACCTTTACCAATTGGCTAGAAGGTATCGAAGATTGGTGTATTTCAAGACAATTATGGTGGGGACATCGAATTCCTGCTTGGTATCATAAAGAAACTGGTGAAGTATATGTTGGTTTAGAAGCACCTAATGATATTGAAAACTGGGTACAGGATGAAGATGTATTAGATACATGGTTCTCTAGTGCATTATGGCCATTTAGTACCTTAGGATGGCCAGATCAAACAGAAGATTTGGAACGTTATTATCCAAATAGTCTAATGATCACTGGTTATGACATTATCTTCTTCTGGGTAGCAAGAATGGCTTTCCAAGGTAAACACTTTACAGGTAAACTTCCATTCAAAGATGTATTGTTGCATGGTTTAGTTCGTGATGAACAAGGACGAAAGATGAGTAAATCATTAGGAAATGGAATTGATCCAATTGATGAGATCCAAAGATACGGTGTAGATGCAATTCGTTTCTTCTTGTCAACAAATTCTACACCGGGACAAGATTTACGCTATTCTCGTGAAAAGGTAGAATCGAGCTGGAACTTTATTAATAAGATCTGGAATGCAAGTCGTTTTGTGTTAATGAATCTAGAAGGATTCTCTTTAGAAGATATGAATTTTGAGCATCTTTCTATGGTTGATCACTGGATTTTAGCACGTTTAAATGAAACGATTCGGATGGCAGAAACAAACATG
>JAQXZJ010000042.1 GCA_029227155.1 Erysipelotrichaceae bacterium
TTTTAGTAAAAGACTATGCCATACACATTCATCCAGAAGATCAGGAAGATATACTTTCAAAAACGTTAGGAAATGTTATCGAAAAATATATAGATAACAAAAGAATAAAATCACTAGCTAAAGCCTCTGCATGGATTGGAAATGATGAAACTCATTACCAACGAAAAAATGAAGATTACAATGTTCAACATTTGAAATCATTCATTCATGCCGCAACTTCTTTTATTGATAGCGACCTAGAAGCTATTAAAGCTGATGAGTTTACTTCCAAAATATAGAGAACAATTAATTTTGTTCTTTTTTTAATAATTCAGTATAAACTTCATCAATAACTTTGAGAAAATCTGCTCTTTTTACTAATGCACTAGCAATTGCTCTCAATGTTGCTTCATCTTCAATTTCAAGTAAAAGTTTAAAAGCATCATTGACTTTGTATTTTTCACTCATATCACCACCTCCGTTTATCCTTAGTAAAAAATATCCTTACCTACACTCTTCTAATTTTTTCCTGATATAATCAACTCCTTTTTGATAAACAAGCGTTTTGATGTTGATATTGGTAGAACCATCCGGTTTAGTAAACTTCGTCTCAACGACTCTAAAATAGCCTGCATCCACATACTTCTGATACGGTATGTTGTTATACTGTAGAATCTTTGCTTCACGCAGGAACTCAAACAGCTTATTTCTACCAACTCCAGGAACTGCGATAACCTTAGCTACCTGATCCATTGGAATAGCTGACTTGCTATCAGCAACAGAATCATAGAAGTCCACCTTGTGTTTCTGTTCCAACAGCATCTTGTTTTGTTTTTCGATGACCAATCGACTAGCTTCAAGGCCTCTAGCCATCACACGTTCAGGCGTATTCCATTCCTTTTCAATCTGGATGAAATACTGACGGATTTCTTTTCCTTTATCAGAACGCTGCAACATAGCTATCTCTTTGGCCATGTCGATTGTTAATTGATAATCTTGGATACTTTGTAAATTTTGGGGGTGTACTTTTTGGTACGGGGTATAGTCAATTCCTTCAACAAATCCATATCCAGAAAACCTATCGAAACATTTGGAAAATCTTTCTTCTGATTCTAAAAATGTGTGTAATTCTCTTGCTGACAAAGTTATTCGATCATTGTCATATTTAATCTTTAATAATTCGTTCATAATTTCCTTTCTTCTATCAACAATTAATATTCTTACGTTTACGTAAGTGAATCTGTAAAAAAAATAGAATCTACTTCTTGATTAGTTAAATCTAAAGTCTTTCGTAATATTTGAATCTCCTTTCTTGAAAAATCACTTTCACCCTTTTTCTTGCGATAAAAAGTAGCTGGATCTATACCCAGAATTGATGATATTTTATCAAGGGTAAGACCTTTTTGTTTTATTTTGGCATCAAGTAAATATGGATTCATATTAACCTCCTTTTCTATTTATAATATACAACTTGCGTTTGCGTAAGTCAATGCATTTATGCAAGTTTTATTACAAATTTCTATTATTTCTTGCAAATATGCAATTTTGTCTATATAATAAAAATGCAAAAGGAGGATTTTTATGGATATAAAAGACATAATTAAAAAAAGAAGAAAAGAGTTAAAACTTACTCTAATAGATATAGCAAAAGCATGTGATGTAAGTGAAGCAACTGTATCTAGGTGGGAAAGCGGCGATATTGGGGACATGAAAAGAAGCAGAATTGCTTCTTTAGCAAGAGTATTACAAATCTCTCCATCTATAATCGTTGGAAATGAGGAAGATGAAGAAATCTACAAATCTGCAGGTATAGACTATATCCGTATTCCTCTATATGCCAATCTATGCTGCGGTGATGGTGGTTTCGTTGAAGATAATATTATTGAGTACATACCAGTTCCCAGCAAAGGCCTATCAATGTCCTCTGAATACTTCGCACAAATAGCGGATGGATATTCCATGAAAGATGCAGGAATTACAAATGGAGACTTGCTTGTTTTCGAGAAAACAAATCGAGTTGATAATGGCGTAATTGGATGCTTCTGCGTGGATGAGAACATAGCAACATGTAAGAAATATACAGAACGCAACAATATGATCATGCTTATGCCTATGAACAGCGATTATGATGTGATTATAATCGACCCAATGAACAGTAGTTTTAGATGCTTAGGTAAATTAAAGAAGATTATTAAAGATATTGAATAATGAAACTCGCCTTCGTAGTAAGCGATCGCCGAGGGAAATAATTAGATTGGAGGGAAAAGAATGAAAGTTAATCAAGATGAAGTTATCAATTATTTAAAAAAACAACCAAAAGTACCTGTATGTCCATTATGTACAAATAGCAAATGGGTGATTGGTGAACATGCATTTCAGTTACCTGAATATAACAAAAATCCGTTTGAGAATAAAACAGTATATCCTGTCATACCCGTTATATGTGATGTATGTGGATATACATTCTTTGTTAATGCGCTTTCTTGCAACGCAGTAAGTGCAGATAAAGGGGATTTAGAAAATGGCAGTAAAGAAAACTAAGCAAATATCAATTATTTCAAAAAGTAATATTGATGCTACTGAACAATTAAGAGATATAGAGGAAAAACAATCATATTCATCAACATCTGAAGGAACAATGAGTGTAAAACACGTTTCCCAAACAGAAATAAAAACTATCGGTATTTTTAAAATCGAATGGGATTTTGTTTCTAATTCAATTAATGATATTTATGAAAAATCTTCAAACTGGTCTTTAGGAAATTATTTAGAAGGTGTTTTAGGAACTCTTTTTCTTCCATTTTTCATTGAATTATGGAAACTAATTTCTAATCCTCAAGCTATCAATATTAAAGAAATTCAATCTGATTGCAAGATTTACTTTTGCTTAATTATATTTTTTACGTTTATTTTTATTTTAAAAAAAGTAGTTAACCCTAAATGCTTAAGGACTTATAAAGATTTTGATAATGATTTAAAACACATCAATCAAAGAATTAATGAAATAAATAATCGTATAGGTGTGGAAAAAGAAAAAGAAGAATAATTATTTATAAATTACTCCTCTAATCTCAACTAAGTCTTTTTGAATATGAATAATGTCGTTTTCAAGTCTTTGAATTTTTCTATTTTTAAAGATAACAAGAATTACTAAGACTAATATTATGCAAAAAAGCATTAATACAACAAGTTCCATCTTAATCACCTCTATACATATAGTATACAATTGATTAAAAGAACATTCAAATAATAAAAAAACTTCATCCGGACGGCCATCCAAATGAAGTCTCAGTATAGAAAAACCATTAACGCATGCTTTTTCTATACCCAATTTTAACAAAAAAGGAGGGTATTATCAATGCCAGTATATAAGAACGATAAAAAAACAAAAGATGGTAGACAGTATTATTTTGTAGTGAGTTACCAGGATCTATCAGTAAAGAGAAAAAAACATTTTTCAAAGAATTACATGACTAAGAAAGAAGCGCAAAAAGCGGAAGCAGCTTATATGTTGAATATGGGTAAAGAACTGAATCATAAGATGACTTTTGATGAAGCAATAGAGCAATTTCTTTTGATGAAAGAAGACTCCGTTAAGCCGCAAACACTGCCAACAATCAAGATACTATGTAACCATATTTCGTCCTTGATTGGTTCGAAACGTATAGAAGATCTAAAAATGTCCGAATATGAATTGTTTAAGAAAAAAATACATGAAATGGGATTTTCTACTGGTTATGAGAATAAGATTCATAGAACTGTAGTAGAAATATTAAAATATCAACGTAAGAGAAATGGAATTTATAATGATATTCCTGAAATATGTGGCGGTTTCAAAGAACAAGATCACAAGGTTAAATCAATGGATTTTTATACTTATGAAGAATTTATGCAATTTATAAGTGTAGTAGACGATATAATATGGAAGTCATTATTTACTACATTGTACTTTTGTGGATTACGTCTAGGAGAAGCAAATGCATTGATGTGGGAAGATATCGATTTTGAGAAAAATACACTTTCTGTTTCAAAAACTGTAAATACAAAAATGAGAGATAAACATGGTAATTATTTGGTAACCTCTCCAAAAACCAAGAGTAGCATCAGAACCTTGCCACTATCAAAAAAAGTATCTGATATCCTGAAGGAATTATATAACTATTATTCTTCTTTCGAAGGATTTAATTCATCATGGAATGTATTTGGAGGTATAAAAGCATTACCGGACACAACTATTCAAAAGAAGAAAAATACATATGCAAAAGAAGCAGGAATCAAACAGATACGAGTTCATGACTTTAGACATAGTTGTGCATCATTACTAATTAACATGAATGCAAACGTAACAGTTGTAGCGAAATATTTAGGTCATACAGACGTAGCAATGACATTGAATACTTATAGCCATTTTTATAAATCAAAACTAGAAGAATTAGTATATTTGATTGATGAATTATAAAAAATGGTAGGTAAAAGGTAGGTAAAACACTAATAAACATAAAAAAAGCCTTTAAATAAAGGATTTTTTACTCGAATGGTGCAGACGATGAGACTTGAACTCACACGATCATACGATCACTACCCCCTCAAAGTAGCGTGTCTGCCATTCCACCACGTCTGCGTTGCTAATATATTATAGCTGAAAATAAACGATACAGCAATAAAAAAGGATGACACGAAGTCATCCTTTATTCTGCAGGAATTACAGATCCATCACTGTATGTATCTAAAATGAATTGTTTTACCTCATCAGATTTTAATACTTCAACCAATGCTTGAATCTTGTCACTATTTTCATTTCCTTTTTTACAAGCAACGATATTAACATAAGGGTTCGTTGCATCTGCTTGTTCTAGTAATACTGCATCTTTTGTTGGATTCAATCCTGCTTGGATTGCATAGTTACCATTGATTGCGACCAAATCACCTTGATTTTGTTCATAAGCAACCGTTAAGATTTCAGGTTTGATCTCAACAAATTCTAAATGTTTTGGATTATCAATAATATCTTCAATTGTAGCACTCAATGCATCAACATCATCAGCCAAAGTAATCACACCAGCTTTTGCAAGAATTGTTAAGATTCTACCATGGTCAGCTACAGAGTTACTAATGATGACTTTTGCACCATCTTTTAATTCATCTAAACTTGTTACTGTTTTAGAATAAAAACCAAATGGTTCGATATGAATACCAGCAACATTCAATAAATCATATCCATTAGCAGCAACTTCGCCTTCAAAGAAAGGAAGATGTTGGAAATAGTTTGCGTCCACTTCTCCACTATTCAAGGCTTTGTTATGAACATAGTAATCATCAATAACAGTGATTTGTAAATCGTAACCTTTGTCTGCCAAAATTCCTTTCGCAAATTCTAGAATTTTAGAATGTGGATCCAAAGTTGCAGTTACTTTGATTACTTTGTCATCATTTGTTCCTGTTTTGTCATTGGAACATCCAAATAAACCAAATACTAATACTAGTGATAATAATACAACAACTAATTTTTTCATTTTCTCTTTCTCCTTTATCTCTTATCTATTCTGCGAGTAATTACATCGCCAATATACTGAATCACAAATACAATCAAAACTACAATTGCCGTACTTGTATACAAGATTGCATTATTTCTTCTAACATATCCATACATGTATGCTAGATTTCCAAGTCCTCCAGAACCAATTGCTCCTGCCATTGCCGTATAACCAACTAGGTTAACTCCCAAAAGAGCAATACCACTAACCAAAGCCGGTGCAGATTCTGGTAATACTACTTTTAACATAATTTCAAGATTAGATGCTCCCATTGATTTACTTGCTTCAATGGTACCTTTATCCACTTCATTAAATGCAATCAGGCACATTCGAGCATAGAATGGGGTAGCACTTACTACCAAAGAAGGAATCGCTGCCTTAAATCCTAACATTCCACCAACCAAAATAATTGTAATCGGAATCATACAGCACAATAGAATAATAAATGGAATCGCCCGAAATACATTTATAATGAAATCAGTAATACGATTGAAAATAGGAATTTGGCATAAGCTGTCTTTTTGAGTGATATAAAGCAAGATTCCGATAATTCCACCGAAGATAACCGCAAAGAATAGTGATATGCTTGTCATCAAGATGGTTTCTTTTATCGCAACGATCATTTGATCCCAATTGATTGCACTCATTATTGAAACACCTCAACTTTCACATGTTCATCCAATAGATACTGAATAAACGTTTGATATTCCTCTTCCGTTCCATCATCCACACATACATACATGGATCCCATAGGGCCTACCATAGAATGAGTAATATTAGAATTTACAATACTAACACTCAAGTTTGTTTTCCGAATGACATCCGCAAGAATCGGACGACTACTAATGTCTGAAGAGAAATGTAACCGTAGAATATGTGAATCTGGATACATCGTCTGTAATTCTTTACTAATCCGTACCATATTTTCCGAACCGCTCACATCACGAACAAATCGTTTCGTTACTTCATGTTGCGGATGCTCAAAGATTTCTTTTACAGTATTTAACTCTACAACTTTTCCTTCACTCATTACTGCAATGCGATGACAAATTTTTTGAACCACTTCCATTTGATGTGTGATCAGAACAATAGTAATCTTTAACTGTTCATTAATTTTAATTAACAAATCTAAAATTGATTGCGTTGTTTCTGGATCAAGTGCTGAAGTTGCTTCATCACAAAGCAGAATGCTTGGTTGATTGGCTAACGCTCTAGCAATTCCAACTCTTTGTTTTTGTCCACCACTTAATTCAGAAGGATATGCATGTTCTCTTCCTTCTAGGCCAACCAAACGAATCAATTCTTGTACTCGTTCTTTTCTTGTCTTCTTATCAACTTTTGCAATTTCTAATGGAAGTTCAATATTCTCAGCAACCGTCCTTGACCATAACAAATTAAAGTGTTGGAATATCATTCCCATCTTCATTCGCTTTTCTCGCAATGCTTTTCCACTTAGAGAACCAATTGATTCCCCATCAATAATGACTTCTCCTTCCGTTTGTTTTTCTAGTTGATTGATCATTCGAATCAAAGTGCTTTTACCAGCACCACTGTAGCCGATAATACCAAAGATTTCTCCATCCTGAATCGTTAAATTCACACCGTGCACTGCATGAATCTCTTGCGACTTGACTTGAAACACTTTGTGTACATTGCGTAATTCAATCACATTCTCTACCCCCTTATCACTAAAAAAGTCTCATCCTCATATAAGGACGAGACTGTATAGTTCGCGTTACCACCTTAATTTGTCAATATCTCACAATATTGACCTCTTCAAGTACGTTTACCTATTGGTAAGTTATACTCTATCGCTGTAACGTGCGAACCCGTCATCGTCTAAAAGGTTTCCCTATTCAACGATGCAACTCCAAGACCATTTTCTCAACACTAATCCTTTTTCCTATTTCACCACTTCTAGGACTCTCTACATAAAGTTTCATGAAGATACTCTTCTTTTCACCGTTTTTATATGTTTTTATATTACTCTTACCTATTCTAGTTGTCAATCATCAATTTTCATTTTTCAAATGTTAATAACTCTTTCATGGTTGGAATGGAAGGTGCCGCACCATGACGCGTTACTGTAATTGCTGATGCATCACTTGCTTGTTGCAATGCTTGTTCTATCGTACATTGATGAAAGATCGCTGATAGAAAATATCCAGTAAAAGTATCTCCAGCTGCTGTGGTATCCACTGCTTTTACCGCTCTAGCCTTCTGCCGTCGTTCTTGCGTTTGATCAATATAAACAGATCCCTGTTCCCCTAAAGTCAGAACCACCTTTGCTAAAGGAAACTTCTTTTTCAAGCCAGCTACCAGTTTATTTACATCTGTTGTCTCATTCAAAATCTGGCTTGCTTCTACTTCATTAAAAAACCACCAGTCAATCAATTCTAACGGAAGCTGTAAGATAATATCATTCATAGGAGAAGGATTAAGACAAATCACCATTCCTCTTTCATGTGCTTTCTGAATCATATAAGCTAATTCATTGATTTCATTTTGTAAGATTAAGAAATCTCCTATTTCAAAATGGCTTAACACATAGTCTACATATTCTTTTGTCATCTGTTGATTGGCACCGCCATATAACAGAATACTATTTTCTCCATCTAGACTATTTTGAATGATTGCATGGCCACTGGCTCCATCACAAATCTGAACAAAGTCTACATTGACTCCTTCTTTCTTTAAGATATCTAGTAGAAAAAGTCCATCCTGTCCAATCATTCCTGCTTGATATACCGCTACATCTGCTCTAGCTAATGCAATGGATTGATTCAATCCTTTTCCACCACTAAACACATTTCTTGAAAAAGAGGATTGTGTTTCTCCTTTCGTAACGATATGATCTACCGAGTATACATAATCAATATTTAAGGATCCAAAATTTAATACTTTCATCTATTTATCTCCTTCTTTACTCTGCCATTAACCAAGCATCAAATGTCAAAGATTGCATTTGCTTAATTTCACTTTGTAATAATTGTGATAATTGACTTGCACGACCCGTATTTTGAATATAAACATCTATATATCGTTTCTTAGCTGGAATACAAAGCCAATTTCCCTCATTTGGTCTATCATTCTGTTTTTTTATTTTTGAATACTGACAAAATGTTTCCCACTTTTGTTTCAATCCTGGATGACTGAATAATTTATTAATTATATATGGTTCTGTTAGATAGAGATCTTCTTTACAAATTACTTGTAATTGCACTGCTTCTTTGATGAGATTTGCTAATGCCTGCATTGCAAATCGATCTTCATCTGCAATATATATATTGGATGTTTGCATCACTCGATGATTAAATGCTATCCCTATATTTGAATTTTGAAACATCAATTCGACTTCTTGATCCTCATTGATTCCTACCACTAAATTTTGATAATAACGATTCAATTCTTCTATTTCACAAAAACCATAGTTCCATAAATTACCTAAAGTATACTCTAAACGATCCGCTGATAATTTTGGGGAATCATTATCTGCAATTGGATACTTATGATAATCAACAACATCTTCCAATTCTATTTGATATTTTGTAAGAAGATCACAAATCTCACTTGATTCTTCAATCATAGTTCTTGTACGTTCTTCTGTTGATTCCTGTTTCACATGGTCATCATTTAGAAAATCAATGGTATGAGCAAATACAGGCGTTGCGATATCATGCAGTAATCCAGCAATAGTTTGTTTTGGATCCTGGGTAAAATGCCAGACAATCAAGGCAACACCAATACTATGATCATAACGAGAATATGGCGCAATGTTTTTAAATAATGGAAATGATGTATATTCGCAACCACAGTTCATTCCCACTTCTTGTAATCGTTGCATTGTACTTGTATTTGCAAATTCCTGAATAAATGCTGGAATTTCATAGTGATAGATGTTCCATAATTGTTTCATAGTTTACTCCTTCTGATAAAAAAAGGGAACAATTTGTTCCCTATTTACCGAAATATCTTTCCAACAAACCTTTGAATGCTTTACCGTGTCTAGCTTCATCTTTTGCCATTTCATGAACAGTATCATGAATTGCATCTAGATTTGCTTGTTTTGCACGAACTGCTAAATCAAGTTTACCAGCGGTTGCTCCATTTTCAGCCGCAACGCGAAGTTCCAAGTTCTTCTTTGTAGAATCAGTAACAACTTCTCCTAATAATTCAGCAAATTTTGCAGCATGTTCAGCTTCTTCGTATGCTGCTTTTTCATAGTACATACCAACTTCAGGATATCCTTCTCTATGAGCAACACGTGCCATAGCTAAGTACATACCAACTTCTGTGCATTCTCCTTCAAAGTTAGCTCTTAAATCTTTAATGATATCTTCAGAAACGCCTTTTGCTACTCCAACTTCATGTTCACAAGCCCAAGTCATTTCACTTTCTTGCATTTTAAATTTTGATGCTGGAACGTGGCACACTGGGCATTCAGCTGGTGCGCTATCTCCTTCATGAACATATCCACATACTGTACAAACATATTTTGCCATATTTTTATCTATCCTTTTTTCTTTCTTTATTATACATAATTTAAAAATTAGGTGCTAGAGAAATGCTCAAAATTTTTACTTTTTCAATTTTCTGAATTCAATATGCCAAGGCTCTTGTGTACCCACATTATAAGCTTTTGCAAAGTTCCCTTGGTTGATGGCAATAGCCATATGGTCCATGGAATTTACATAACAGATAATTTCTCCGATATTAACATCCGCAAAGGTATTACCGTACACGATCTGGTTCTGATAAATTCTCAAATGACCATTAAAGATAGATAATTCCACCAATTCTTTTGGTTCTACTCCTAATTGATTAAAGAGTTCTCTAGAAACATTGGTCCATAAGCTACCAAAACGAACATCAAGAATATCAATAGAGCCACGAATGACACCATCTTGAATAGTTGCCCGTGTATCCGCAAATTCAACGATATCTTCTACTTCCAAGCGTTGTCCTACTTGTTCAAATGCTAATTTTCCAGCAGCTAATTGTGCTCCGGTATAAGCATAAACATCCCGTCCATGGAACGTATAAGAGTGTTCCGTATTCTTTCTTCTTCCTACAGCTTCTTCAATTTCACGAACTTCTTCAATCCCAATCAAACGTTTGATATGGGTTAAAGTTCCATTATCTGGAGTTACGATATATTGTCCTTGTTTTGTTTTTGCGACAACACTTTTACGATTCGATCCCACCCCTGGGTCTACTACAGACACAAAGACAGAACCACTTGGCCAATAAGGAACCGTTTGAATCAAACGATAAGAAGCTTCCCAAATGTTATATGGTGGAATATCATGTGTTAAATCATAGATTTTTAATGTTTCATCAACCTTTAAGGCAACCCCATACATAGCCGCAACTGCCCCATCTACAAGGCCGAAATCTGTTTGCATCACCAAAATCTTATTCATTTCTTTCTGCTCCCTTACTATTTAGAAAAAGTAACTGTCCAATCTGGGCCAAAATCTAAATTATGAGTTTTACATAAATTACCCATCGTTACTGCCATTGCGACTTTCATTAATTCATTGTTATAAATCATGACATCGCCTTTATTAGCCATACCAAAGGAATGATGGAACAATACCGTATCTTCATAACGAACTTCCCCTTGATGACGAATGACAACATGCAAATGATCACCATAGGCAAAGCCCTGATCTAAGAACATCTGTAATGGAATATTGGTCCATAAATTACCAAAGTTTGGATCATTGATTTCAAAGATTCCTTCTACTACACCATCATGAGCTGTTGGCTGTAATAATTCATGACAAACAATTTCATCTACAGGATAAGTAGGTCCTACCCCTTCAAAATCAATAATGCCACTCGCCAAACGTGCTGCACAATATCCAAACAGATCACGTCCATGGAAAATGCTAACACCTTCTGTTCCTTTTCCTCTTAGACGATTGACTGTTTCATCAATTTCACGAACTTCTTCAATCCCTACAAATGTTTTGACATGAGTTAATGCTCCATTATCTGGAGTCACGATATAATATCCATCTGTTGTTTTGGCAACACAAGCACGTCGTGCTGTTCCTACTCCTGGGTCTACTACAGATACAAAAATCGTTCCCTTTGGCCAGAATTTCATAGATTGATATAAACGATAAGAAGCACTCCAAGTATCATATTGAGGTAACTCATGAGTACCATCAATAATCTCTAAGGAACGGTCAACTGATTTTACCACTCCATACATTGCACAAACAGCACCTTCTTTATAGGTAAAGTCTGTTTGAAATACTAACATTGGTTTTGTTTGATCCATACTTTTTTCCTCCTATATAAATGGATTCCAGAACTTGCTATGGTTGATATATACCGCAACCAACAATGATCCAATAAATACTGCAAGACAAAATGCCATTGCTAAATAATCATTTCTACCTAACTTCCGATAACTATACCATGTCCTCGTCTTATGTTTCCCAAACCCTCTCAAATCCATCGCATTACTAATCATTTCAATACGATCCAAAGTTGAGAAAATCAATGGAACCAGAATCATTAATATATTTTTCAAACGAGTCATTAGTTTCTCTTTTTTCGATAGATCCAAACCACGAGCCTGTTGTGCCAAAGAAATCGTATGATAATCCCGTTGAACATCAGGGAAATAACGTAATGTCAAAGAAATTGCTGTACAAGCTTTATAATTCACTTTAATGTGATTTAAGCTAGACGCAAACTCACTTGGATTGGTCGTTAAAATGAAGATGATTCCTAAAGGAATAACTGAGAAATACTTCATAAACTTCGTAAACTGATAAAGCATTTGTTCTTGTGTAACCACATATGGTCCTGCAATCGTAAACACTTCATGATATGTACCATAAATCTTTACTCCTTCTTGTGGAGAGAAGATATAGGTTAAGATAAAATTCGTAATTAAGAAAATGAATACATAAATCATCATCATCTTAACTTGTTTAAACGTAATCTTAGAAACTTTAAAAAGCACAAACGAGATGACCATTACCCCAATAATGATTCGTACATCATAGGTTAACATAACCGTAGTTGTTAATAGTAAGAAACAGACTAATTTTGTAAGACCTGATAAATGGTGAACAAAGGTATCAAGCTGATTATAGGAAAATAACTTAATTTTCATGTGCCTTTACCTCTTTCTCATAGTCTATAAACCGTTGAACAAATTCATCTGCTTCATCAATATTTGCTAGATGTGCTAAATGATACAAAGAAGTTTCTTTTAAATTTGCTTTCTCTATCACTTCATGATTCGTTAAGATCTTTGCACTAGAATCATTCGCAATCTTTTCTCCATCGGATATTACAACTGTGCGTGGTGTATATTCCAACATCAAGTGCATATCATGAGTAATCATAATAATGGTCTGTCCCTGTTCATTCAAGCTACGCAAGAACTCCATAATCTCACTATAGTGATGATAATCCTGACCGGCTGTTGGTTCATCCAAAATCAAGATTTTTGGATTCAATACTAAAATAGCCGCAATCGTCACCCGTTTCTTTTGTCCATAGCTTAAAGCAGATATTGGCCAATTCTTAAATGGGGCCAATCCACATATTTTCATGATATGATCCACACGACGCTCGATTTCATCTTTCTCTACGCCACGGATCACCAAACCTAAAGCAATTTCATCATAGATCATCGTTTTAGAAATCATCTGATTTGGATTCTGCATCACGATACCAATAATTTCAGCTCTTTCTTTGATCGTCTTATTCGCTATATCAACACCATCTACTAAAATATGTCCAGAATCCTCTTTTTCAAAACCAACTAAGATTTTAGACAGAGTACTTTTTCCAGCACCATTTCGCCCAACAATACTTAGCATTTCCCCTTCATGAACTTGGAAAGAAACATCCTTTAGAATCGGACGCACTCCATCATAACTGAAGGATAGATTCTGAATATCTAAAATCACTTTTTCATCTTGTTGCTTCACTGGTTTTTCAACCGAATGGAACCAATTTTGTACCTTTGGCTCATATCCAGAAATATCAATGGTATCAATGTGTTCTGGATGCATCTTTTCTTCAATTGGAACTTGTGCGTATTTTAAAGCAGTTACATACAATGGTTCCCGAATTCCTTGTTCCACTAAAATATTGCTTGCTAGCACTTCATTTGGTGTGCCATCCATGATAATTCTGCCATCATTAACTACTAGGATACGATCCACATGACGATGAAGAACATCTTCTAAACGGTGTTCAATTATTACAATGGTTTTATTGGATTGTTTCTGAATCTCATCAATCAATTCAATTGCTGTTTTCCCTGTTGCTGGATCTAGATTTGCTAGTGGTTCATCAAATAATAGAATTCCCACATCGTCCACCATTACCCCAGCTAAAGATACTCTTTGTTTTTGACCACCAGATAATTCAAATGGACTATTCATCAAATGGTTATCCATATCAACCATCTGACTGATTTTCTTTACTCGTTGTTTCATTTGATCAACAGGAACATTGTCATTTTCAAGAGAAAAAGCAATGTCTTCTCCCACACTTAGTCCAACGAATTGACCATCAGAATCCTGTAGAACCGTTCCTACCATTTTAGACAACGTAAAAATATCTTGATCCTTCGTTTCTTTTCCATGAATTTTCAAGCTCCCGGTAATTTCTCCCTTATAAGCAAACGGAATTAAGCCATTTAAACAATTCGCTAACGTACTTTTTCCAGATCCACTAGGTCCGACAATTAAAACTTTTTCTCCCTCATATAGGGTTACATTGATATGATGTAACGTTGGTTCTTGTTGAGAATAATATTGGAATGAAAAATCATTGAATTCTATAATTGGTTTTCTCATTCGCACAAATCCTTTCTTCATTATCATCCCTATTATAGCAAAAAAAAAGAGCTCTTGAGCTCTTAATTTTTGGTTAGACTTCCTTTTTTGGTTCTTGTTTTTGCATAAACAACTAATAACAAAGTACCAACTACACAAGCACAGATACTATTTGATACAAATGCTACAGCACCTTGTGTAAATACAAGATTTACTGGTTCGCTATAGATAACGATATCCAATACAGGAGCTACAACTACCCATGCTACTAAGTTAGCGATAATTTGCATCACGTTGAAAACTACCATATCCTTTGTAGAGAATTCACCAGATTCAACATCTGTTTTAAAGAATGCTAAACCACCAATAGCACCAGCAACACCACTAGCAATAATCCAACTCCACCATGGTGAACCATAAGCGATAAAGTCGTTCAATGCATGTCCAATGAATGCGATCAATCCACCAGCGATTGGTCCAAATACACATCCTAAGAATGCAGAAACACCATAAGCAAGTTGAATGTTTGTTTCAGGTACTGGTGAAGGAACTTTAACAAACATGAATAATACCATGAATAAAGCTGCGCCCAAACCAGTTGCTACGATTGTTTTCGTAGAAAATAATGATTTTTTCATTTCGTTTTCCTCCCCTAAAAAATACGTTAGCATTATAGCACAATTTATTTTAAATAACACAAAAATCTTATTTTATTAGTGGAATAATTGTTTCCCAAGGATATTGTTCATATCCAAAATGTCCATAACAAGCCGTATCAGCATAGATAGGGCGTTTCAAATCTAATTGTTCAATAATATCTTTTACTTTAAAACTAAAGTTCTTATTAACGATCTCTAGAAGTTGCTGATTGGTATATTCACTGGTATGGAATGTATCAATCCAAATAGAAAGTGGATCTTCTTTCCCAATCGCATAAGACACTCCCACTTCACAACGTTTTGCTAAATGGTTCGCTACAATGTTTTTTGCTACATAGCGACAATAGTAGGCAGCACTGCGATCCACCTTTGATGGATCTTTGCTTGAAAAGCAACCTCCGCCAATTCTACCCATTCCTCCATAGGTATCACAAACAATCTTTCTACCTGTTGTACCACTATCCCCAAAGGAACCACCAACGACAAAACTTCCACTTGGATTGATATAATACTTCGTATTCTCATCAATTAAGGAGGCATCAACACAAGGTGAAATGACTTCTTTCATGATAATTTCTTTAATTTTTGATAATGGAGTATTGGCTTCATGTTGCGTTGATACCACGATGGCATCAATACGAACCGGTTGATCTCCATCGTATTCAACAGTTACTTGCGTTTTCCCATCTGGTTTTAAACATGGGGTTTGGCGACGAACATCACTCAAACGTTTTGCTAAACGATGAGCCAATAAAATTGGTAGTGGCATATACTCCGGCGTTTCATCCGTTGCATATCCAAACATAATTCCTTGATCTCCTGCACCCATAAACTGATCTTGTTCAACTGCATGATAGATTTCTTGTGATTGCCGATTCACCTTTACCATCACTTCATATTCTTCGGTATATCCAATGTTACGAATAACCTCTCTGGCAATTTTGGCATAATCTAACTGTGCTTGGGTATTCGCTTCTCCATAAATTAACACAAAATCATCTTTGACGGTTGCTTCTACTGCCATTTTGCTATTGGCATCCTGACGTAATGCTTCATCCAGGATCGTATCTGCTATTTTGTCACAAATCTTATCTGGATGTCCTTCTGTAATACTTTCTGATGTAAAAAAATAATGTTCCATTTCCTTTTCCTTCCTAGGCATATAAAAAATGCCTTCTATAAGAGAAGACATTTGTTTTTCTTGTAATTCATGTTTCTCTTATCGATGTTAGCAGAACCACCTTACAATTGCAGGTTGGTATTGGCTACGAGCTAACCCTCTAACCAAATTCTTGATAAAATACTTTCATATACTATCATACTTCATCATAAAGTGCAACGAAAAAAAGAGAGATTTTATTTAATCCCTCTTTGATTAGTTTATTCAATTTTTCTATTTTCTACATAATCACTGTCGATATATGTAAATTTGTGTTTTTCTTTTCTTATCTTCTAGTGAAAAGAATGTTTAACCTTTCTTTCGTTCTTTTTCTATTTCTTTCTTGTTTATAACAATATGTTTTTCTTCTTTTTTCTAGAAGACTTTTTCTGAATCAGTAGCACAAATCACTACTGATTCAATTAACGCTATTTCTTGGTCCATTGGTCTTTACCTATGTAGCTCTTTGTCTACTCCTTTTCTACATCTATATAATAATCAAGAAAGATATGAAAAAACACTCTTATAATAAAAAAATTTTTATGTTATGATAGTTATGTTGAGGGTATTAAAATACTGTTGACGAAGATCGAAGTACATGATACACTCAAGCAGTTACTAGATAAACAAGGGGTATCACTCCCCTTTTTATATGAAAGAAGGTTTATATGGAAATAAACACATTTAACGAATTTAATCTATCCCTTGAGCTCTTACGAGCAATCGAAGAGATGGGATATGTATCCCCTACCAAAATCCAGCAAGATGCAATTCCGGTCATTTTAGAAGGACATGACGTTTTAGGAAAGTCACATACCGGTACTGGGAAAACAGCAGCTTATGGTTTACCAATGATTGAGCGTTTAGTACCGAACTATAAAATGCCGCAAGCATTGATTTTATGTCCTACTAGAGAATTAGTATTACAAGTGACGGAAGAATTACGTAAGTTCAGTAAATATAAAGAAGGAATCAAATGCGTTCCGATCTTTGGGGGACAATCGATTGATCATCAGATCCAATTATTGAAAAAAGGGTGTAGTATCGTCATTGGGACTCCTGGGCGTATTTTGGATCACTTGAGAAGAAAAACATTGAAACTGAAGGCTATCGATATCGTGGTATTAGATGAAGCAGATGAAATGCTAAACATGGGATTTAAAGAAGATATTGAAAGTATTTTATCCCAGGTCAATGGTGAACATCAAACACTATTGTTCTCTGCAACAATGCCTCAGGAGATATTGGATATCACTAAAAACTTTCAGAAAGATCCCATCCATGTGGAGGTACAGCAAAAACAGAAAACGATCAATACTGTGAAACAGTTTTATTTTGATGTACATAAAGCAAAAAAGATTGATGTGATTCAATTGTTAATGAAGATGTATCCATCTCCTTTAACGATGATTTTCTGTAATACGAAACGAACAGTTGATGAAGTATCCGATCAATTGATTGCCTGTGGAATTCGGGCTGTTAGTTTACATGGTGATATGAAACAAAGCGTAAGAACAAAAGTATTAGAACAATTTAAAAGTCAAAATGCAAATGTTCTGATTGCTTCGGATGTTGCGGCTCGTGGTTTAGATATTGACCATGTGGATGTTGTCATCAATTACGATCTTCCAATTGAACAAGAGTTCTATATTCATCGTATTGGTAGAACGGGCCGAAATGGGAAAGAAGGAATTGCTTGTACCTTAATCAGTGGCAGTAAAGAAAAACTACAGTTACAACGATTATGTAAATATATTCGTCATAACATTGAAAAAGGCGAGTTACCAACAGCAGATGATGTCAAGGAACTGTATTTAGATCAGATTTATCAACAGATTTTGACAACATTAGCACAAAAAGAAGATGAAACTATGATGGAGCTGATGTTTGCTTTGCGTAGCAAAGGCCTAACGGATAATCAGATCATTTATGCTCTTTTGACGCAACAACATCAATTGCCAAATTATCAAGACTTAACTCTGGAAGAAAGTGAAGTCATCCGAAAGAAAGCCTTTAAAAATGGAACGGAAAAAATTCATTTATCCATTGGTAGAAAAGATGGTGTTGCCCCAAATCATATTGTGGCTGCATTAGCAGAAGAAGCAATGATATCTAGCAGTTATATTGGAAAGATTGAATTGCAGAAATTCGAAACGGTAGTAGAAGTGGCAAAAGAATATGCGGATAAGGTAATGACAAGTATTGATGGAAAAACCATCAATGGAGTATTTGTTGAAGCAAAACCATACTACTCAAGACAGAATTTTCCTAAGAAATCCAAAATTGAACCACCAAAAAAGAAAAAAGCATTGCCGTTAAAAAACAAACATGCTCGTAAGCGTTAAGCTCACGAGCATGTTTTCTTATAATTTCATCCAGCTTTCATCACTTGGATTCGCACGGAATGCTTTTAGTTTTTCAACATCACTTGGTTGAACATAGTTTGTTTCTACTGCTACTTCAATCAAAGCATCATAGTTACTAGCGGAAACATTTTTAACATTTGCACTTGCTAGACGATCGATACCTTTTTGTAAGCCATAAGTGAAGATGGAAGCGATTCCCAATACTTCTGCACCATTCTCCCTTAGTACATTTACGACTTCAATACAGCTTCCTGCAGTGGAAATCAAATCTTCTACAACTACTACTTTTGTGCCTGGTTCACACTTTCCTTCGATCTGATTATTTCTACCATGATCTTTTGCAGAAGCACGAACATATCCCATTGGCAAGCCAAGAATAGTTGCTACAATTGCAGCATGGGCAATTCCTGCAGTACTGGTTCCCATAACTGCTTCACATTCTGGATAATGTGTACGAATGATGTCAGCGATTGCATTTTCAACATCATTTCTTACTTCAGGATAAGAAAGAGTTAAACGGTTATCACAATAAATTGGTGAATGAATCCCACTTGCCCAAGTAAATGGTTCATTTGGACGTAAAAATACCGCTTTAATATCTAATAAATCTTTTGCTATTTTCTTTTCCATGATTATTCCCCCACAAATTCTCTTAAACAACGTTCGTATGCTGCAACTGGATCTTCAGCTGCTGTAATTGGACGACCAACAACGATATAGTGGCTTCCAATTTCTTTTGCCATTGCTGGAGTGGTTACCCGTTTTTGATCTCCTTTGGTCGCATCATCAAAGCGAATTCCTGGAGTAACCGTAATAAAGTTTTTATTACATACTTCTTTGACTAAACGAGCTTCTAATGGACTACATACAACACCAGCCAATCCTGCTTTTTCTGCATTTTTAGCATAATGTTGAACCGTATCATTGATTGGATGATCGATCCATAATTCTTCTTGCATCACTTCTTCACTGGTACTGGTTAATTGTGTTACCGCAATTAACTGCGTACTTGGATTCACTTCATCAATTGCCTTTTGTGCTGCTTTCATCATTTCGATGGTACCAGCTGCATGAACATTGGTCATATCCACTTGTAAGCGAGCTACATTTTTCATTGCTTTATATACAGTATTAGGAATATCATGCAACTTCAGATCCAAGAAGATCTTATGCCCTCTCGCTTTAATTTCCGTTACAATACTTGGACCTTCCGCATAAAACAATTCCATTCCGATTTTGACAAATGGTTTTACAGTCGTAAATTGATCCAAAAATGCTAACGTCTGTTCCTTCGTAGAAAAATCACATGCAATAATTACATCTCTCATCTGTGTGCCCTCCCTATAATATCTTGCAATCGATCAATATGCAGTTCATCCATCAATTGTGGTAAGCGTTCAATGATTTCTTTGCAGACATAAGGATTGCGACAATTTTCTGCCCCAATCTGCACTGCTGTTGCACCAGCAGACATCATCTCAATCACATCTTCTGCTTTAGAAATTCCTCCGATTCCAATAATAGGAATCTGAACCGCTTCAAAAACCTGATACACCATTCGCAAAGCAACTGGTAAAATTGCAGGTCCACTAAATCCTCCCATAATATTATGGATGATTGGTTTTCCAGTTTTTAAATCAAACCGAGAGCCTAATAGTGTATTAATCATACTGATTCCATCTGCTCCCGCTTCTTCACAAGCTTTTGCTATCGCTACAATATCTGTTACATTTGGACTTAGTTTAATATAAACCGGTTTATGTTTTACAACCTCTTTCACAGCTTTGGTAACTTCATAAGCAGCTTTTGGATCGGTTCCAAAACTCATGCCCCCGTGTTTTACATTAGGACAAGAAATATTGACTTCAATAATACCTACGATATCTTGTTCATCCATCCGTTTAGCACAAGCAACATATTCTTCAATTGAAAAGCCAGAAATATTTGCAACTACTTTTTTATGAAAGATCTTTTGTAGCTTGGCGAACTCTTCTGTAACAACCTTATCCAAACCAGGATTCTGTAAACCAACAGAATTGATCATTCCATTTGTACATTCGGCAATTCTTGGAGTTGGATTACCAAAGCGTGGTTCTAAGGTTGTCCCTTTAGTCGCAATGCTTCCTAAGATATTAATGTCATAGAACTCTTGAAATTCATATCCGAATCCAAAGGTTCCACTCGCTGGAATGATCGGGTTATCTAATTGCCAATCCCCTAATTGAACTGCTAATCTTTGTTCCATAGAATATCCTCACTTTTCATGACCGGTCCTTCTTTACAGATCCGTTTATATCCGGTTATCGTTTTACAGCTACACCCCATACAAGCTCCAAAACCACATCCCATTCTCTCTTCGAAGGACAATAGTCCTTGAGCAGAACTAGTATCATAGACAGCTTTTAACATAGGAAGTGGTCCACAAGTACAATAGAAACGATCTGTTAACTGTTTCTCTTTCATCACATCGCTAACAAATCCTTGCGTTCCTACACATCCATCAACGGTACAAACATGAACCGTAGCTCCCAACTGTTCAAATTCTTCAACATAGAACATGTCTTCTTTGGTGTTATACCCCAATATGACATCAACCTTTAACCCTTTTTGAAGCAGTTGTTTGGTTAAACCATAAAGTGGAGGAATCCCTACACCGCCACCAACAACCAATACGGGTTCATTGATGGATGCAACATCATATCCATTTCCAAGTCCAACTAAACATTCCAACATTTCATGCGGCTGTTTTTGGGACATTTGTAATGTCCCAAAACCGACTACTTTATAAATTAGAGTCAATGTTTCATCGCTCCAATCACAAATACTGATTGGACGTTTTAAATAAGCATGTTCAATGGTCACATTTACGAATTGACCTGGATGTTCGATCCAAGAAGTATCCCCTTTTAGCACCATCCGATAAATATCTTTAGCAAGTTTGTCGTTTTTTAATATTTCATATTTGATGATGGACTTCATAGTTTTCCTCCTATTGATCAATCGTAGATACTTGCATCGTAATTTCTTCTAAAATATTTAATAATACATTCACTGTATCTAATGATGTAAAGACTGTTACATTATTTTCTACAGCTGTTCTTCGAATCATATAACCATCTTTGTTGGTATTGGTATTACTATCAGAAGCAGTTACTGTATTAATGATATAAGTAATATGTCCTTTGCGAATCGATTCTAGAATATCTTCGGAATGTTCTGATATTTTCTTCTTTACTCTTGTTTTAATTCCGTACTCTTTCAAAGCTTTTGCTGTACCTGAAGTTGCTTCAATGTTAAATCCTAAATCATAGAAACGTTTCACAAGTGGTAATGCTCTTTCTTTATCTTT
This sequence comes from Erysipelotrichaceae bacterium, assembly GCA_029227155.1. GTDB lineage: Bacteria > Bacillota_I > Bacilli_A > Erysipelotrichales > Erysipelotrichaceae > RGIG4607. The sequence continues at coordinate 21,866 of JAQXZJ010000042.1, forward strand.
ATCCGCAACCGTTACAAACACCGTTCCATAGTTTACAACTCTCAAGTTACTTGCTTGCAATGATTTATATAACGCCCGGTTCAAGGTATCATCATAACCAATCGCTTCTCCTGTAGATTTCATTTCTGGTGATAAGTAAGCATCTAAACCATGTAACTTAGAGAAAGAGAACGTTGGTGATTTTACATAGAAGCGTTTCTTTTCTTCCATTACTTCAGTGCCATATCCTTGTTGTTTCAAAGATTGTCCTAACATAACCTTGGTAGCAATGTTTGCCATTGGCACCTTGCTTGCTTTTGATAAAAATGGTACAGAACGAGAAGAACGTGGATTCACTTCAATTACAGAAACTTCATCGTTATGATCCACAATAAATTGGATATTGAATAAGCCTTTGATGCCAATCGCTAATCCTAATTTAATCGTATATTCTGCAATCGTATCTTTCACTTTCTGACTTAAAGAATATGGAGGATAAACACTCATAGAGTCTCCTGAATGTACTCCGGTAGCTTCTACCAATTGCATGATCCCTGGAATATATACATCTGTACCATCACAGATGGCATCTACTTCCACTTCCGTACCATTAATATATTTATCAACTAATACCGGTTGATCTTGATCGATCTTAACAGCAGTTGTTAAATATTCTTTTAATTCTTCATCATGATGAACGATTTGCATTGCTCTACCACCTAGAACATAAGAAGGACGAACCAAAACCGGATAACCAATGGTATTCGCTACTACTAATCCATCTTCAATATTGGTTACTGCTTGTCCAACTGGTTGTGGAATCCCTGTTTCTTTTACCACTTTTTCAAAAGAATCTCTATTTTCTGCCCGTTCAATCGCCTCATGATCGGTACCAATGATTGGAACTCCTAATTTCGTTAAACGTTGTGCTAAGTTGATTGCCGTTTGTCCACCTAAAGAGACAATGACACCTTTTGGCTTTTCCAAATCAATGATGTGCATTACATCTTCGATACATAATGGTTCAAAGTATAATTTATCACTGATTGAATAATCTGTAGAAACGGTTTCAGGGTTATTGTTGATAACAATTGCTTCATAACCAGCTTGTTGAATTGCCCAGATCGCATGAACGGTAGAGTAGTCAAATTCCACTCCTTGTCCAATACGGATCGGACCAGATCCTAATACGATAATTGATTCCCGTTCCGTAACCACAGATTCATTTTCTGTTTCATAGGTAGAGTAGAAATAAGGAACATAGCCATTAAACTCACCTGCACAAGTATCAATCATCTTATATACAGGAACAATTCCTAACTCTTTTCGATAAGCAACCATTTCCGTTTCGCTCATATGATAGATTGGTGCTAAATAATGATCACTGAATCCTAGCTTTTTCGCTTTTCTCAAATTCTTAATGCTTGGATCAGCTTTCACTTTTTCCTCGACAGAAATGATATGATGGATCTTATCTAAGAAGAAAGCATCGATTTGCGTTGCATTGTGAATGAGCATCATATCTACTTTTCTTCTAAATAATTCAGCAATCGCAAAAATTCTAGTATCTGTAGGCGTTTTGACATCCTGTAACAATTCTGCAGTTGTTAAGTGATCGTATTTTTCTAAATATAAATGGTCGACACCAATTTCTAAACTACGAATTGCTTTTAATAATGATTCTTCCATCGTACGACCAATACTCATGACTTCCCCTGTTGCTTTCATTTGGGTACTTAAGGTATGGTCGGCTTTTGTAAACTTATCGAATGGGAACCGTGCAATTTTGGTTACCACATAATCGATAGATGGTTCAAATGCTGCACAAGTATTCGCAATCCGAATTTCTTCCAATGTTAATCCTACTGCTATTTTTGAACTAACTCTAGCAATAGGGAATCCACTTGCTTTAGAAGCCAATGCAGAACTACGAGATACCCGAGGATTTACTTCAATAACAAAGTATTGGAATGAGAATGGGTCTAATGCAAACTGAACATTACAACCACCTTCAATTTTCAATTCTCTAATAATTGACAACGCTGCATTCTTTAATAGAACATATTCTTTATTGGATAATGTCTGAGCAGGTGCTACTACCATACTATCTCCGGTATGAACTCCTACTGGATCAATATTTTCCATACTACAGATGGCAATGGCAGTATCATTGGCATCTCTCATAACTTCAAATTCAATTTCTTTATATCCCTTAATGTATTTTTCAACTAATACTTCACTGACAGGAGATAACTTTAAAGCATTTTTTCCTAAAGATAGAACTTCTTCATCATTATAGGCAAATCCTCCGCCAGTTCCTCCTAAAGTAAAGGCAGGACGTAACACGACTGGATAACCAATCGTATTGGCACATGTTACGATTTCTTCTAATGAATGA
>JAQXZJ010000043.1 GCA_029227155.1 Erysipelotrichaceae bacterium
TTTAGCAAGTGGTGCTGGAATTTCTCCATCAAAGTATTTTTCAACCATTGCAACTGTTCTTGAAAGAAGGTTTCCTAAGTCATTACATAAATCTGAGTTTATTTTCTTTATAAATATTTCATTATTAAATAATCCATCTGCCCCAAAAGGAATTTCTCTTAATAAATAGTATCTAACTGCGTCAACACCAAATTTATCAACTAAAACTACTGGATCAACAACATTTCCTTTTGATTTAGACATCTTTCCGCCATCAACAAGTAACCATCCATGACCAAATACTTGCTTTGGTAATTCTTCTCCTAAAGCCATTAGCATAATTGGCCAATAAATAGTATGGAATCTTAAAATATCTTTACCTATTAAGTGAACATCTGCAGGCCAATATTTTTTGTATAATTCTCCATGATTACCATCTAAATCAAACCCTAACCCCGTAATATAGTTACTTAACGCATCGATCCAAACATAAACCACATGTTTATTATCGAAATCAACAGGGATTCCCCATTTGAACGATGTTCTAGAAACACATAGATCTTGTAAACCTGGACGCAAGAAGTTATTCAACATTTCATTTTTCCGTGATTCTGGTTGAATAAATTCTGGATGTGTTTCAATATGTTCAATCAATCGATCTGCATATTTGCTTAATTTTAAGAAATAAGCCTCTTCTTTTGCCAAATGAACTTCAGCGCCACAATCTGGGCACTTTCCATCAACCAATTGTGCTTCTGTATAGAACGATTCACAATCCGTACAATACCAACCTTCATAAGATCCTTTATAGATATCTCCTTGCTCATATAGACGCTTAAAGATCTTTTGAACTTGTAATTCATGATACTGATCCGTTGTTCTCATAAAACGATCATATGAAGTATTCATCAAATCCCAGATCCGTTTTACTTCGACAGCAACTTCATCCACAAATTCTTGAGGTGTTTTCCCCGCTTTTTTTGCTTTCTCTTCAATCTTTTGACCATGCTCAGCCGTACCTGTTTGGAAATAAACATCATACCCTTGAGCCTTCCGATAACGAGCAATACTATCAGCTAACACAATCTCATAGGTATTTCCAATATGAGGCTTACCTGATGTGTATGCAATCGCAGTCGTAATGTAATATTTACCTTTATTTTCCATCATATCCCTCTTTCTAGTTAGAAAAATAAAAACGTCCTGACCGAAGGACGTTATTTACGTGGTACCACCTTACCATTATACTCGAAACGTTAACGCCGTTTTACGTGTTTTCTTACCTATCAGAAAACCAGTTCCAAGACCATGTTCATCAATCGCTCCATATGGAATTTTCACCAACCATCCACTCTCTAAAATTTCATGAAAGACTACTCTTCTTTTCCTAACCTTTTATCCTCCATAGTATAATCGAAAAACAAGGATTTGTAAACGCAATTTCCATTCAATCATCGATTTCTATATCCAGATGGAAATTCGTTATATAACTTTTAAAAACCATAATACTATGGTAGAATTGATAAAGATGAAGCAAAGGGTAAAGGAGGAAAAATGAGATGACTAATACACCTACAATGCTTACCTATATTGAAGGAACACCAGAGCAGATTGCTTGTAATGTGGAACGTTCCAAACAATTAACAAAAGAATTAGTAGACCTATATGTAGAAAAGAATTATGAGAATATCTGGATTATTGCTTGTGGTTCTAGTTCTAATGGTTCCAATTGTGCAAAACCATTTATGATGAAGTATTTGAACTGTGATGTAAAAATCGTGCCACCAAATACATTCATTTATGGAGAAGATAAGATGAAAGAAACGGATTTAGCTTTCGTCATTTCTCAAAGTGGTTGTTCAACAAACTCTATTGAAGCATTAGATAAATTAAAAGCTATGGGATGCTTAGCTGTTGGTCTAACTGGAAATGTAAATTCAGATTTCAAAGATCATGCGGACGTTGTAATTGACTACGGTGTAGGTATTGAAACAGTTGGTTATGTAACCAAAGGAGTAACTACGCTTGCACAATTCTTAATGTTATTTGCTTTAGAAGCTGCACTTACTAAAGGAATTCTTCCATTGAATACGTACCAAGAAATCATCGATGAAATGAAAGAAGTACCAGCACGTCATAAAAAAGTACAAGAAGAAACTTGGGATTTCTATCAAAAAAATCATAAAGAAATGACATCAATGACGGTTGCTAACTGCTGTGGATTTGCTCAAGGCTATGGTGTTGCAACTGAAGGAGCATTAAAAATTGGTGAAACTATTCAAATTCCAAGTTTTGCTTATGAAGCAGAAGAATGGATCCATGGTCCAAATCTACAATTAACTCCTAACTATACTATTTTCCTAATTGATGATTTAATGGCAGGAAGCAGTGATCGTTTAATGCAAATCTATCAAGCTTCTAGAAGTGTTACAGATCGTACCTATGCGATTACTAATAGTCCAGTTGTAGATGATGATCATGCAATTCGTTTGCCATTTGATATCAAAGAACCATTGTTACTTCCTTTATATGCATTACCATTCTTCCAAATCATTGCACATCAAGTAACAACCGAATTACATAAATGGGAAAAACATCCACTATTTGAAGCAAACTTTAAAAAGTATGCAGATTCAAAAACAGAATCAATCAAGAAAATCATGCCGGATCTATAAGCCTATGATAAAAGCAGTTATTTTTGATATGGACGGCATTATCATTGATAGTGAGCCCTGTTATATTGAACATTTAATACAAATATTTGCCCACTTTGGCATCACAGTTACCAAGGATGAGCTCATTTCTATTGCTGGAGGAACACGTAAGCACTATAATGCGGCTATTAATCCTCGTATTGAAAACATTGTTTCAAGAGAAGAATTTGATGCCTATACCAATCAGTATTATCTTGAAAACCCTGTTCCTTATTGCCAGATCGTATTCCCACATCTTGTTGAAATCCTAGAATGGATCAAAAGCAAAGGATATCGAATTGCCTTAGCATCTAGTTCCTATCAATACGAAATTGCTCAAGTGCTAGATGAAACACAATTGCATGAATACTTTGAATTCATCCTAAGTGGAGATATGTTCAAAGAAGCAAAACCAAATCCAGATATTTATCTTACCTGTATTGATAAATTAGGGCTTTCTGCAGATGAATGTATCGCAATTGAAGATAGTGAATATGGTATCAGTGCAGCCAAAGGAGCTAATCTTACTTGTATTGCTAGAGAAGATAAACGGTTTGGATATAATCAAACACAAGCAGATTACTTGATACAAGATCTAATGGATATCAAAGATATTTTAGAAAAACTAATTTAATTGAAAAGGAGTCTAATGAACATGAATTTAACAACCATGAAAGATTATATTTATGCCGCACCTGAAGTCTGCAATAGAAATGTCAGTAATGCAGAACAGTTAGTCCAAAAGATGATAGAGTTATATACAAAGAAAGCATATAAACAAATAACATTTGTTGCCTCTGGTTCTAGTTATACTGCTTTACAGTGTGCTAGAGGTTATATCAGCAAGACACTACATGTTGATGTTAAAATTGTATTCCCTTATACATTTGCGGAATATGATTATCAATATGTACAAGAAGATCATTTCGTTGTTGTCGTTACTCAATCAGGAGCAAGTAAAAACTGTATTTCTGCTTTAGATCAGTTAAAAAGCATTGGACATGAAACTTATTGTTTAACTGCAAATGTAAATAGTGATTGTCGTGATCATGCGGATGAAATGTTAGATTGGGGCTGTGGAATAGAGACGATTGGATATGTTACTTTGGGTGTAGAAACACTTGTTACTTATCTTATGTTATTTGCGGCGTATGCTGCTAAAGCCTTGAACATCAGTGATCCTGTGG
>JAQXZJ010000044.1 GCA_029227155.1 Erysipelotrichaceae bacterium
AATTCCTGAATTCCTGTTCCCAATTTAGCACTTATTTGAGAATAGATAGTGCTTCCGCCCCATTCTTCAGGCATCAGACCTTGGTCACTCATAGCAACCATTACTTTTTCTACATTTGCCCCTGGTTTATCAATTTTATTAACAGCAACAATAATAGGAACACCTGCGGCTTTAGCGTGATCAATTGCTTCTTTTGTTTGAGGCATCACTCCATCATCAGCCGCAACAACGATAATAACGATATCCGTAATACTTGCCCCACGAGCTCTCATTGCTGTAAAAGCTTCATGACCTGGAGTATCTAAAAATGTAACTTTTTTTCCTTGTACATCAACTTGATAAGCACCAATGTGTTGAGTGATTCCACCAAACTCGCCTGCTACAACATTCGTTTTTCGAATCGCATCCAATAATGTTGTTTTACCATGGTCAACATGACCCATAATCGTAACAATTGGAGGGCGTTCTTTCAATGATGCAGGATCATCCACCTCATCATCAGTTAAACTATTTTCATCGATTACTTCTTCTTTTGTAATCTCAATTCCATATTCCATCGCAATCAAAGCAATCGTATCATCATCTAAAACACTATTGATCGTTACCATATTTCCTAGTAAAAACAATAATTTAATGATATCCGATGCATTACGATTCAGCTTAGCGGCCAGTTCACCAACAGTGATCCCATCCGTGTATGTTGTATTTTTGACCAATTCTTTATTATTGGTCTGATTTGTCGTATAGGGACGCTTATTGTTGTTCTTCTTATTCTTATTAACTGTCTTTTTAGCCATGCAGCCACCTCTTCTCTCTATTCATTCAAATTAACTATCTTCATTAACTCCTCATATACCGTTTCTGGTATTTCACATTCCAAAGCACGATTTAATACCTTTGTTTTTTTGGCAATTTCAATCGCTTCTACACTTCTTTGTAAATAAGCACCTCGCCCATTCACCTTACCTGTTAAATCTACAACAACAGTATGTTCCGTTGTTCTTACAACACGAATTAATTCCTTTTTTGGAAGTCTTTGTTGTGTTGCAATACATTTTCTCATTGGAATCTTTTTCATCTTTACATCCTATTGTTCATCGTAGTAAGAATCAAATTCATCATAATCAATATCATCTTCATACCAATCTTGAGACTCTAATTCTTCCTGACGTCTGATTTCTTCCAATTCTTCTTCTGAATATTCAGGACGGATACTATAATCCTTATCCCTTAACATATCCGCTAATTTAATCTTACGATCTTCTTCTCTTTCTTTTAATTTGTCGTTATTTTTTGATTTCGCTGGTTTTGTAACAGTCTTGTCTTGACGACTAGCATCTGCCAAAGCTTCAAATTTAGAAACGTAATCTGATACTTTAGGTTTAATGGTTGGTTTTCTCCGTTTTTCAACAACCTTTTCTTCAACTTCTTCAAACAATGGAACATCTTCTATAATCTTTTCTTCTTCTTTTTCCACTACATCTTCTACAACAGTAGTAGTTTCTTCTTCTTGTTGAGTCATACTCAATGCTGCTTGCAATGCTTCTTGTTCTCTTTGTTGTTCTAACTCAGCCATACGACGTGCTTCTTCCGCTTGTTTTGCCAAACGTTCTGCTTCTTTTTTCATCGTTTCTTGTAATGCGAGATCTTTCCAATCAATTCCTTGTGCTTCAACATCTGATTTTGTTTTGATATCAATTTTCATACCAGTTAAATTAACTGCTAAACGAACATTCTTACCTTTTTTACCGATTGCTAAAGACAATTGATCATCTTCTACAACAACTAATAAATTCTTAGAATCCGCAACAGGTAAAACAGCTAACACGTGTGCAGGAGATAATGCATTTTTAATTAATTCTGTAACATCATCGCTCCATTCAAAGATATCAATTTTTTCACCTTTAAGCTCTTCAATAACAACTTGAACACGAGATCCTCTAGGACCAATACATGCTCCAATTGCATCGACTTCAGGCTTATGGGAATAAACTGCCATCTTTGTCCGTTCTCCCACTTCACGAGCAATTGCTTTGATTTCTACAACACCCTGATAGATTTCAGGTACTTCTAATTCAAATAAACGTTTTACCAAATTTGCATCTGCACGAGAAACTAGAACCTGAGACCCTTTAGTATCCTTATTAACCTCAGAGATAATAACACGAATCCGTTGACCTTCTTTATACTTTTCTTGTGGCATTTGAGCACTTCTAGGCATCATAGCTTGTGCCTTGTCAAGATTTACCAAAACAAAACGATCTTCTACTTTATCGATAACTCCCGTTACCATTTCCTGTACTTTATCGATATATTCATCATAAACGTTCTGCTTTTGTGCTTCACGAATCTTTTGTTTCAAAACATTCTTAGCTAATAAAACAGCAGCACGCCCAAATCCATCTATAGAAACCTCTTCTTCAACAACTTGTCCAAGTTCCAAACTAGGATTCAATTTTTTGGCATCAAAAAGAGAAATTTCTAATTCTTCATCTTCTACTTCTTCTACGATTGTTCGTTGTTGAAATACATGAATTTGGCTATCTTCTTGATTAAATTCAACTCTTACTTGTACATCTGGAATTTCAATATGTTTGCGATACGCCTTTGAAATTGCTTCAGATAGTGCATCAATTACAATATTTTCTGAAAGCATGTTTGTTTCTTCAATTGAATGCATTGCTTTCAATAAATCCTTAAAATTCATTTTCCTTAGCTCCTCCATTAAATCTTTACTGATAAACGAATTTTCTTAATATTACTTTTAGGAATAGAAATAAATCGCTTTGCCGTTTTCTGCATATATTGCACTGTAATGACATCATCCTCTACTCCTTTTAAATATCCAACAACATCTTCCATTTGTTGAATGGGTTCGAAAAATGAAACATAAACATATTTATCTAGTGCTGCTCTTATCTGCTGATCATTTTTTAACTCTCGTTCAGCACCTGCAGAACACACTTCTAGATAATATTCACCCTCAATAGAATCTTCATGAAGATCCAAAATTGTTGAAATAGCTTCTGACACATCGGCACATGTATCTAAATCCATCGAACCATCTTCGTGCATAATAGCTACTTGAAGAATTTTCATTCCGTCTTCTTTACGGAATTCTAAGGATACCAATTCCACTTTATGTTGTTCTAAAGCTGGTTGAATCCATGTTTCAATTTGTTGTAATAGTTCCATATCTCACCTCTTAAACACAAACTAAGGAGTGGTATGACCACTCCTTGTTTCTTCTGTGTTTAGTATAAGCCAAATTCCCATAAATTACAAGTGTTTTTAGAATAATGATAATTGATTCGTTTCTTGTAAATGATCCAATACCCCCATATCAGATAGATTTTTGATTTGTGTCTGATTTAATTGTGTTCTAGCTTGTAAATCTTCTTTAGAAATAAAGGCTTGTTGTTGTCTTGCCTGAACAACCGATTCTCCAACATTCGCTCCTAAACCATCAAGAGAAGTAAATGGAGGAATAATCTGTTTTGGATTGTCTGGGTCGACTAAGAAACGACTAGCTAAAGAACGGTTTAAATCAATATTGGTAAAGGAATATCCCCTACGAGTCATCTCATAAGCAACCTCTAGAGTGGTAACTAAATCTCGTTCTTTATTTGAAATAGATTGGTCCCCTTTATTGATGCGATTTTGTATATCCGTTAAACGAGCATAGATCTTTTCTTCTCCACCAATCAATGTCTGAATTTCATAAGCATCGCAACGACAACTAAAATAAACTGCGTAATAATGTTGAGGTTCATGAACTTTAAACCATGCAATACGAATCGCCATCATAACATAAGCAACAGCATGTGCTTTTGGGAACATATATTTTATTTTTAAACAAGAGCCAATGTACCACTCTGGTACATTGTTCTCTTTCATCAATTCAATCCATTCTGGTTTTAAACCTCTTCCTTTACGAACCGATTCCATGATATCAAATGCACTCTTTGGTGGTAATCCCTTTTGAATTAAATACACCATAATATCATCACGACATCCGATTACTTCTTTTAAGGTGCAAGTTCCATCTTCAATTAAATCTTTCGCGTTATTTAACCAAACGTCCGTACCATGAGTTAATCCAGATAACGATACCAATTCCGCAAATGTAGTAGGACGCGTCATTTCTAAGATTCCACGAATAAATTGGGTACCAAATTCGGGTAGGCCACAAGCACCCGTACTTTCGTTATATGGTTTTTCTTTATCTAAAATATTTAATGCTTCCGTACTAGAAAATAATGACATTGTCGCTTCATCATGTAAAGGCACTTTTACGGGATCAATTCCACTAGAATCACGTAACATCTTAATAGCTGTAGGATCGACATGTCCTAGGATATCTAATTTTAAGATGTTATCATGAATATCTTTAATTGAGAAGTGAGTGGTTTTCCATTCTGATTCTGGATTGTTTGCTGGATATTGCACTGGTGTGAAATCATGAATTTCATTGATTTTAGGACAAACAACGATTCCCCCAGGATGTTGTCCAGTTGTTCTTTTAACCCCTTCACACTTAGCAGATAAATATTCCATTTTTGCTTTGCTAAAGAAAGGTATCTGGTTAGTTTCACAATATCCTTTCACATATCCATAAGCTGTTTTCTTTGCTACTGTTCCAATCGTACCAGCCGCAAAAACGTGAGACTCTCCGAAAATTTCTTTGATCTGCAGTTGCGCCTTCTCTTGATATTCCCCAGAGAAGTTCAAGTCAATATCAGGAACCTTATCTCCAGCAAAACCTAAGAACGTTTCAAATGGAATCGAATGTCCATCTGCACGCATCGGTGTATCACAAACAGGACAATTCTTATCAGGTAAATCAAATCCAGAAGCATATTCCCCTTTTGTAAAGAATTCATTATGTTTACAATTCGGACAGATATAATGTGGATCTAATGGATTTACTTCTGTTATCTTAGCCATTGTAGCTATAAAACTAGAACCAACAGAGCCTCTTGAACCTACTACATAACCGTTTTCACGACTTCGTTTCACTAGTAAATGTGCTATGTAATATTGTACTGAAAAACCATGTTTTGTTACACTACCCAATTCCTTTTCAATCCGCTTTTCTACTATTTCGGGTAATGGATCACCATAGATTTCTTTAGCGTTTTTATAAATTTCTTGAGTTAATAGTTCCTCGCATCCATCAATGCTTGGTGTATGTAAATCCTCATATAGTGGAAACATTTTTTCAATTTGATCCGCAATTCGATGAGTATTGGTTACAACTAATTCATAAGCTAATTCTTCACCTAAATAAGCAAATTCATCTAGCATTTCTTGTGTTGTTCTTAAATGTTGATCAGGAGCTGTTTGGGTATGCGTACGATCATATAATGGATGGCGTGCACCACCAATCCTTTGTGCAGAGATATAAATATCACGAATCAATTTATCTTCTGGATCGATATAATGGCTATCACCTGTAGCTACTACAATTTTGTTTAAGCGTTTTGCAGTATCAATAATATTGCGAATTACATCCTCTAAACGCTTCTTAGTAAAAGTACCCGTCTCTTCTATCAAGCGTTTATAATTTCCAAGAGGCTGTATTTCAATATAGTCATAGAACTGCATACAAGTTTCTAATTCCTCTTGTGATTTATTACAAGCAATTTCAAATAATTCCGAATTATAGCAACTAGAACCAATCAAAAGGTGTTCTTTTCTTTTCGCAATTTCTTCTCGAATAATTCTAGGTTCTGCGATAATATTAGATGCTTTCTCCGTACCTTTTTCTTCTCCACGATCAGAATATGTTAAATACTCAGTATGGGATAATGTGACTAATTCATAGATATTTTTAATTCCCTGCATATCTTTTGCTAATAAAGAGATATGATTAGAGAACATTTTTTTATAAATATCTTCTTGTTGGAAGTTTTGAAGATCCATCGTATCCATATGATCAAAATCAGGTAAATCCTGTAACATTCGATTAAATGCCAAGGATAGTACTTCTGCATCATAATCTGCACGATGAGCAACTTCAGGATCATAACCAATATTATAAATTCGAACTAAATTTCCTAAGGCATATTTCTTTTTGCTTGGGAATAAAGCCCAAGCAAAAGGTAAAGTATCAATGGTAGGATTTGTTAATGGAGCTCTATTGATTCTTCTCAACGAAGCATTCATAAATCCTAAGTCAAATTGTGCATTATGTGCAACCAAAATATGGTCATCAATAAATGCTAAAAGATGATCAGCTGCTTCTTCAAATGTAGGTGCATCATTGACCATTTCCTGAGTGATTCCAGTTAAATTTTCAGTAAACGCATTAATTTTAACAGGAGGTTTAATAAACATCTGTAACCGCTCAATTTCAACTCCTTTATGCATTTTAACAGCACCAAATTCAATGATAGAATCATATCGATTTGATAATCCTGTTGTTTCTAAGTCAAAGATGACATAGATTGCATCTTTCAGTGGTGTATGATCTGGTTGAATCACAATATCAGCTTTAGAATCAACCATGTTCATCTCTAAACCGTAAATTACCTTAAAATCATAATCTTTATCCCGTTTTACAAGTTTTAAATGCGTACTTTGAGCTGCAGGATAAGCCTGTACAACCATATGATCCATAATTGTAACTGCCTTATGTCCCCATTTAAATGCTTGTGTAACAAGATCTTTACACTCACAAACACCATCCATTTCTGATTTATTTGTATGTGCATGTAATTCAATTCTTTTTTCTTCACATAGATCTTTCCGTTTTTCTGGAGCCTCTATTGTTTCAATATCATTAGATATCATCGACATTTCTTGTGAGAATGAGTCAAATTTGATATCTCCGTAACAACGAATATAATTGCCAATTTGTAATTCATGTAATTGTTCTTTTGTACAATTTTTTCCTTCAAATCTTTTTACAGAAAATGCTTCATTTCCTTCATGAATGATCATCATCTGTAATTCTCTTTCTTGTTTGATTGGACGATATTCAATCTCACAAATTTCTCCTTCGATATACACATTCTTTAATTCCTGATTTGCATTTGTTAGAGGAATGTAGGAACAAGCATCTCGATCGACTTTGTGAAAATGATTCTTATCTGATGAATGATAATCATTCGATTTTAGATAAACAGGACGTTTATCTACTTCTTGGCTACAACTAAATTCATGACTGATCCCACAATTCGTTAAAAATGTAGACAAAGCCTCAATATCTTCTTGATGTTTATTCGCTTCTTGTTCATCTCGATAAGTTAAAAAAAGTTTTCCCTCTTCGATTTTTGGAAACAAATTATGTAAAAAAGAAGAGGAATAATCTTTTGCAAAATATTCAATAAATTGACGAATATCATTTGGAGCAAATAGTTCGTGATCACTGGTAATCTTTAGTAATACCTTTGCACAAGTCTTTGTTTCAATACAGTTTTTTAAACGCAACCACAATGTAAATGGAAGAGCTTTCTGTATTTTTAAAGGTACGATCAACGTTTCTTCTTGTCGGTAAAAGATAGGTTGAAATACATACCCACCAACAAAATACTGACAATCTTCTTCACTTAAACCAATTCTATGTAAAAATTCTAAAACATCCATTTTCGTACCCCTTTCCTTCTTTTGATATTTTATCATAAACAACAATAGAAAACCATTGTTCTCACAATGGTTTAATCTCTCATACGAATTTCTTCAACTCGCTGATTCAGCCACATAATCACATCAGAATAGACAAACTCAGCGTCTGTTCCTTGAACTAAAATATGACGCTTTTGATCATAGGTATAAAGTTGAAGTTTTTGATATCCAATCTGTTGCATCTTCTTCATCGCAAATTCGATTCCTTTTGGGTAATCGGCTATAACATCTTCTTTTCCAACCAAGAATAAGACTGGTAATTGTCTTTTTAAAACATGCCAATCTTGGTTAATATAGACATCTTTCATTCCAAAACAATAATCTAATGCTCCTTGTATCGTTAAAGGATGTCCACAAGTAGGATCAAGCCTAAATTGATCAATAACTTCAACATCTTGACTCATCCAAGCAAATTCATCTTTTTCTTTTAATTTGTGATTGAATGATTGATAATAGGTTTGATAAAACCATTTTGATGGTTGTTTTCCATCTTTTTTCTTTTGTTCCAAAAACAACATCTTTTCTGCAATGATCAAAAATTTAGCATAACTACAGGAGCCACTCAATAATAAACCATCAATCTCATACTCATATCGTTTTAAATAAGAACGAGCAATTAAAGAACCCATCCCATGTCCAAAAAGAAAGAATGGTAAATGACGATATTGTTTTCTGATCCATTGGGCAAATCGACTGTTATCTTTTAGATTAACGATCCATCCATTTTTATCAGCAAAATAACCATATGGATGTTCTTCATCAATAGCTAATCCATGACCTCTTTGATCAGGAATAATCACAACATATCCATAGCTTGCTAAAACTGTAGAAATTTGATCATACATCGAACGATTTTCCATACAGTCATATATGATAAAAACAATTCCTTTGTGTTCTATATCTGGAATCGTTAATGTTGCTTGAACTTTTAATCCGTCATAATAAGACTTGATGGCAATCGTTTCTCGTTTCATTGTTTCACTCCTTTTGTCACATCATATCAAATTTATATAAATTTTCAACTGATTTATGATATATTAATGGCGGTGATAGAAATGAATATAACAGGAATCGTTGTAGAGTACAATCCATTTCATAATGGACATCGATATCATATCCAACAAGCAAAAACTATTACAAACTGTGATTTACTAGTTGCTGTCATGTCAGGAAACTGGGTGCAGCGTGGTGAACCCGCAGTGATCGATAAATGGGAAAGAGCCAAAATTGCAGTACAAAATGGGGTTGATTTAGTTTTAGAACTTCCCTTTTTATATGCTACTCAATCTGCTTCAGAATTTGCTAAAGGTGCCATTGATATCTTAAAACAATTACATGTGGATTCGATTGTCTTTGGTTCTGAAACAAATAATTTAGAAGAATTAAAAGAAATTAGTGAAATGAGTTTTCAAGTTGATCGATTTAAAGAAAATATGCAGGAAGGATATAGTTATCCAAAAAGCTATGGTGCTTTTGCGACTAGTTATGGTCCAAATGATATTTTAGCAATTGCTTACTTAAAAGAGATCCAAAATACAACTATAAAACCCTATTCAATTTTAAGAACCAACAACTATCATGGTACAGAATTAACAGAGATTGCCAGTGCTTCCGCAATTAGAACAGCTCTATTAAATGGGGAATCAGTTGTTCATGCTACTCCAATGCATTCTATGTTAAACAAACCAAAAACTTGGGAAGATTACTACCCTTATATTCAGACAATTCTTCTCACTCATTCCAGAGAGCAATTACAAAAAATCTTGTTAGTTGATGAAGGGATCGAACAACATTTAAAGAAACAGGCAAGAATTAGTAATACGTATGCAGAATTTATTGATAATTGTGTTGTTCGCCGATATACAAAAAGCAGAATTCAAAGAACACTTGTCCATATTCTTACGCAAACAACAAAAGAAGAAAAACTACAAGCAAATCATATGCCCTATCTAAGAGTATTAGCAACAAATGAAAAAGGTCGTCAGCATTTGAAGACCTTACGAAAAGAACCGGTTGTAATCGCTAATAAATATAGTCAAATTCCAGACTGTTACAAAGAATTAGAATATCGTGCTACGGTCGCTTATGCAATTCCTTTTGATCAAACAACTCGTTGCGAAATCATGCATAAAGAAATCTATGGACAATATAAATAGCATTCCTGCTAAAACAGGAATGCTTTATTTTGGACATTGGTAGCGTAGTTTCCCTACACTATTTTTACCATATTCAATTGCTTCTACAGGACATTTAGAAATACATGCCATACAGTGAGTACAATGGTCTTGCCAGATTGGTTTTTGATTTTGAAATTGAATGTTATTCATAACACAAGCTTTTTCACAAATACCACATCCAATACAATGATCTTTCACATAAAATTTTTTTGCATGAACAATTGTAGGATAAAATACAGCATTAATTAAACTACTTTTGATGTGATCTAACATAGAAATAGAAGTAGGAACAAGTCTTTGATGATTGCTGATCTGTATTGCAACCTTATCAATGACAGGATTAGCAGCTTCAATGATCTGCTTTGCTTGTTGTTGATTAGGAACTTCAAATAATGCAAGATAGTTTTCAGGCATCACAATCTCTGCACAACCGCAATAATTCATATTGATTTTTTGACAGAGCTTTATCAGATATTTCTGTGCATTTCCTATTTCGCTACCACAAGTTAAAACAAAATATACATCCTTGTTTCCATCAAATGATGCTTTTACAAGCCAATCTCTTACGATATGAGGAATTTGCCAGCCATAAGTAGGTGTTACAATAACATATGGTTTATTGGATTCTATTGAATCAAAGTTTTGATTTTTTATTCGATCAAATAAAGAAAGCATAGAATCATCTAAGATATGAGCTACACGATCTGCAACATATTCACTGTTCCCAGTTGCTGAAAAATACAAAATCATGAAGGTTCCTCTTTTCTTTAGTGTTTCGCTTTTTCTGCATCTCTCCAGTTATTCTGATAACCACTTAATAAATCAACAAAGCGTTTTGCAGTTAGATGCGGACGGGTAATTGCACTACCAACAACAACAGCATGAGCACCTAGATAAATACATTTCATTGCATCTTCTGGAGTATAAATATGCCCTTCCATCATAACATAAGCATCGTCTTTAAAGTCACGACACATTCTTGCAAACTCTCTGAAATTAGGCTCTTCAATATGACTTGTTTCTTTGGTATATCCATATAATGTTGGTGCAACAATGTCTGCACCATTTTCAATTGCACGTTTTGCTTCTTCATAATTTGATACATCCGCAAACAAAATGGCTTCAGGAATCTCTTTTTTGACTTGTTTGATTAAATCCCAAGCTTGTGTTTTTTCATGTGTATTTTGAGCAGTACAATCCATTGCAATTATTTCTGCACCAGCTTCCCAAATTGCTCGTGCTTCTTTCATGGTTGGAGTAATAAACACATCGGTATCATCATGCCATACTTTCCATAATCCAATAATTGGTAATTCTGGAACAGCTTCTTTAATCTGTTTAATTTGTTCAGGTGAATTTGCTCGAATACCAACGGCTCCTGCCCAACGTGCAGCTTCTGCCATTTTTACAACAATATTATCTGTGTAAATAGGATCATCTTTCTGTACTTGACAAGAAACAATGAGTCCTCCTTTCATTTTTTCAATTAAATTTTTCTTTCTTTCATCTGTTGTTTTCATATCTTTCTCCTTTATTTTAGAATGATTTCTCATTCAATCTATCTAATGAATGTTCAAACGCATTTAATGTCTTAACTTCTAAAACGGTTCGAATCTTGTATTGATTTGCAAGACTCCAATAATTTCTCCAATTAAGTGTCCCAAAATCTAAGGGCAAATGATCGTTATGATCATCAGCATCATGTAAATGCATATGAATCAAGCAAGACTGATGTTTTTGATAAAATGGAAGATCATGGAATTGATGGGTTGCTAAATGACCAACATCTAAAGTTAAACCAAAATGATTACTTTCAAGCAAATAGTGAATTGCTTTTTGTTCATACTCTTGCCAACCACTCGTATTTTCTATTCCAATCTTTGTTTCACTATATGCTAAACATTCTTCACAAATCGCTTTAAATTTGCATATCCTTTGAAAATAGTCATCAAAGTATTTCTCATTCAAATAGACTTTACCACCAGGTAAGGTAACATAAGTTCCTGGTAATAAATGCATATTAACGATTGGAATGTGTCTTTCTTTAGCAAAAAGTAGTATATCTTTCAAGGAACGTAAATATGTTTCATTGATATCCTCTTGAAAAGAAGTAAAAGTAAATTGTTCATCTAAATGTAATGTGATCGATAAATGATAGGGATTCACTTTTTCCCAATTTAATTCTTTTAGTTGATGAAGCTGATTTTGCGGAAAGCTCATATTCAACTCAACAAATTCACAACCAAATTCATAAGCTTTTTTCATGCATTCTTCGATAGTAGATGTTTCAAGAAGAAATGGCATTCCAATTTTATTCATGATTGAATTGTCTCATAAATTCTTTCATCCGTTTTAAAGCTGCTTTAATTTCTTCTATGCTATATGCATATGAAATTCGAATATACCCTTCTCCAGCAGCACCAAAAGCACTACCAGGAATACAAGCAACATTTTGCTCCTCTAGTAAGCGTTCACAGAATTCTAAAGATGAAAGTCCAGTATGCTGAATACAAGGAAATACATAAAATGCTCCTTGAGGCATATGCGTTGGTAATCCAAT
>JAQXZJ010000045.1 GCA_029227155.1 Erysipelotrichaceae bacterium
TAAGGCTTTTCTATAACCCATTCCACAAATTTCATTTAATCCAAGAGTTTCTGCTTGCAATGCTTGGTTATATATTTCAATAAATTTAGGAGATAAGTTGGAAATATTTTCTGTAAATTTATGTTTAGTTCTTTTTTGAGGATAAATGAAAGTTGCAGAATCAGCCTCATATTCGCCTTGAGAAAATGCATAGGATCCGGTATATTCAGCAACATAAAAATGCTCGCATACATTACAAAAAAATGTAATAAGGATGTGTTTGTAACCATGATCATTTTTTGCAACGTACACACCATATATTTCATCATTATTGGTTGAAACATCACAATGTGGACACGTTCTTGGTGGTTGAAATTTTAAAGAAATGGAATGGCTTAAATTTCTAATGTCATAAACTTTAATTATATTTTTCATAAAAGAATCACCTCAAAAATAATTATACATGAAACATTAATTAAAGATAACTATTGAGTAAATAAAAAAAGTTCTCACCTAAGCCTGGCAGCCACGTGAGAACCAATCAACGTCATTAATATAATGACAATATCATTTTAACATAAAAAGAAAGGAGTTTGCATATGTCAAAGCAAATAGCCACATATATCGAACAGGAAGAAGTTATCAATCGTTCATGGATTTCAGTAATCGATTTCATGAAATTGGTTCCTGTTGGAACGAATGCAGCTAGAAAAGCTGTCAATTCAATCATTGATGAAATGGATCAGAATGGCGAGCCAAGATTCAAGACCAAGCCATTGTTGGTTCCAACATCTAAGGTTGTAAAAGCATATAAGATCGATGTAAACACAATACGTCGTGAAGCAGAGAGGATGCGTAAAGCGAAAGGAGAAAAGGTGGTATGTTAAATGGTTTATTAAATGTATTGAATGTAAGTATCAGTTTTAAATTGTACGAAGTAATTGTCATATTAGGTTCTTCAATATTGATGATTTGGTTATTAAAACAATACATGAATGGTAAATACCCATTTGAAAGTGAGGATTAAGCATGGACTTGAATAAAGCTATTAGATTACGTGAAAACGTGATTTGCAAATTAAAAATAAAAAATGATGAGTTAGTAAAACATACTCATCGTTTAGAAGATATGATCAGTTCTTTGATGTGTGAGAATATTGAGTTAAAAAAATCACTATGTAGAGAACGAAAGGTAAATGATAGCTTGGTTAAGCATTCTCATATTTTGTTTGATGCGCTTTATAAAAGTCAAAAGAAGAATTCTAAGCATGTAGCAGTTAAACCAACCTTAGATGATCTGGAAGATATATTCAAGGATGTGCTTCCATAATGTCGAGGAGAGTAAAAAGGTTTGGTGGCCAACAAGCAACGGTTCCTATTAAGAACAAGCGCGATTTGGATGCTATGATGAATTATTTCCTAGTTCAAAGAGAAAAGGCCTGCAGTCCTATTAAAAGGGCTCAGGCTGACCGCAATTGGTTCATGGTACTAATTGCATTGAACACAGCATTCAGAGCTGAGGACCTGTTGCAGCTTCGTGTCGTGGACCTTGAAGATGGATATGTACACATCAAAGAAGCCAAGACTGGGAAGATGCAGAACTTTCGGTTGAATAAGTATCTGCATCAGGATATCAAAGACTACATCGAGCGGAACGAACTAACGCGATATGACTATTTCTTTTTCGGTCAGAAGAATAGAAATTTTGCGATAACCAGAACACAAGCTAATCGCATATTGAAGCGTGCAGGAAAGGAAATCGGGCTCAAACAAGAGATTTCTATGCATAGTTTGCGAAAGACGTTTGGCTATCATTACATTCTCAATGGTGGGAATATTCTAACTTTGATGAAAATGTACAATCATGACGAAACAAGCACTACAGAGATCTATATCTGTTGGGGTAAGGATGATGCGGAGAACGATCGCGAAGGTGTCTATTTAGGGGCAGCACACAGGAAGGGCGGTAAATAATGGATAAGTATATTTGCATTAAACAATTAGAGACGAATACGGATGATGGTGAGCACATAATCGTACGTCCTGGTTCTGTATGGCTTATGAAGCCAAGAACATATTGGAATCATGATTTCAGCATGACGAATGAGGCAAGGCCAGAATGGAAGATTGATGTTAGCGATACCGTATTTAATATGTGTTTTAAACGTGCAAAAAGATAACATTTTGATCAGAAGATGGGAGAGGTTAAGTTCTATGATTTGTAAGTGTTTATATGATTTTCATTTTCGCGATTTAGATACTGGATTGTATCATATAGTCAGAAAAAATGAGATATTCAAAGTAGTTAAATTTGATGAGTTTGAACAGAAAGTGCATCTACAGAGTGTGAATGGAAATGATGACGTAATCATTTCTGTATATAAATTCACTAGTGCATTTTGTGAGGTGGATCATGTCGTTCAATAGTGATTATAAAAAAACAACAGATCATGCAATAAAAAAAGTATGCGATTACTTATTGTCAAGAGAAGATATCAAGCAGAACTTAGACAAAAAGAACAAAAGCATCAATGGTATGTGGTCATATATCAAACAGGAAGCTAGAAAAGCTGCTAAAAATGGATGTGCATGTATAGATGATGATGAAGTATATAATTGGGCGGTTCATTATTTTGATGAAGACGATTTAAAAGCAGATAAAGATATTCCTTTAAAAAATGTAACCACGACAAATGATAATAATGAGAAAAAACAGGTTGTTCCTAAAGCGGAAGAAGATAATGTTCAGCAAGAAGTGCCAAAGGAAAAGAAGTCGAAGAAAAGAAAGAAATCATCATCTGTTTCTGATGAACAGCTGTCTTTGTTTGACTTCCAGGTGATGTAGATGAAAGATGTTGATATATTTGATCTTTTAGAAATTGAATCATTGCGTGATGCAGATCTTCCTGAGTTCAACTTTGATTCTTTTAAAGACTTTCATGCTACAGAAGATGCATGGGGCACAAGTAAACGTGCTAGACCAATCAAATCATCATACATAGTTGTTTATAGCTTATGGCAAAAAAAACTGCTTGCTCGAACGTTCTATATTGAAGAGTATTATTTAAAAAAGGAAAGATGCAATCTCTGCTTTGAAGTTAATAGGCAGCTTGCTGGAAATAAGTACAAGTTGCATTGTAGGCTGATGAATAGTGGCTTTGGTGGTGGCGGATTCAAGGTTTATAAAGGTGAAGATAGTTATGGTTGGCGAATTGGACAATATAATCGATATCATTGCTATGGATTGTATAGCAATTATACTGGTCTTGAAATAATTTCCTATTATCAATTCAACGATCCGTTCTTATATCTTAGCTGCTCAGTGCATAAATACTGTGGTTGCACAAATGATTATCCTAAATATCACAATAATGAATTGTTCGAATATTTGTATAAATATCAAAAGCATCCGCAATTAGAAATGCTTATGAAAATGAAGATGGAGCATCTAACCAAAGATTTAACGGGATTCCGTTGGAGCAAGAAAGGCGTAGCTATATTAGGTATTGAGAAGTGGGAAATACCGTATTTAAAATTCTTTAACATGTTTGAATATAAAAAATATCTTCGTAAGTATTGTGTTAAATGGCATTTAACTGTTGCTCAAGCTATGATCGTCAGAGATTTAGTAAAGAGTGATTTAACTGTATCAAGAAGATTGATTCGTTATTTTGAAGAAGAGAATGTGGACACCTATAACTATAAAGATCACTTGCGTTATCTGGATTTATTAGGATTGCCACATGAGAATAAATATCTGTATCCAAAAGATTTCCATAAGGCACATCAAGAGGAGATTGACAGATTTAAAGTTGTAAAGAATTCTAGATTAAATGATAAGATCATGAAAATATTTGAAGAATTAAACAAAAAATATACATTTGCAGACGATAATTTCTTGATCAGGCCAGCAAAAAGCTATGATGAGTTAATTGCTGAAGGCAGAATACTTCATCATTGTGTTGCTACTTATGGTCAAGAGATGGCAGAAAGTAAATGCGTGATTATGGTGATTAGAAATAAGCAGCATGACGATGAACCATTATATACTTTGGAATTCAAGAATAAAAATGTTGTCCAGTGTCGCGGCTTGAAAAATTGTGTTCCAGATGATAATGCTAAAGATTTTGTTAAAATGTGGGCTAATCGTAAAGGTATAGAATGTCGTATTTTTTAGGAGGAAGGAATATGAAGAAAGCAAAAGAAATGTTTGAAGAATTAGGATACCAATTAGAAGAAAATACTGGATTTAATGACTGGATTGTATATGTTGACAATAGGACATATTATATAGAATTTGACCTCGTATACAAAAGAGTAAACATTTCCTTGTACGCTATAATTGACTCAAAAATGATTAAAGCAATCACAAAGCAAATGGAAGAATTGGGGTGGTTAGATGAATAAATATCAAGAAGCATTAGTTGTATTTTGTGAACAAAATACTTTTAAAGATATTTCAGAAGACATTTTTGAAGAAAAATATCATATTCTTAAAGAATTGGTTGATAAGACCATACCTAAGAAACCAAATTTAGAGGGTGATGGATATTGGAACGGTGAATTAGTTTATGATACATGGGTTTGTCCATCCTGCGGTAAGCATTATGAAGTTGATTATGATGAATACGATTATTGTCCTAATTGCGGACAGGCGATTTATTGGAGTGATGAACAATGAATAAGTACCAATTAGCATTAAATGAAGTTATAAAATTTATGGGACGAGAAGATTGTGCAGGCATATATTCAAAACACTATCAAGGTAGTGCAGAAGATGTGCTAATGGAATTGGTTGAACGTGCTACACCTAAGAAACCAATAGAAAAAACGTTAATTAGAAATGACAATTATAGAGATGGAACGAATATTCCAAGATATGATTTGTGGTGTCCAAATTGCAACTTAGAACATATAAGTGCAAACGATATTAGATATTGCCCTTCATGTGGACAGAAGATTGATTGGTCAGCTTATTAGTCTGAAATTTAGTTGGAAATGTATAATGAAAAAATTAAATGAATACATCATCTATGGAAAGGATGATTTTCCAATCTTTATCGGCAACAAAAAGGAATGTATGAATTTTTTAAATTATAAAGAAAAATCATTCTACAGCCTTCTTACATGCACGAAGGAAGGTAAAAAAAGTGGTATTAGAATTTTCAAAATTGAAGATTGATTTAGAAATTATTTCTTAAAAAAATACATAAAAA
>JAQXZJ010000046.1 GCA_029227155.1 Erysipelotrichaceae bacterium
GATTGACTCTCGTCTGTTATCCTTTCAGCATATCTCTCTATGCTTCTTTGTTTCTTTCTTTCGCTTGAATTGACGTTTCTGTTTAGTTTTCAAAGATCTGTGCGCACTCGTCGTGTGCTTGATTATAATATCAAATCCACCCTCTCATGTCAACACCTTTTTTAAAATTTAAAGAATTTAATCTTAACTTCTTATGAAGTGTTATTTTTTCAATTTAACAATTCTATAAAAAAGGAAATGCCATTTCTAGCATTCCCTTAAAATTCATCATTTATGCTAATTTGTATAATTATCGAAATATCCTTGTACCAAAACTACAGGTGTTCCTTTATCACCAGATCCACTCGTTAAATCGCATAATGAACCAATCAGATCTGTTAATTGACGAGGTGTAGTTCCTTGAGAAGCCATATCTCCAACCAGATTTTGCTTTTTATCTTTAATTCTTTCAGAAATAGCATTTTTTAACGCTTCTCCGCTCAATTGTGCGAAATCATTATCAGCTAAATATTTCAATTTCACTTCATTTGGTGTACCAATCAATCCATCTGTAAATGCAGGAGAAACAACAGGATCAGCTAATTCCCAAATTTTACCTTGAGGATCTTTAAATGCTCCATCCCCATAAACCATAACTTCTACATGTTTACCCGTTTCTTTTAAGATTTGGCTTTGAATGTCTAATACTAAATCCTTACATTCTTTTGGAAATAGCTTAACAGTATCTTCTTTTGATTTATTGCTTCCTAAAAGACCATACTTCTCATTCCATCCACTTCCATCAACAGAAGATGTCAAAATGTCATCCAATCCACAAACACGTTCTGCGCCGGCTGCTCTTAAGATTCTTTTTGTACGAGCACGAGTATGAATATCACAAGTTAATACATTCTTCGTAAAATTTAAAATTGCTTTTGGATTATTAGCAAAAACAATCTCAACTTCAGCACCACAATCACGAATCAATTCACTGTAATACTCTACATAATCAACCCCAGTGAACTCATGCTTACCGTATCCAAATACTTCACGATAACGTTCTAATGACAAGACATCACTATAAGGATTGATACCCGCTTCATCTAATTTATCATAGGTAATCAAAGCATTTCCAACTTCATCACTT
This sequence comes from Erysipelotrichaceae bacterium, assembly GCA_029227155.1. Taxonomy (GTDB): domain Bacteria; phylum Bacillota_I; class Bacilli_A; order Erysipelotrichales; family Erysipelotrichaceae; genus RGIG4607. Next base: position 1,127 of record JAQXZJ010000046.1, read on the forward strand.
GGATAGCTCAACATTAAAACGATTTTCTTAGCACCTTTTGCAATTCCTTTTAAACAAATTGCAAAACGGTTTCTAGATAAAATAGGAAAAATGACACCGATCGTTTCTCCACCTAATTTTGCTTTCACATCTTTTGCAATTGCATCAATAGAAGCATAATTTCCTTGTGCTCTTGCAACGATTGATTCCGTTAAAGCAATAACGTCTCGATCACGGAGTGAAAATCCTTCACTTTCTGCAGCCTCTAAAACGCTTCTCACTGTGATATCAGCTAAGTTATCACCTTCACGAATGATTGGGCAACGAATGCCTCTTGAAATTGTACCTACTTTACGTTCCATATTATTTCTTACCTTCGTTTCTTTTTTTATTATCAAACACTATTGATAATACTATACTATTATAACGAAAAATTCTAAAAAAACTAGCCGTTTTTTATTTTTTTTTTATAAATGTTTATACGTCTTTTTAAATGATACTAAATTTTCTTTCCCAATAAAATCAGCACATAAATTAAGAACCCTTTTTACTTGCTTGGACGCAAACCAAAATTCCCCGTTTTGATGCGTATAGATACAGAATCTTACGATCCACTTTTTACATACAATGAAAACAGCGATATGAGTGATTTGATTCCAAGGAATCTGTATATTATGCCTTACATTACGATCACAATAAAACTCAAATCCTTGATCTCCAATTAACAGTTTTCCATATTGAGGAATTGATAAATAGGATGTAGCATCCACCGTCAAAATTGCTTTTGTATTGATCGATTGAATCACGGATTAGAACACTCCTATACAATGGCCTAGAATACCAAATATAAACACAATAATGATTAGCCATACTGGAGACACTTTTTTCTTTAATAGCCACATACAAACCAAGGTTAACAACAAGGCAGATAAGCCAGGAAATAGAGCATCTAACTGTGTTTGTAAGCCTAAAGAGGCATAATCAACAATCACCCATCGTTGAACAAGTGCACCAAGAACAAATAATCCAATAATAGATGAACCTTTCGTTACCATTTGTAAAAAGCCATCTGAAAAAACTTGTTCAATATTTCTTCCTGCATGATAAGCTTGTTCTTGTGTAAACCACATAAATCCAAACCGAATCACATTCCAACCAACAAAGAAGATGATAGGTCCCAATATATTACCCGTCATTGCAAGTGTTGCACCTAATGCTGCAAGAATCGGACGTAATGTGAACCAAAAAACTGGATCTCCTACACCAGCCAATGGTCCCATCATTCCAACTTTTACTGTTTGAATTTCCTCATCAGTAACTGTTTTCCTGTTCGCTTTTTCTTCTTCCATCGCTAATGCTACTCCCATAATTGGTGATGCAACATAAGGATGTGTATTAAAGAAAAGTAAATGACGTTTCAACGCATCACTTTGTTGTTGTTTATCTGTATATAATTTTTTAATTGCTGGAATGATAGCATAAGCCCATCCACCATTCTGCATCCGTTCAAAGTTCCATGATCCTTGTAAAAATGTCGTTCTCCATGCGACTAAAAGACGATCCATCTTAGATAACTTTTTCTCCATGATCCTTCCCCTTTCTAGTAATCGTTCAGAATATCATCTAACGGATCTTCAGAACTTGTATTCTTCTTATTTTTTGTTGTAATTGAAAGATACAACGTCATGAAAGCTATAGCAATTAAAACCAAAGCTAACAGTGTAAACTGTGTCATCATCGCCAATACAAAACCGAGTACGAAAAATGGCCAGATTTCTTTATTAACCATTACGTTAATCACAATGGCATAGCCAATAGCAACAATCATTCCTCCACCAATACACAAGCCTTCTAATAACCATGTAGGAATCATGTTCATAAATTGATTCACAGAAGAAGTCGGTATCAATAATAGAATTGCAGCAGGAAGCGCAACACGCAATCCTTGTAAGCATACAGCAACGAGATGCCATCTTTGAATTTTTCCAAAATCCGCATCTTCTGCCGCATCATCCATACGATGCACGATAGAAACTGAAACCGTACGAACCATATGTGTTAGTTTTACACCAAACATAGAAAGAGGAATTGCAATTGCAATAGCAACATAAATGCTATCCACACCTTTTCCACTTAATACTAAAAATATGGAAGAAGCAACCGAAGCTAACGTGACATCAGGTGCAACTGATGCTCCTATATTCGCCCATCCAAGAGCAATCATCTGTAAGGTTCCTCCAAGAATGATACCTGCCTCTAATTGATTTGAAACAAGTCCGATCAAGGTGCAAGCAACTAATGGTTGATGAAATTGAAATTCATCTAAGATTCCTTCTATCCCTGCTAAAAATGCTACAAGCACAATAAGCAGTCCTGTTGTAAAATTCATATTTATTTTCCCCCTATTCTAATAGTAAACGTTTTGCCTTTTGTATCATTTCATCCATATTTTCTGGATTGTCATTTGGAACTTTACGAACATCAAAGTGAATTCCTTTTTCTTTTAAAGATTCAAACGCTTTGACATCTTCCATATCAAGAGAGAGCACTTTATTCACAGCAACTTTTCCCTCTTTATGCGCCAACGATCCCACATTAATCTCCATAATTTGTACTCCTGCTTCAATGATGCGTAACACATCTTGAACGGTTTCAAATAAAACCAAAGCACGAACAGCTCCAAAACGTGGATCTTTCGCAACCTGAATCATCTTTGAAACAGGAATGACATTCACTTTAACTTGTGCTGGTGCTGCTTGAATAATTAATTTTTTTCTTAGCGTATCATGAGCTACGGAATCTGATACCACCAAAACACGATTAGGATGCATATTAGGAATCCATGAAGTAACTACTTGTCCATGTAATAAGCGAGAATCAATTCTTACTAATACATACTTCATCATTCCCTCTTTGATGGTTACAATTTCCTGTTCTTCCTGTTTCTTGTTACAATCTTTCACATCTTCTGGATATGCTCTTACACCAACATTTTCTATTAAATGATTAGCTAATTCTTTTACATTCATTGTATTTTTTAAAGAAAGAGCTTCTATTACCATTGGTAAATTCATACCAGATACCAAGACCCATTGTTTTTTCTTTGATTCCACAAGCATATGTGCTTGATGAAATGGTGTGCCACCCCATAGATCAACTAAAAACAAAATTTCATCTTCATTCATTGTAATAGTAGCATCTTTCATCTTTTGATAAATCGTTTCTGGTCCTTCATTTGGTTGTAAGGAAACAGCAACTACATTTTTTTGTTCCCCCAAAATCATGGTTGCTGATTTTAGAATTCCTTCTGCTAATCCCCCATGACTTGCTAATATAATTCCTACCATTTTCTCCACCTCTTTTTATTGATGAATTACTAATTATTTTGATTATAATATGATTTTGATACGTTTGCAAACATCCCTTGATAACAAAAAAACCTAGATACGTCTAGGATTTTTCTGCAAAATGTCTAATGTATGCCCACTAGCTCCTAAAAGATCAATTCGTTCACAAGTAGCTAAATGATAGTTCATAAATGTTTCAAAGGTTTCCTCATCCATTTGATTGATCACATCTCGAAGATAATTAGCCGGTCCATCAGATGCTACAATTTGAATTCGTCTTGCATCCACATGTTGATTGATTTCATCAATATCTTCGATTCGCACATAGTCATATAAATCTTCTGCTACCGAATGAACATGAAATTTGTCATCTAACTTTCCTTTTTGGATACTTTCTAACACATGATTTTCTTTAAACGCATATGTAATGACACTATATTCATTCATACAATATGCAATAAAAATGTAGCCATTTGGTTTTGTTACTCGACAAGCTTCTTTTAATGCGTGTACTTTATCTTCTAATGTATATAAATGATACATGGGACCAAACACCAACGTAAGATCAAAGCTATTATCCGCAAATCTGCTTAAATCGAGTGCTGTTCCCTGATACGCTTTTACAGTGCTTTTTTTGGCTTTTAACACTCCAAGATTATTCTTAACCAGTTCTATTGCCGTTACATCATACCCCTCATTTGCAAGTTGTACACTATATCTTCCCGTTCCTGCTCCAACATCTAATATTTTAGGTTGATCGAATAAATCTAAATATTGATGAATGTATTTCATTGATGTACGGTATTCTACTTGTCCATATTTTCTTAATAAACGTTTGTCTTCACAAAATTTATTGTAGTATTTTTCTAGTTCTGTACTCATATTATTTCTCCAAATCCATGAAACATCATATCATAATCTAAAACAGAATTAAAAGATAATTGTAATCGTTGTGCCTTTCCCAATTTCACTTTCTAATTCCATTTTTCCATTATGGAATTGAACAGCATGTTTTACAATAGATAGTCCTAGTCCAGTACCACCAGTTTCTTTTGAATGGCTTTTATCCACTCGATAGAATCGTTCAAAAATTCTAGCCTGATCTTCAGAAGCAATCCCTATTCCTGTATCACTTACAGATACGATCGAATGATTATTTTCTTGTTGAATACAAATCATCACACGACCATATTCCACATTATATCGAATCGCATTATCACATAAATTATATAGTATTTCATAAAGATATCGGCGTACTCCCCGTATCAAACATGACTCTCCTTCCACCGTCAACGTCACGTTTTTCTTTGTTGCTGCAGTTTTTAATACATCTGTTACTTCCATCGTTATTTCTAACAAGTCAACAATTTCCATAACTGGTTCTGTTTTTTCATCTAATTGAGAAAGACGAATGATATCATTGATTAGAGCAACCAAACGTGATGCTTCCTGATAAATGTTATGTATAAATCTGTTAGTGTCCTCTGCCCTTACAAGACCATTTTCTAATAGTTCTGCACTACCTAAAATAGATTGTAAAGGGGTTTTTAATTCATGAGTTACATTTGCAGTAAACTCTTGTCGATTACGTTCTGCAAACGCTTTATCTGTAATATCAAAGGCAAGAATCACGACTCCCAATAATTTCCCGTTGGATTCTATATGATTCAAATTTAATTGATATTCACATCCATTTCTATCAATATGAAATTCACTATTTTTACCAGAAAGCGAATCCTCAATCGCTTGGCTCATTTCAATCGAACGATCTACCAATAGAAAATCCTTACCTATCACATCTTCCTTCACATCAAATATCTTTTGTGCAGCCTGATTCATACTAAGAATCACACCATGATCATCAAGCAAAATTAGGCCTTCATTCATTGCAGATATAATCTGATTCCATTCATCTGATTTACGACGCAACGTTTCCATCTGTGAAGCAATTAAACTATGTTGCTTATAAATTTTTGTCAGCATAGGACTAATTTCTTCATAAGTATCATTTTCTGGTAAATGATCAAAATCAATTTGTGATAATGGCTCTATTATTTTTTTTGCCATTCTATGCGAAAGGAACAGCGCAATTATAACAGTAACAAAGAGAATAATAGCAATTGCTGGTGTCATGTTCAGTAATAATGCACTTATTGTCATTTGACTGACAGAGATACGAAGTACTTTTCCATTTCTTAGTAAAGTTGCTTCATAAATTGTTTTTTCCATCAATGTAGCAGAAGTTCTTGTACTACTACCTTTACCATAATTAAAAGCTTCTACTATTTCTTCACGGTTACCATGGTTTCCCATTTCGATTGTATTCGCATGTGTATCATAGATGACAGTACCATCAATATCAATAACAGTATAACGATAATGATCTGAATCATAGTTCTTTAAAGCATTGATTCCGGTCTCGTTTATCATTTCAGACATCAGATTTAATTCCTCTTGTAATTGAATCATTTGTGACTGATTAAAATAATGATACAAAAAAGTAGTCGCAATCAAAAAACTAGCTAACAAAACGGTAAAGGCAACAATCATTATAGAATGAAAAATACGTTTCTTCATAAGTCTTTCTCCAATCGATATCCTACACCAATGACTGTTTTGATCTGTGATCCATATTTTCCCAATTTATGGCGAAGTGTTTTAATATGCATATCAACTGTTCTAGATTCTCCCACATAATTTAGACCCCAGATATCATTCATTAATTGATCACGAGTGAAGACAACATTCGGATATTTCATAAAGTAAGACAAAAGTTCAAATTCTTTATGGGTTAATTCTACTTTTTCATCATCCAACATTACCATGTATTCTTTTTCTATGATTGTAATATGTCCCACTGTGATCTTTTCGGTTTTATCATTTTTACTCGTACGACGCAATACCGCACCAACACGAGCCACCATTTCCATGACACCAAAAGGCTTCACTAAATAATCATCTGCTCCAAGATTCAACCCAGTGATTTTGTCCATTTCCGTTCCTTTTGCTGTAGCCATAATGACTGGGATATTTCGATAATTTGGGAAAGACCGTAGTTTTTTTAGAATTTCAATTCCATCTTCCCCTGGAAGCATAATATCTAATAGAATCAAATCTGGTATTTCTTTTTCTAACTCTTTAAACATACTAGCGCCGTCACTAAAACCACGAGCTGTAAATCCCGTCTGTTGTAACGTATAAACTTCGATTTCACGAATGGTATGATCATCATCAACACAGTATATCATTTTACTCTCCTAAATGAACTCCAGTTACAGAAAATTTAACCCACTCTGCAATATTGACAGCATGATCACCAATCTTTTCAAAATATTTAGCAATCATAAGCAATTCAATCGCATATTCACCATCCGCTGTATTATTTGCAATCATTTTGATTAACCGTCCTTTCACTCTAACAAAACAATCATCAATCTGATCATCGCAGATTACAACAGACTGTGCAAGGTCAATATCTTGTTTTACATAAGCATCAATACTATTTTTCACCATCTTACAGACAGTTTCTGCCATTTGATCAAAATCAGAAAGTTCTGCTCCTGTTCTTCCATTAAGAAATGGAATGATTTCCGCTATATTCTTCGCTTGATCACCAATTCGTTCCATATCTGTAATCATTTTTAGAGCTGCAGAAATCTGTCTAAGATCGCTAGCAACCGGTTGTTGCTGTAATAGAAGCTTCAAACAGATAGTTTCAATTTCCCTCTCCATTTGATCGACTTCATGTCCCTTTATTTTCACTTCTTTCATTTTTTGAACTTCACCGTTCAAAATTGATTTAGAAACTAATACAATCATATGTTCACACATAGCACCCATTTCAATAAGCTTTTTATTTAGCGAAGACAGTTGTTCATCAAATCGATTTCTCATCTTTTTACCCAAACCTTCCTGTAATATAATCTTCTGTTCTTTTATCCTTGGGTGTCGAGAATATTTCTTCGGTATTTCCATATTCTACTAACTCACCAAGCAAGAAGAATGCTGTTTTATCA
>JAQXZJ010000047.1 GCA_029227155.1 Erysipelotrichaceae bacterium
AAATAGTCCAAAATTGACTGATTTTTTGCTCTGAAAACACAGAAATTCAGTCAAATGTTTTCAAAATGTTTTCACAGGAACCCAAGACATCAAAAAAACCGCTAATATTAGCGGTTTTAAGCACTTTGGGAACTATTCGAACTCGATTGTTCCTGGAGGCTTACTAGTAATATCTAGCAAGACTCTATTTACATGAGGAACTTCATTTACAATACGATTCGAAACAACTGCCAATACATCAAATGGAATTCTTGCCCAATCAGCAGTCATACCATCAATCGAAGTAACCGCACGGATTGCAATCGCATAAGCATACGTTCTCTGATCCCCCATAACACCAACTGAACGCATATTCGTTAAAGCCGCAAAATACTGCCAGATATCCCTCTGCAATCCAGCCTTCGCAATCTCTTCACGAAGAATCGCATCCGCTTCACGCACCATTTCTAACTTCTCAGCAGTAATTTCTCCAATGACCCTAATACCCAATCCAGGACCTGGGAACGGCTGTCTCCAAACCATATCTTCCGGTAAACCTAATTCTATTCCTAATTGACGAACTTCATCTTTAAATAATGTATTCAAAGGTTCAATCAACTGAAATTGCATATCCTCAGGCAAACCACCAACATTATGATGAGACTTAATCGTTTGTGCTGTTTTCGTACCACTCTCAATTACATCTGTATAAAGAGTACCTTGAGCCAACCACTTAATATCCTCACCCATAACCAGTTTCTTTACTTCTTCATCAAAAGTATAAACAAACTCATTACCAATGATTTTACGTTTCTGTTCTGGATCCGTAACACCCTTCAATTTACCTAAGAACTTTTCAGAAGCATCAATCTTCGTCAAATTAAGCTTCATATTCTTACCAAACATCTCCATAACACTATCGCCTTCTCCTTTACGCAATAGTCCATGGTCAATAAACATACAATATAATTGGTTTCCAATTGCTTTATGTAACAATGCTGCAACTACAGAAGAATCTACACCACCACTCAGTGCCAATAAAACCTTATCATCACCTACTTGTTTACGAATCTTCTCCACTTGAACATCAATAAAACTCTTCATCGACCAATTATTCTCAGCCTTACAGATCTTAAATACAAAGTTCTTCAACATATCCAAACCAAACTCTGAATTACGAACCTCTGGATGGAACTGTACGGTATAAATATTCTTCTCAACGTTCATACTTGCTGCATAAGGACAAGTAGAACTAGACGCAATTACTTCAAACCCTGAAGCCAATTTAGCAACCTGATCACCATGACTCATCCATACTGTCTGTTCCCGTGGTAATCCATCAAACAATAAGTTATCCTTTACCACCTCAATCTTAGCAGCACCATATTCCTTCTTCTCACAAGCAACAACTTCTCCACCATTCATATAATGAGTCATCTGCATGCCATAACAGATCCCTAAAATAGGTAAACCAGAAGTAAAGATTGCCGGATCACAATGAGGAGCATCCTGATCATATACACTATTAGGTCCTCCACTAAAAATGATTCCTTTCACATCTCCCAATGCTAAAATCTCATCTAACGTCATTTCATTAGAATGCAATTCACTATAAACTCCAAACTCACGAATCCGACGGGCAATCAATTGATTATATTGACTCCCAAAATCTAAAACAACAATTTTATCGGCCATATTCTTCTCCTTATTTAATCTTTGTTATTATACAATAGAATTTATTATTTTAAAATAAGTCTTTACAAAAAGGAAGCTATGCTTCCTTTGCTAAAATGCTATGTACCTGATAATCTTCTTTTAAATACTGTACCTGCAAATCAGGAAAAACAAGATTCATATAATCAACCATCTTCATCAAACCACCAATTTCACAAGATGCATGATTAACCAGAATCAAAGGCATATCATTATCAATACACCATTGAACCGCAATCCAGTTTGTTACCCCATCATCTGATGCAACACAAACATCCGGATGTTCTTTCTGCATGCTGAAGATATTTGTCGCAGCTCCAGTACCAATCGCCAATCGACTCACTTTTCGATCGAGATCACCAAATACTTGAATTGCTTCTTGTCCATATTTTCCTACTGCATTTGCTACTTTCTGGGCAACTTCTCTTACCGTTAGATAATCAATATTTGCATAAGAATTATAGGAACTAACCACTCTTGGCTCAAAATCAAAGCCAATATCACTCGACCATACATCTGCTACCCCATATTCTGGCATCATATCCCAGACATCATGACAACGATAAACCGTAATATCCCCTTCATCTAGCATTGCTTTCTTTTCATTTGCAGATTCTAATAACAAGCGATTTGGACTTGTTGATTGTTCATAGAATAAATTCTCATGAGAAATAATAAAATTAATTCCTGCCTGTTGTGCTTGACGAATCACATCTTTTGTTGCTACCCAACAAACACCCATCTTGGTAATTTCTTTATCCGTCTTCCCATATAACACGATATCTCTGGTCTTATCCCAATTTACCCATGTTCCTTTTGCTTGTAAATGTTCAATTACTTCCTTTACTTTCATCTGTTTTCTCTCCCTTTCAATATGTATTCTTCTACAAATTCAGCAAATCCATCTTCACTACAATTTGATACGACAATGGATGCTTCTTGTTTTGCATACTCACTTCCATTTGCTACACAAGCCGATAATCCAGACACCTCAAACATTGGAACATCATTATCTCCATCACCAATACTTGCAATTTCTTCTTTTGATAGTCCCAATTGTTTGGCTATCTCTTGTATCCCTATTCCTTTATTCACATTGGCAAAAGCAATATCCAAATAACCAGGCATTGGTAAATTAAAGAAATAACGACCCTGATCTTGAGCAGAAAGTTCCTTTTGTGCCCTTGCTGCTAGATCTTTATCTCCTGTTAATGAACAATGATAGGCTGGCTTTTTCACTTTATTTAGGATATCATGAACCCAACATAAATCAATTCCTACATTGTTATAATCATATGCCAATCGTTCATTGATTGCTGTACATAATGTGTACTCATCTTGACAAATACTGTAGGTCAATCCATATTGTTTTGCAAATTCATAAAAACGAGATAAATCTTCTTTACTAAACGGTACATCTGCAATCTTCTCCATCGTATCTAACTGATAGATTTCTGCTCCATTATTCGCAATACAAAAATTTCTCCCCTGTTTTAGCTGTAATTGTTCTATGATTGCTTGCATACCATAGAAAACTCTACTACTTGCAAGCACCACCATCACACCTGCTTGTTGTAACTTGGCAATTGCTTCTAAATTTCTCTTAGAAATTTGTTTTTTATTGGCATCATACAACGTATGATCAATATCTGTAGCTAATAAGCGTATCATGTACATCACCGGTTTTATTATAGCACAGAAACAAATATGTGGATAAAAAAGAGGCATCCGAAGATGCCTTATTTTGCTGGTTCTGCTTCAATTAAACCATAACCACCATTAATTCTTTGATAAACAACAGAAATCAAATCTGTTTCTTCATCTGTATAAATGAAGAACGAATGTCCCAACATTTCCATCCGTAAAATTGCTTCATCTAAACTCATCTTTTCAGCTTCTATCGTTTTGGTACGAACTGGAATCTCATTTTTACTATTTTCTTCCATTTCTGCTTCCAAGAATGCTTTTGACAATTTATCTTTATGTCTGCGATTTAGACGACTCTTTTGGGTTTTTAGCTGTGCCTCTAAACGATCCACTGCTTCATCCAATGCACAACGCAAATCAACGTCTGTTACTTCAGCACGCAAGTAACCAACTTTCGTGCCGACTGTTATTTCAATCCGGATTTTGTTACCAACTTTCTGGATGACCGCATTTGCTACATCATCTTCCTCAATCAACAAATACCGATTCAGAAAATCCAACTTTTCCTCAATCAAAGCGACGGTCTTAGGACTCACATCGACATCTTTTCCATGAACGTTAATTTTCATATATAACATCCTCCTTATATCTTAATTATAGTCTTTATAATTCAATAACACAGTCTGTTCATATATGATCAAAAGTGCTATAATGTAATAGTGAGGCAAGCGTTATAAAACACGCTTTAAATATTGAATTCCATTTTGATATCCTAATTGTAGGATATCTTTTTTTGTCATTTCATTTGACAGATATAACAACTCTTCCACAGACTGCAAATCCTGTAAATTCCAATTGATGTCACTCATATAATCCATGAAATCAAAGCCCATTCCCACCGATTGTTCATCTAATTGTTTTTGAAGATACTTCATCTGTTCGACATAATGCTTTATATTCTGTTCTTCTTTCCTTTTTGCAACAAATGCTCCAGTAGCATTCGCACCAACAAATGCCCGTTTTTTCTTTAATAAACAGAGTTGTTCATCTGTTAAATTTCTTGGATGATTACATAATGCTCTTGCATTACTATGTGTAGCTAAAACAGAAATATCTTGTTTCATCACATCAAAAAAACTAGCATCATTTAAATGGGATACATCTAATAACATTCCTAATAGTTTCATTTGCTTGATTGCCTGTAAACCAAGTGTAGTCAATCCATGGTTTGGATTTCCTTTGATTCCGGTTGCTAATGCATTTTCTTCATTCCAACACAAAGATGCGATCCGAATCCCATGATCATACAACCATGTGATTCTATTTTCTACATCCTGATCAATTCCACACATTCCTTCTACAGAAAGAATGACTAATAACCCTTTAGCATCCAAATCTTCTTTGTCTAAAACTAGATGTACATCAGAATGATTTTTTAATGTATCATAAACAAAAGAAACACAGGCCTGCATTTTTTCCCAACTTGTTGGTTGTTCAAAATAACAGGCAATGTTTACAGCGTGAACCTTTGCCTGTTTTAATCTTGGTAAATGAAACTGAGAAAATCGTTGATCATTTCCCTGTAAATGTTCTTCAAATAAATCGTAACCTATATCCGCATGAAAATCAAACCACATCTTTCTCACCCTTTACATATTGTTCAAATACATTCATTTCTTTTGAACTGAATGGTTTTGCCCCTTTTAATTGATATTCTTCTTGAATCATTGGATATTTACTCTCCGCTAAAGGATTATAATTCAACAGTTCTATCTCTATTTTACGTGGTAAAGAGCGTAAAAATGCACCAATTTCCTGTAAATTCTCTTTTGTTGCTGTAATATTAGGAATCAAAGGTGTACGAATCAGTAATGGTACATCATATGTTGACAATTGACGAATATTATTTAAGATAACTTGATTCTTACATCCAGTATATTTCTGATGCATCGCTTCATCCATCAATTTGATATCTACGATAAACTGATCTACATATGGAATCACTTGTTCAATCCAGTTAAAATCGGTCATAAAAGACGATTCAATCGTCGTATGCAAACCTAATTCATGACACAGTTTTAAAGATTCTCTCAGAAATTCAGGTTGTAGAAACACTTCTCCCCCACTAAAAGTAACTCCTCCATCTGTCGTATCATAAAAAATCATATCTTTTTTTATAATCTCTTCTAATTGAGCTAGTGTTATCGTTTGTCCAATCATTTTCAATGAATTGGTCGGACAAATATCTATACAATCCTCACATAAATCACAATTTTGCCCAATTGTAATCGATCCATTATCTAATGATAAGTTCTTCTTTCTACAAACATGAATACATCTTTGACATTGCATACAAGTATTTTGTGTATACCCTAATTGTGGTTTACAAGATAATCCTTCTGGATTATGACACCACATACAGCGCAAAGGACAGCCTTTAAAAAAGACTGTCGTACGAATTCCTGTGCCATCATGTATTGCATAACGTTTGATATCAAATATCGTACCACTCATCATACTTGATATTCCGTTCTAGCAATAATTTCATCCTGTAAATCTGGTGCTAATTCCACAAAATAAGCTGTGTAACCTGCTACCCGAATCGTTAAACTCTTATATTGATCTGGATGTGCTTTTGCAGCTAATAAATCTTCACGATTCACTACATTAAACTGAGAGTGGTTGATACCAAGCTTTACAATTGCCCGTAAAATACCAACAAATTTCATTAATGTTTCTTCTTCCTGGAAAACAGAAGGCAAGAACTTCATATTCAGCAACGTTCCATTGGTACCTAATGCTCCATCAATACGAGAAACAGAACGTAATAAAGCTGTTGGTCCATTGACATCTCTTCCATAAACAGCACTCATTCCACCATCTGCCAATGGATCTAATGCATGTCTACCATCACAAGATGCTCCAAGATTATGTCCCATTGGTACATGCGCACTTACTGTATAAAGTCCAGCATGATAAATACCTCCACGAACATTGGTATATTTACTTAATTCATCCGCAAAGAACTTCACCCATTTTTGTCCAATCGCATCCACCCATTCAACATCATTTCCATATTTTGGAACTTTATTAAGAACCGTTTGTCTTAATACTTCATCTTCAAAATTATTATGCAACGCATCCAACATTTCCTGTTTGCTAATCTTTTGTTGTTCAAACACCATTTGTTTCAATACAGCAAAACAATCCGCAATATTCGCAACCTGAATTGCTTGAATTCCTGATAAATTATAGTGTGCTCCTCCTTGGGTTACATCCAATCCTTTTTCCATACAAGAATCGATCACACCGGATAAGAAGACAGAAGGAACAATCTCTCCATGTAAACGATCAACAATCGCACAACAATCAATCATCTTACTAACAAAATATTGCATTTGTTCTGCAAAAGCATCTTCTAGCTGTTCGTAAGTCTCATATGTTGTTAAATCACCAAGATCTAAACCAATTTGTTCATTTGTCAAAAGACACTTACCATGATTCAACGTCAACTCTAATACTTTTACTAAATTAAACATCGCAGCATCTGACCAGCCAAGATTATTACCACTCGTTGTTAATTCTACACAACCAACGATGCAATAATTATAGGCATCTTCTTTAGAAATACCTTTTTTCATCATGGCAGGAATAATACTTTCATCATTAAATACTTGAGGCATTCCACTTCCTTTACCAATAACTTTTGCAGTTTCCTTTAAGAAGGCAACTGGTGTATTCGCATGTAAACGAACAGAAAGATTTGGTTGAGGTAAACCAACCCATTCTTGAACTTTCAAGCATAAATAACTCAATTCATTGGTCATATCCTGATCATGAATATCTTTTCCAGATAACGCAATATTAAAACCAATTGGGAATCCAGCAAAGTATTTAGCACCTTCTTTATTCCGCATATAAACAATTTGATTACACTTCAACCAGAAGCCACATAAAATTTCTATTATTTCTTGATTACTTACTCCATCTTGGATCGCTTGTTGATAGAATGGATATAAGTATTGATCCATACGTCCAGGAGAAAAACTAGAAGCATTGGATTCCATATGCAAAATAACAAATAAGAACCATAACGATTGAACTGCTTGATGGAAATTCAAAGCATCTTGACATAAAATCGCATCACAGTTTTTGGCAATCGTCTGTAGATTATCATGATTTTCTACATCTGTTTGTGCCATCTCTAATGCCAAATCGCGATACCGTTCAATAAACCGTAATACCCCTTCATAAACAATTTCAGTAGCCTGATAATAATCTCTTTGTTCTTCCGTGCATGTCAAAAGATGTTGCTTTGCATCCTCTAAGATCCCTTTTGGGCCTTTTGAAAGCCACAATTCACAATTCGGATTAATATGTCCCTGTGCATGATCTTTTTGATTAATTTTTACAACTTTCTTAATCGGTGTTTCTATTGCACCAATTGCATCATACACTTGATCCTCTAACGTATGGCCTTTCCAATAAGGAACAATTACCGAACGGAATGTTTCTATATCTTCCGCACGAACTTCAAAACGGTCTTGTACCCGCGTAGGCAATGTCTCAATTTCTCTTTCTACCCAAGAAATTCCTGATTCAGGGAATACAACCCCAGCACGTACACCAGAAGTACGGTTGCCCACAATTTTTTCAGTAGGTTCAATACGAATCTTGATCTGTGTCAATGAATCATATAATGCATAGGCACGTTTTAGAATCTTTGATTCCCCTTCATGCGCTTGATATGCCTTTGTAATAATTAATGCTTGTTCAATACTAGCATAGCGTGGTTCTTCCAACATCTCACGCTTTAGTTCCTTCATATAATCTGGGAAGAAACACTGATCCAATTCTTGTTCAAATTTCTTGCTTATTCTTATTTCATCTTGTTTCATATCGTTTTATCTCCTATTCTTAATCATTATAATATATTTTAATAAAAATATCTACAATTAATCTTTTCAAATTTATATTTTGTAGTATAATAGGAAAAGTAGGAAAAAAGGAGAAATTTTATGGAACTATTTATTGATACAGCGAATGTAGAAAAAATCAAACAGTATTGTGAACAATATCCACTTGCAGGATTCACCTGTAATCCAACGATTGTAACAACAGAAAATCGTACCGTCGAAGAATTGGTTAACTTAGCACCTGGTAAACGGGTTTTCGTTCAAGCAATCGCTGAAGATTACGAAGGCATTTTAGAAGATGCAAGAAAATTAAGAGCTATGCGTGAAGATATTTACATTAAAGTACCATGTACACCTGACGGATACCGTGCAATGTATACATTGAAACAAGAAGGATATGGAATTTTAGCTACTGCTGTTTATACAGTTGGTCAAGCGTTAATGGCTGCTGCTTGTGGCGTTGATTATGTAGCACCTTATGTAAACCGTATGAGTGATACTGAAATTGATGGTTGTACTTTAGTAGAAGATATCGTTGCTGCTTATGCTGCACAACAAATTGAAACTAAAGTAGTAGCCGCTAGCTTCAAGAACTTGAATCAAGTGGTTCGTTTATTGGTAGCTGGAGCAGATGCTGTTACCATCCCATTAAATCTTTTCGAAAAATTAATCGACAACAAACTTACAAACGATGCCGTAAAAGTATTCGCTGATCAATGGGAAGCACATTTCAATCGTCGTTCTATTTAATATTTGGATGAAAACACTATCATAAAAAAAATGATAGTGTTTTTTTATTTTTTCTAGTACATAAGAAAAAATTATGCTAATCTATTTATGTAATTTTTAGTGGAGGAAATTATGAAAAAAATCTATGAAGGTAAAACAAAAGATGTCTATGAATTAGAAAACGGGAATGTCTTATTAAAATTTAAAGATGACTGTACCGGCAAAGATGGAGTTTTTGATCCAGGTGAAAATTCTGTTGGATTAACAATTGAAGGAATTGGAAAAGCAAATCTAGAAACTTCTATTCATTACTTTGAATTATTAAAACAAGCAGGCATTAAAACACATTATATTCGTGCTAGTGTAGAAGATGCAACAATGGAAGTTCTTCCTGCTAAAGTATTTGGCAAAGGATTAGAAGTCATCTGTCGTTTGAGAGCAACTGGTAGCTTTATTCGTCGTTATGGTGCTTATATTGAAGATGGTACAAAACTTGTTGGTGGTTATGTTGAAGCAACTTTCAAAGATGATGATCGAGCAGATCCACTTGTTACATGTGAAGGACTTGTTGCATTAAATATCATGAGCAAAGAAATGTTTGAATCTATGAAAGAACAAACATTAAAAATCACAAAAATTGTTGCGGATGATTTAGCAAACAAAGGTATGGAACTTTATGATATTAAATTCGAATTTGGATTTAACAATGATGAAGTTATCTTAATTGATGAAATTGCCAGTGGAAACATGCGTGTTTACAAAGATGGCAAAATCGTTGATCCAATGGAATTAACTTCTTTAATTTTAGGAAAATAAATTATTGACCATTTAAAAAGTGCCTTCATAGGCACTTTTTTTCTATTCTAATCCAATAATCCAAGAGTAAACGGCTTGTCCACCAAAATGGCTTTCAACTTCAATATCATATTTAGAAGCAATATATTCTTCCACTTCCTCTAACTCTTCAACAGTCGTTTCTTCCCCTGCAATCAAAGTCATTATTTCATAATCGCCACCATCCATCATCGAATCAATCAGCGTCTTCGTACTCAACATCTTATCCGGTGTGCTAGTAACGATTTCTTTTTCTTTGATACCCATATAATCTTCAGCATGAATTTCCAATCCATCAAATGTTGTATCTTTGATAGCATATGTAACTTGACCTGTTACTACTCGATTTGTAGCATCTGTCATCTCAGCAATATTTTCATCCATCTCTTCTTCTGGGTTAAACATGATGCATGCAGACAATCCTTGTGGAATTGACTTTGTAGGAATCACCCGAACATCAACATCCTCAAAAATAGATTGTGCTTGTTGTGCAGCTAAAACGATATTAGAGTTATTAGGTAAAATAATCACATGATCTGCATTCACACTCTTGATTGCTTCAACAAAATCTTCTGTTGCTGGATTCATCGTTTGACCACCAGAAATAACCACATCAGCACGCAATTCTTTAAACATTTCTGTCAAGCCATCACCAGTCGCAACTGTGATAATTGCATATTTTTGCCTTGGTTTTTCTTCTTTTTGATTCGCAATGATTTCTTCATGTTGATATGACATATTTTCAATCTTCAACTTCACAAATTCTCCATAGCGTTGACCTAGATTCAAAGCTTCACCTGGAGTTAAAGTATGAACATGAACCTTTACAATATCTTCATCTTGAACCACAACTAGTGATTCACCAATTTGAGACAATTTCCGTTTCAATTTTTCTTCCACTTGATTATCTTGGCTATATTCATTTAACTTCAAAATAAATTCTGGACAAGAGCCAAACTCTTCACTCTCTAGATTTTCAGCAGCCTTACCCTCAACTTCTCTTGCTTCCGTTGCCTCTACAGGTACACCTTGCAAAGCAGATTGGAATCCTTGTAAAATTGCCAACAATCCAGCTCCACCACTATCAACAACACCTACTTCTTTCAATACAGGAAGTAAATCTGGAGTCCGTTTTAAAGACTCAGTTGCTTCAAACACTAAAACTTCCATATAATCCAATAATGTTGCTTCTTCATGATTCAAAACAAAGTTATGAGCATAATAAGAAGATTCTCGAATCACAGTCAAAATGGTACCTTCTACTGGACGCATGACTGCCTTATAAGCAACCTCAGAACCTCTTAAAAATGCAGCACCAAAATCCAATACAGAAATCGTTGCTTTCCCTTCTACCGATTGATAGAAGCCACGGAAAATCTGAGATAAAATTACACCTGAGTTCCCTCTTGCACCCATCAATAATCCTCTAGATAACGATTTCGCAATCTCACCTACATGATCTGCTTTTACTGCTAATGCATCTTTAACACCAGCCGCAAACGTTAAGCTCATATTTGTACCCGTATCTCCATCAGGAACCGGGAAAACATTCAATGCATCGATTTCCTTATAACTATTGGAAAGCAAATTGTTCCCACTTGCTAATAGCTCTTTAAACTCTTTACCCGTTAAAATTTTCATGATGCCACCTTACTAGTCCATAACACGAACACCTTGAACAAATACATTGATCGATTCAAAATCTTGATCCAATGACTTTTCAAGAGAGTACTTTACCTTCTTTTGTACTTCACTTACTACTTCAGAAATACGCACACCAAAACTAACAATAATAAATAAATCTAAAATCAAGCCATGTTCTCCTTTACGAACAATAACCCCCTTTGAATAATTTTCTTTCTTTAATAATTCCGCAATCCCATCTTGGAATACTTTTTGTGAAGCCATGCCAACAACACCATAGCACTCACTCACAATCCCCCCTGCCAAGGATGCAATTGCTTCTTTGGATACATTTATATTACCTAAGTTTGTGTTTCTTTCAATCGACATAAACCATCCTCCTTTTGTATTTTAATTATTATAACAAAAATTTATGAAGAAACAATGAAATCTCATCTAGGAACCGCTTTCTTCTATATTTTCTTCTAAATTTTCTTCAGAAACATTACCCGCAAGCTTTTCCAAAGCCTTCTTCTCCTCTTCCAACAAAGTTGCACAACTCTTTGTATAAGCACTACTCGTTGATCGATCTAACACCAGACAAACATTTTTCTTCTTAAGACTTTTAGCAATTCTTAAATAATTATCCAAAAGAGGAATCGAATCTTTCGAAGAGAATACCTGATTTCCATCAGACATCAAAAACCGCACCATATCTGCATCATATGAAGAGGTATACTTCCAGATCTCCGTAATATGAGAAATTACCTTAGAATCAACACCTTTCATCTGCTGAACCAATTGATCAATTTCCTCTTTAGAAGTTCCATCCTTAATTAAAGGCAAATTCTTTAAACTTGAATAAAACTCCTGTGACATCTTAATAATCGATCCATTACCCAAAACTAAATTTAAATCCTCTGTCCAATAATAGCCAATCCCTTTTTCTTCTTCAATTTTAATCACAATTCCATGGTCATTAACATGCTTCACTTGAGCATTTTTTATACAAGGATTATGCTCTAATCTCATTTCTACAAGCGGTGAAAATACAAGCCAATAACGGCTATTATAGTCCAATTTCGATAAAGTCAATATATATTCATCAGATAGATAAGAATCATTTTCTAAACGTATGGATTTCACTTTTGAACCTTCTGACATAAAATAAAGAAATGCAACTAGAAATACAAACAACAATGCCATCGAAATTCGCGTCAAACGAACTCTTCTTCTTCTTTTCTTACGTCTTAATTGTTCTTTCTTTCTTCTTCGTTCTTCTTCAAACGGATCGTATGATTGGTCCAATATACGATCATCTACTGATTTTCCCAATTAAACTTCTCCACTTCCATTTTAAGAGTAAATCCATATGTCTTTTCCATTCCCTGATTCACCATATCTACTAGTTCCATCACATCTTTTGCCTTCGCATGATTCACATTCACAATAAAATTCGAATGCTTACTAGATATTTGAGCTCCACCAATCACTTTACCACGCAATCCTAATTCATCAATATACTTCCATGCAAAAGAACCATCCGGATTACGGAAAATACTTCCAGCAGAAGGATAATTCAATGGTTGTGTTTCCATCCTTCGTTTTCTACGACTTTCAATTAATTCACGAATCACTTTTGGATCTTCTTTCGTCAGTTGAAAACGAACCGCTAAAACAATCCAATCAGGATGTTTTTGAAAAACAGAAGTCCGATAATCAAATCCACAATCTTCCTTCTTCATCCATTCAAAATCATCTTCTTTATATACCAACACCTCTTTCACAATATCTTTCATACTGCTTTTATATGCCCCTGCATTCATAAAAACAGCACCACCAACACTACCCGGTATTCCACTAGCAAACTCTAAACCACTCAATCCTTGCTTCATCGTATCATACGCCAAAGCAATCACGGAACATCCTGCCTTCGCTACAAGAGTTGTGTCTTCATAGTAAAAATCAACAAAGGTACGATCAAGACGGATAATCACCCCGTGATAATCTGCATCCGAACACAACAAATTGCTTCCTTTACCAATTAGCTTATAATCCATCTGTTCTTTTTTGATAAAACGCAATGCTTCTGCTAAAGAAAGCGAATCCTTAGGATAAAAGACATAATCCGCATTTCCACCAATTCGAAACGTTGTCATCGTTTGAAAAGAAACATTGGTTTCTACTGCTCCATATTGTTGAAGCCTGTTTATAAAATCACTCATATTTTTCTCCTGACATTTTTTCAAGCAAAGCTGCAATATCCTCTGCTGCATTTTTAAACCCCAAAGCCTGAGCTCGATTTGACATCTCTTGTAACCGCTGGTCGTCATAAATTAAATTTTCAATCATTTGTACAATTTGATGACTAGATAGATCCTTCTCTTCCAATAACAACGCACAACCTGCATCCAACATCGCTTTAGCATTTAAATACTGATGATTATTTGGAACATAAGGGCTTGGTATGATAATTGATGGTTTTTGTAATGCAGTAATCTCAGCAGCTGATGTTGCTCCACCACGAGATACCACCAGATCCACATTAGCAACCAATTCTACCTGATTGACATAAGCACAGATTTTAACATTCTTCGTATCACTGATCATACGAGTAAACTCTTGATAACTGTTTTTCCCTGTAACATAAATCACTTGATAATCTTTTCCATCCATCATCTGAAGAGCAGATATCATTTTGTCATTCACACTGGTAGAACCTAACGAACCCATCACAATGAAAACTGTCTTTCGATTTGGCTGTAGACCATATTCTTTCAGAATCGTTCGATCATAAGTTACCCGTTTTGCAATGGAAGCCCTTGGATTTCCTAACAGCAAGGTTTTCTTCTTAGGAAAATCACGAATCACATCAGGATAACAAACCACAATTTTACTAGCCATATGACTTAAGAACCGATTCGCCATTCCAGCAATACTATTCTGTTCATGTAAAACAGTTGGAATATGCAAGGTTGATGCCGCCAAAATAACAGGAACCGTTACATATCCACCAAATCCAACTACAAGATCAGGTTGAAATCCTTTTATTTTATTTCGACAGACAAAAAAAGATTGGCTCATTAATTGAATTGATTTTACTTTATCACTCGAATTTCCATTAAACCCTTTGGCATCAATTCCAAAAAAATCATAATTATGTTTTGGAATTTCCGTTGCTTCCATTCGATCATTGTTTCCTATAAATAAAATGCTCGTTTGAGGATCTCTTGATAACAATTCATCCGCTAAAGCAATCGCAGGATAAATATGCCCTCCGGTTCCTCCAGTCGCAATTAGTACTCGCATTTTAGAATCACTCCTTGTAAAGATGATTATATCATAAAACGATAACTCTATACCATCTTTTCCAACTAGCTTCCTATAGAAATCAAAAAAAGGATAACATTCTTTCGTTATCCAAATCGTTTTTTTATACAATTGTATGCTTGTGGAATAAAAATGATCATTACGATTGCTTCAGAAAGCGGATAGCTCCACCAAACGCCTTCCACGCCAATCCAATGAGCTAAAATAAAGGCAAATGGAATCAAAAGCATCAATTGACGCATGATCGACATCATCATACTTCGCATTCCATATCCCAACGATTGAAAAGCAGTCGTCATCACAATATTCACGGATGCAAAGATAAAACTATAAGAAATTACCCGTAACGTGATCGAGCCAATCGCAAGCAATTCTGTAGTTGGCGCAAACAGATTTAATATCACCTGTGGAAAGAAACTAAAAACCATGGTTCCACTTGTTAAAATGATACAAGCAACCATTAACATCAATTTTATTGTATGCGTATACCGTTTCTTTAATTGTGCTCCATAATTATACGCCAAAATAGGCATTGCCCCTTGTGTCATACCAAACACAGGCATAAAGGCAAAGGATTGAACCTTGAAATAAATACTTAAAGCATTCACAGCAATATCACTAAAGGCAACCAAGATTCCATTTAAACAAGTAGTTGTAATTGAACCAATCGCATTCATGATCATCGTTGGTACACCAATCTGATAGATTTTCTGAATGACAACCATTTCTAATTTAAAGTTCTTCCAGCTCACTTTTACATCATGATCCTTTTTTATTACCACATAAAGAATAAAAATCATCCCTAACCATTGACTAAAAACCGTCGCTGTAGCAGCTCCTGTTACTCCCATAGCTGGAAAACCAAAATAACCAAATATCAAAATAGGATCTAAAAGAATATTCGTTATCGCCGATATCAACAAAGAAAACATCGGTAGAATCATATTACCAGTAGCCTGTAAGATTCTTTCACAAATGATTTGTACCTGTTGTCCTAAACCAAACCCCATAACAATATATAAATATGAACTACCTGCTGCAATAATCGTTGGATCATCTGTAAATAAGCCAAGAAATGGTTTGGCGATCAATAAGCCAAAAATCATAATAACAAAAGCATGAAAAACAGCTAATAGCAAACCGGTAGTAGCCGTTTGATCTGCATGATCTTGACGTTTTTGTCCTAAACGGCGTGCTACCACAGCATTGGTTCCTACTCCGCACCCTAGTCCAATCGACAGGCTTAACATTTGCAATGGAAAAACCAAACCAATTGCAAACAAAGCATCCTGTCCCAATTGTGCAACATACATGCTATCTACAATATTATATAAAGCCTGAATCAACATTGAAAAAACTGCTGGAAGACTCATACTCCATAAAAGTTTTCCAATGGGGAGATTCCTCATCTTATCTGCTCTATTCATATTACTCATTTAAACACCCCCAAAGCCTATCCATTATAATGAACAAGAAATATTTCTTCAAGTCATTTTTTTGTTTCTTTGAGGATAAACGGTTCCATATCTACCCCTTCTAACCTCAAAAGAGCAATTTTCTTATCCAGTCCTCCACCATACCCAGTAAGATTTCCATTAGCACCAACTACTCGATGACAAGGAATCAGTATCGAAATCGGATTATGCCCTACTGCATATCCAATCGCTTGTGCAGACATTTTATCTAGGTTACGTTGTTTCGCTATTTTTTTCGCTAATTCACCATAAGTAACCGTTTCTCCATATGGGATTTCCAATAACAAATTCCATACTTGCATACAGAACTCACTTCCACTATACTTCATTGGAATTTGTTCAATTGTAGGATTTTTCCCAGCAAAATAATCCGATAACCATTGTTTCGTCAATCGAAAAATTGCTAGTTCTTCTTGAACAGGTATCTGATCCAGATTCCAATCTCTAAACATTCTTTCTGTTTCAAAATTCAATCCTGTTAACTGCTCTCCATTGCTCAATAAAATAATATTACCTAGAACAGACTGATATTCGCATTGATACAGCATACTCTTCATCCCCATCTATTTCACCAATAGATTATACCTAATCCGTTTTATTTTCTAAAGATTATTTATAGACAATAAATTTCATATAATGAAAAATAGTGTAAATATAGCGAAATAATACTGTAATTTTAATGGAGCAATAGTCCTAAAAAGGGTATATTTCACCTGAATATTAAGAAATTCCTGAATTATTGGATGAACTTGTAAACTATGTTAATACGACTGATGATCATCCATTAATTATCGCAGCTATCGTCCATTATCAACTTGTAACTATCCACCCTTTTGAAGATGGAAATGGTAGAACTGCTAGACCAATGTCTGGATATATACTTGACTATTATGGATATGGTTTCAATGATATAGGATCATTAGAGGAATACTTCGCATATGATAGTAATGAATATTATAATTCATTACAAATGGGACTTCCTCCTTTTATACCATTCAGGAAGAGAAAATCCACCACATCCAGAAATCTGGATCAACTATTTCTTGCGAATGGTCGAGATATATTCAAAAAAAGTATGTGAGGTTTCTATTGAGACTCAAGAGGATGATTTGGACGGAAGTTTATCATACCTAACTATGAAAGAAAAAGAATTACTTGCATTCTTAATAAGCAAAAGAATGTTTGAATTCACTCCTATCGTAGTAAGTAAGGTGATTGGTGTAACAAATAAAACCATTATTAACAGATGTGTTAAACTTGCGAATAATGGTTTCTTACTTCCAAATATCGTAAACCAAAGAATACGCTCATACTCTTTTCGCAAAACGAAATGATAAGAAAACATTATCAAAAATAAATTTATAACAAAAAAGGCTTGGTAATAATATGCATCATTATCACATTAATACTTTAGCCTTTTAGTTTTAAGCATATTTAATAGTATCCCCTTTCGTTTCATATTATTTTAATTTTTAAATTATCTTGTTCTTTATGACGCTAAATATATTTTATGAATCATTTCCAATCGCAATCACGATACCAAACGAAGCAAATACCATAATCAAACTTGAACCTCCATAAGATACTAATGGCAAAGTGATACCTGAAAAGGTCTATTTAAAGACGGTAGAATTCTTGCAACGATGGTAACCATTTTTACAATACATACTACATTTTTTAGACTTTTCCTTTTCCTCAGTGCATATATTACATATATAAGGAGGAATTGTTTTGGCCGATAAAAATACTTTTAATTATATTGTATTATATACAATCAAAAGCAAACATACTGATACTTACAAAAACATTATCGAAAAACTATTCGTCGATTATTTAAGAAATGAATATCTACAAATCAAAAAGAAGCAGAACAGTTAAAAGAATCTATATGATTCAATTAATCTGCCATGCTTCTTACTAACCTACACATAGTTAACCATTTGAAAACAAAAAGACAACATATACGTTAATTAATTTCATGCAATTCTAATAAATCAGTATGAATTGTTAAAACATCGATTGTATCACCATCTGTATCAAAAAACTCAACTTCATAATTTTTTTCATCATACTTTAGAACAATGGTTCCAATTGTTCCAGCTTGAATACCGTTAAAGTTTTCAAGTAATTTTACAACGTCTAATTCTTTCATTTTTTATTTCTCCTTTTTATCTGGATAAACTGTTACAATCTTATAAGTTGTTCGCTTCTTGTATTTTTGTAG
>JAQXZJ010000048.1 GCA_029227155.1 Erysipelotrichaceae bacterium
TTTTGAAGGAACAAACCTTCAAGAAGATCTGGTGATGATGGCGAAATGGTCACACCTGTTCCCATCCCGAACACAGAAGTTAAGCATTTCAGCGGCGACAATAGCTAGACGTGCTCTAGTCAAGATAGCACATCGCCAGTTCTTTAGAATCCCTCATCAATTTGATGAGGTTTTTTTTATTTCTCTCTTTTTAAAATGATATTAAATATGATATTATAATAAAAAAAGGGGACATTTATATGTGGAAAGAAAACCGTATTTTATTAGCAAAGGGAGAAAATGAAGTACATCTTCTTCCTCAGATGGCAAATCGTCATGGCTTGATTACTGGAGCTACAGGAACTGGTAAAACAATTACTTTAAAAGTACTTGCAGAATCATTTAGTGATGCAGGAGTACCTGTATTTTTAGCTGATATCAAGGGTGATTTGTCTGGAATGTGTAAAAAAGGAGAAATCAATCCTAAACTACAGGAACGTTTAGATTCACTTGAGCTAACAGATTTCAACTTTAAGAGTTATCCGACTCATTTCTTTGATGTGTTTGGTAAAGAAGGGCATCCTGTTAGAACAACTATTTCTGAAATGGGACCTATTTTACTGAGTCGCTTATTAGATTTGACCGAAGCTCAACAAGGAGTATTAAACATTGTCTTTCGTATAGCAGATGATAATGGTTGGTTACTAATTGATCTAAAAGATTTGCGTGCTATGGTCCGTTATGTCGGAGATCATGCAAAAGAATTTGCTACAGAATATGGTAATATAGCTACCGCTTCTATAGGAGCAATTCAAAGATCTTTATTAGCTTTAGAAGATGAAGGTGGAGAAATTTTCTTTGGTGAACCTGCTTTAGACTTAAATGATTGGTTAATGAAGGATGATCAAGGAAATGGCTTTATTAATATATTGGAATGTGTAGAATTGGTAAAACGTCCGTTGTTATATTCTACCTTCTTGTTATGGATGTTGTCAGAATTGTATGAAAACTTACCAGAAGAAGGTGACTTAGATAAACCAAAAATGGTATTTTTCTTTGATGAAGCACATTTATTATTTAAAGATGCTCCAAAAAGTTTAGTATCTAAAGTAGAACAAATTGTAAAATTGATTCGTTCTAAGGGAGTTGGTGTTTATTTCATTTCCCAATCTTGTGCTGATATTCCTGATTCTGTACTTTCTCAATTACAAAATAGAATTCAACATGCATTACATGCTTATACACAAGCAGAACAAAAAGCAGTCAATATAGCTGCTAAAGCATTTAGAGAAAATCCAAAGTTTAAAACAAAAGATGTAATCAATGATTTAGCTACAGGAGAAGCTTTAGTTTCTTGCTTGGATGAAAAAGGAGTTCCATGTATTGTAGAACGAGCAATGATCTTACCTCCACAAAGTCAAATGGGACCTATTGATGAAAAACGTAGACAAGATGAGATTTCAATCAGTGAATTATATGGTAAATATGAAAAAGAAATCGATCGTGAATCTGCATATGAAGTTATCCAAGATGTGGTGAAGGAAGAAGAGAAATTAGCTGAAATAGAACAGAAAGAAAAAGAACAAGCAAAAGCAGTGGCAAAAGCAAAACGCTCAAAGAGTACATTTGAACGTGCAGCTACCAATGCTGCTAGCACCTTAACTAGAGAAACTAGTAAGATGATTATTGATGCTGCAATGGGTAAACAAACTCGAAATCGTAAATCACCTTTAGAAAAAGCAGCTTCATCTGCTATCAGCACTTTATCAGGTGAGGTAGGTAAAACAATATCAAGAGGGTTGTTTGGAATTCTAAAAAATCGATAGAACAAAGTGAGGAGAAATCCTCACTTTTTAGATGCTTAAAATCCAAAATTAGAATTACTGTTTATTGCTTTATAAATGATAAAACGTATAATAAATCTATAGATTTTTTTATTGTAAGGATAGTAAACATGGCTAGAGTTTCAACCAAGGAAAACAAACATATATATCATAAAACAAGAGAATCGTTGCAGTTGACTAGAGAAACAGCAGCTGAACTATTAGAGAGCATTACTGCTGAATGAATTGAGAAAATTAAAAATGAGCGATCTCTTCCACACCCGGACGAAGTACTGATCCTGTCAGAAAAATACAAACAACCAAGTTTGTGTAACTATTATTGTGCCAATTAATGTCCTATAGGTCAACAGTATGTTCCGGAGATTAAAAGCAAGGATTTATCACAAATTTGTTCTAGAGATGCTAGCATCTTTGAACTCGATGAATAAACAAAAAGAACGTCTCATTGAAATTACAGCGCTGTTGTAGGTATCGATATTAAGAGCTTGATCATGGGTGTTCTAGGTGGCAAAATGGTTGCTGATAACAACAATCCTGTAGTTGTTGTACAACCTACTACAGAGAATAATACATGTGATAAAGAATAATTAAAAGATAAAGCTTTTGAAACTGACTGATCAGAATCAAAAGCTTTTTTATGATGCAGATATAAGATTTTTGGATTTCCATCCACCTTGGAACCAACGTATGATAAATAGTACTGCACGGAATAATTCGTCACATGCCATTGCTAACCATACACCAACAAGACCTAATTGAAGATAAATTCCAAATATATAAGATAAAACAACCGCAACACCCCACATAGAAACAATTCCTAGAGTAACAGGAAATTGAATATCTCCACAAGCTTGTAAGACACGTACCATTGTCATATTGACTGCTCGTCCGATTTCTAAAAAGATTTCAATGAAAAAGATTTGTTTTCCTAAAGACAATACATAAGGATCATTTGTAAAGAAAGAAAGAACAAAATCAGAGGACAAGTATAATATAGTAGAGATTAAAATACTTATAACAACGGAATAAATCATCGTTTTCATAACTTGGGTATGTGTTTCCTCATATTTTCTTGCTCCAACTAAATATCCTACAATAATCTGTGCTGCTTGAGAAATAGCATTTGCATAGACATAAGAAAAAGTAGCAAAAATAGAAACATAAATTTTAGTATTAATTACTGCAGTACCAAATCCATTAACTACTTTCATTATTACAATTTGAGATAAATCATAGGAAATTCCTTCTCCAGCAGAAGGAAGACCAATAGATAATATTTTCTTTAATTGTATCGACCAATCTGCTCCAATTTGATGTATCGATAAAGGATACTGATACTGACGTTTAAAACAATACATGAGGATAAATAATCCAAATGTTCTTGAAACAACGCTTGAAATAGCAACTCCGGCTACATGCAATGCTGGGAATGGACCAATTCCAAAGATTAAGAGATAATTACCGAAAATGTTAAGAACATTAACAAGAGTTGTTATCAACATCGTTTGTTTCATCCATCCTTGGGTTCGAAACATCGTAACATAAGTTAAGTAAACTGCTTGAATTGGTAAACCAAAGGCTATAATTGTTAAATAGGTCTTTGCATCATTTAGTATTTCATGAGGTAGCTGCATCCAAGAAAAAATAGCAACTTGAAACTGAATGAGGATAAATGCAATGATTAATCCAATGACTAGATTAACTAGTAAAGATAACACATAGGTCTGTGATACTTTCTCTTCTTGTTTACTACCAATATATTGAGTAACTAAAATTGACATTGCTAATGAGATAACAGAAAACATAATGATCAAAAAGTTAAAAATTGTATTAGCATTCCCAATAGCAGCAACACCATTTTGAGAATCTGCAGCAATCATCATCTGGTCGATATTGCCAATAAGAATCTGTAATAATAATTCGATAAAAATAGGCCATGTATATTGAAACAAGGAATGTTTTTTTAAGTGCATAAAATCCTCCTGTATAAAACAAACAGTGTTAAAAATATAACGATTTTATGAAATTGTCAAGATATCAGAACAATTGTAAAAAAAGAAAATGATGTGTTACAATGGACACGTTTTAATAGATAAGGACAAAATGATTATGGAAACAATTCATGTCGTTGCAGCAATTATAAAAAATAAGGATAAAAATGGAGATAACATTATTTTTGCGACACAAAGAGGATATGGAGCATTCAAAGATGGTTGGGAGTTTCCAGGAGGAAAAATTGAAGAAGGCGAAACTCCAGAGGAAGCCTTGAAACGTGAAATTTTAGAAGAATTAGAT
>JAQXZJ010000049.1 GCA_029227155.1 Erysipelotrichaceae bacterium
AGTGTCGGAGGTGGTATCGGGGTGCGCTTCCTCGGTGCTTTCCGCTTCGTCATCCTCTGCATACTGCTGATAGAGGTCTGCACGATTTTCGTTAAGTAAGCCGCCGAGTAGAATTTCTTTCGGGCTACACCGCATCCTACATAGCGACTGTCCTTTAGAGTACGACTCTAAATACGGAGTTTTTTTGTGTCTGATGCATTATACTTTTGTTAATCATAGAGGAATAGAATAGAGAATGAAAGGAAAATGATAAGATGTGAAAAATTTGTCAATGCTGTTTATTGAATCTAAAGGGGTTAATTGTTATACTTAAATAAACTTATATATTCTTAGATTTCTACTATGGGAGGAACAGGAAAATGAGAAAATTGAATGAACAGTCTGTAAAGATCATTGATGCGATCGTTAAACGTCATGAAGGTAGACCTGGCCCAATTAAGCTGATGTTGCATGATGTGCAGCATGAATTGGGTTATATTCCTTTTGAAGCAATGGAAAAGATTGCCGAAGCATCAGGTTCTAGTGTTGCAGAGGTATATGGAGTGGTAACTTTCTATTCTCAATTTACGACGCAGCCAAAAGGAAAACATATTATTAATGTTTGTTTGGGTACTGCTTGTTATGTAAAAGGAGCGCAGGGAATTATAGATGAATTGTTAGAGATAACAGGAGCACCAGTGAATGGTACTAGTGCAGATGGTTTGTTTTCTTTAGATGCAACTCGTTGTGTAGGAGCATGTGGACTTGCGCCTGTAGTGACGATTGATGGAGAGGTATATGGTTCTGCTAATCAGTCAAGTAAAGTAATGGATATGATTCGTTCCATTAAGGCGAGTGAACAATAATAGGTTTTTGTATGAAGATTAAAGAAATAGCAGAAGAAGTCAGTGCATATTTACCTTATCAGATTCATTCTGATGAGCAAGATTATCAATATGTGTTTGCTTCTGATTTGATGAGTGATGTATTAGCAATGGTAACTCATAACAGTGAATCAACACTGTTGGTTACAGGATTAGTGAATCCACAAGTATTGCGTACAGCAGAAATGTTGGATATTACAGCAGTGCTTTTCGTTAGAAATAAATTATTAACAGAAGATCTGATCGATCAGGCCCAGGATCATGGGATTCAGTTGATGACTACAAAATTCTCAATGTATGAAACGTGCGGAAAATTATTTCAAAAAGGAATACAACCAATCGATGATTGAGTATACGTATCAAGTAGAGCGAGAGAATTTTGTAGATGCGGGGGTAGTTTCTTCGCAAGTAAAACGGATTTTAAAACAAATAGGGATTCCATCAGTGGTGTTAAGAAATATTGCTGTTGCTTGTTATGAAGCAGAGATCAATATGATCATTCACTCTTATGGTGGAGAGATTAAGTTAAGTGTTGATGAAGATGGAAATGTGTATTTAGAGTTTGCGGATGTAGGTCCAGGAATTCCGGATGTAGAAAAAGCATTAACGCCTGGATGGTCAACAGCTTCTGCAAAAGCTAGAGAGATGGGCTTTGGTGCCGGTATGGGACTAGTCAATATCAAACGGGTGTCGGATTCCTTTGATTTACAGACGTCCAGTGCAGGTACGACGATTCGAATCGCATTTAGGGTGTCCGCATGAAGAATGTGATTCAATATACCTTAGGGTCTTGTAAAAAGTGTATGAAATGCTTACGGGTATGTCCGACAGAAGCGATTTCTATCAATCATGGAAAGGTAGAAATCAAAAATACCCAATGTATTTTATGTGATGCTTGTATTAATAGTTGCTCGCATCGGGGATTACAGGCAAAAGGAGCAACATTAGATACTTTAAATGAATTTGATTATAAAGTCATTTTATTGCCAACAGCGATTTTATCTGATTCAAGCAGTATGCAAGAATTACAGACGTTGATTAGTGCAATTAAGAAGATCGGTTTTGATGAAGTGGTGGATATCAGTGATATAACAGGTGGTATCTATCAGTTTGCTCAGCGTTATGTTAATGAATCAGGGATGCGTTATGGAATTAGTTCCACATGTCCTGCAATTAATCGTTTGATTGAGGTCAAGTACCCAATGTTGTTGAGTGCTATTTTACCATTTGAATATCCAGTGGAAGTAGCTGCGAAAATGGTTCGTAAACGATTGAGTGGAAAATATGAAAAAGTAGGGATTTATTCGCTATGTGAGTGTGTCGCAAAACTATCATTGGCGAAGCATCCATATGGAAATATGGAATCGAATATTGATTATGCGATTACTATTGCAGAATTATTCCCATTGATCAATCATCTAAAAGATGAAAGGAAAGAGGAGTATCATTTCTGCAAAGAAGGAATTCATGCTGTTGTACATGATTTCTATGATTCAGGTTTAGAAAAAAAAGATGTCTTAGCGGTTGATGGATTGGATAAGGTTCAACAAGTATTGGAACTTGCTGAATTTGAAAATTTGAAGAGTATCCGTTTATTATCGTTGTATGCTTGCCCAAATGGATGTATTGGTGGAAAGTTTTTATGGGGAAATCCGTATGTCGGACGCGTCTTTATTGAACGTTTCTTGCCTTTAGCGGATAAACCAGTTGCTGATTTATCATTTAATGATATTTTCAAGCTTCCAGAATCCATTCATCATCAGAAAGTGGATATGAAAAAGCAGGTACAGCATTTCTTAGCGATAAATGAAAAACTGGAACAATTACCGGGTTATGATTGTGGAGCTTGTGGTTTGGCATCGTGTCGAGCGATGGCTCATGAGATTGTGGCAGGACATGCGACGTTGGATGATTGTAAGTTAATGGGAAAATCAGAGGTGAAATAAATGACAGTGGAAGAATTGGAAAAGGCGACGGGATGGAAGCTGATTGCAACTGAGGAAGCAAAAGCGAAAGAAGTGAAGGGTGCTTTCTGTGGAGATTTATTGAGCTGGGTGATGGGGAATAGTCATCCTGATCAAGTATGGTTGACGGTTCAATCTCATTTGAATGTGGTTGCGGTTGCTGTATTAAGAGAATTTAGTGGAATTGTTTTTGTTCAAGGTGTAAATCCTCCACAGGAAACAATTGATAAAGCACTGGAAGAGGATTTGGCAATTTTACAGACGGATCTTACTGCTTACGAGGCATGTGCCCGTTTATATGATTTAGGAATTTAATATGTTTTATGATCTGCATATTCATTCCTGTTTATCTCCTTGTGCAGATGATGATATGACGGTCAATAATATTGTCAATATGTCATTAATTAAAGGATTAGAACTGATTGCAATCTGTGATCATAACAGTGTAAAGCAATTACCTGCCTTTGATAAAGCTGCTAAAGGGAAAATAAAAGTTTTATATGGAGTGGAAATTCAAACGAAAGAAGATGTCCATGTATTAGGATATTTTCAAAGATTAGAGGATGCGATGTCGATGCAACCTTGGTTGGATGAACATTTGGTTTCTGTTGAAAATGAGGAAAGAATCTTTGGCAAGCAGATCCTTTTGAATGAATGGGATGAAGAGATTGGTAAGGAAAATCGTTTGTTGATCAGTTCGGTGGATTTGGATATCAAACAGGTTTGTGATTGTATTCATGAGCATCATGGAGTCGTGGTTCTAGCTCATGTATTGCATCGGGTGAATTCAATTACGACACAATTGGGATTTATTCCTCCTGATCTTAGTTATGATGGACTTGAAGTAAGCAATATTGAGGATCAGAAATTGATTTGTGTACAACAGCCATGGTTGGCAGAAAATGATGTTTGGCTAATGAATTCGGATGCACATCAGTTGATTGATATTCATGAAGCAGAATATGAGTTATCTCAGAAGGGATGGAAAGTCTTATGTTGCAAGATTTAGCGATGCATATTTTAGATTTAGGTGAAAATGCGATTCGTGCAAATGCAGACTTTATTGTTATTGAACTTTTGTTGGATGATGTGGCAGATACGATTTCTTTAATCATTAAAGATAATGGCAGTGGTATGGATGAAGAGATGTTGAAGCGAGTGGTTGATCCGTTTTATAGTACGCGTACGACACGTAAGATTGGCTTGGGGCTTCCCTTTATTAAAGAATTAAGTGAGTTGTGTAATGGAAGTTTTGAGTTGACTTCTCAAGTAAATCAGGGAACCACACTACGTGTTGTTTTACAGAAAAGCCATTGGGATACTCCACCACTAGGAGATGTGGGAGAAGCAATCATGATGTTAGTTCAGGCGAAGCCGACCATTGATTATCAATTCCATTATCGACATCAAATAGATTTTTATGTAGATACTTGTGAAATAAAAGAACAACTTGAGGATGTTAGCATAGCAGAATTAGAAATTCTGCTATGGTTAAAAGAATATATCAATGAAAACATAAATTAGGAGGATAAAAAGATGAAATCATTGGCAGATTTACAGAAGCTTCGTGCAGAAGCACAGAAACGTGTGAATGTACGAAATGTAGGGAATGAAGATTATCGTGTGGTAGTTGGAATGGGTACTTGTGGAATTGCTGCAGGGGCTCGTCCGGTCTTGAATGCGTTTCATGAAGAGGTAAGCCATGAAGGATTGAATGCCATTGTGACTCAAGCGGGATGTATGGGTATGTGTACCTTGGAGCCAATGGTGGAAATTTATGATAAACAAGGCAATAAGACTACTTATATTAAAATGGATGCGACTAAGGCTCATGAAGTGGTAGAATCGCATTTAAAACATGGAACAGTTTTAGATAAATATACCGTGAATCAAATGTAA
This sequence comes from Erysipelotrichaceae bacterium, assembly GCA_029227155.1. Taxonomy (GTDB): domain Bacteria; phylum Bacillota_I; class Bacilli_A; order Erysipelotrichales; family Erysipelotrichaceae; genus RGIG4607. Next base: position 4,727 of record JAQXZJ010000049.1, read on the forward strand.
GGAGGAAGGACAAAATGGAACGACTACATGTATTGATTTGTGCTGGTACGGGATGTACTTCTTCTCATTCACAAGAGATTGCTAAACAGTTAAAAGAAGAAGTTCGATTAGCTGGTTTAGAAGAAGAAGTAAAGATTGTAAAAACAGGATGTTTTGGTCTTTGTCAAAAGGGTCCGATCATGGCTGTTTATCCAGATCATATCTTTTATTCTCATGTTACTGTGGATGATGTTCATGAAATTGTACAGGAACATTTCTTAAAAGGAAGACCTGTTAAACGGTTGGAATTGACAGATATTGACGAAGAAACAAAAGAGGCTATTTTTAATATTGATGAGATTAAGTTCTATGCTAAGCAAAAAAGAATTGCTTTGAGAAACTGTGGTGTAATCAATCCGGAAGATATTTATGAATATATTGCAAAAGATGGTTATCAAGGTTTAGGAAAAGCATTAACGGAGATGACACCTCAACAAGTTATTGATGAAATTATGAAATCAGGTTTAAGAGGTCGTGGTGGGGGAGGATTCCCTACGGGAAGAAAATGGCAGTTTGCTCGTAATTCGGTATCTGATGAAAAGTATGTAATCTGTAATGCGGATGAAGGAGATCCAGGAGCATTTATGGATCGTTCGGTTTTGGAAGGAGATCCTCATGCAGTATTAGAAGCAATGGCGATTGCAGGATATGCGATTGGTGCAAGTCATGGTTATGTATATATCCGTGCAGAATATCCAATTGCAGTTGAACGTTTAAAAGTAGCTATCAAAGCTGCTAAAGAATTGGGATTGTTAGGGGAACATATTTTAGGTACTGATTTTAACTTTGATATTGAGATTCGTTTGGGTGCTGGTGCCTTTGTTTGTGGAGAAGAAACCGCTTTGATTGCTTCCATTGAAGGAAAACGGGGAATGCCAGTTCCTCGGCCACCATTCCCTGCTGTAAAAGGAGTATGGGGGAAACCAACGATTATCAACAATGTAGAAACCTTAGCGAACGTTGCACAAATCATTTATAAAGGTGCAGATTGGTTTGCATCTATTGGTACAGAAGGTTCTAAGGGTACAAAGGTATTTGCTCTTGGAGGTAAGATTAAGAATACGGGTCTTGTTGAAGTTCCAATGGGTACAACTTTAAGAGAAGTGATTTATGAAATTGGTGGTGGATGTCCAAATCATAAAAACTTTAAAGCGGTACAGACTGGTGGACCAAGTGGAGGATGTTTAACAGAAGAAAGCTTGGATGAACCAATTGATTTCGATAATTTGGTTCGTTTAGGTTCTATGATGGGAAGCGGCGGTATGATTGTCTTAGATGAAGATAGTTGTATGGTGGATGTTGCACGTTTCTATATGGACTTTATTGTTGATGAATCTTGTGGTAAATGTGCACCATGTCGGGTTGGTACGAAGCGTTTATTAGAGTTATTAACGAAGATCTGTAATGGAGAAGGAACGATCGAAACGTTAGATGAGTTGGAAAAATTATCTTATCAGATCAAGGAAACGGCGTTGTGTGGTTTAGGACAAACGGCTCCAAATCCAGTATTGTCTACGTTGCGTTTATTTAGAGATGAGTATCTTGCGCATGTTGTGGATAAACGGTGTCCTGCAGGAGTATGTAAAGCTTTATTACGGTATACCATTGATCCAAATAAGTGTAAGAAATGTAGTCTTTGTGCTAAACAATGTCCTGTTGGTGCGATTTCTGGTACTGTTGGTAAAACACCATTTGAAATTGATCCAGCTAAGTGTATTCGTTGTGGAGCTTGTATGTCAACTTGTCGCTTTGGCGCAATTGTTCGGCAATAGGAGGAAACGGTATGGAAACAGTAAATATCAAAATCAATGGGCGTGATTATGTTGTTGAAAAAGGAATTACGATTCTTGAAGCCGCAAGACGTGTTGGGGTGAAGATTCCTACATTATGTTATTTAAAAGATTTTACAGGAACTGGTGCTTGCCGAGTTTGTATGGTTGAAGTAAAGGGTGCTAGAAGTTTATGTGCTTCTTGTGTTTATCCTGTAAATGAAGGTATGGAAGTATTTACGCATTCTCAAAAGGCAATTGAAGCGAGAAGAAATACGGTGGAATTGATTTTATCGAATCACTCTAAAGATTGTTTGACATGTATTCGTAATCAATCCTGTGAATTACAGCAATTAGCAAATGAAGTTGGTGCACGGGATATTACTTATCAAGGAGATAAATCTGCAAGAATCTATGATGATCTGAGTGATGGAATTGTTCGTGATACGAGTAAATGTGTGCTTTGTGGACGTTGTGTAGAAGTTTGTAAAAAAGTGCAAGGATTGGGAATTCTAGGATTCCAAGATCGTGGATTTAAAACAACGGTTGGTCCTGTCATGCAGGTAAGTCTGAAAGATGTAAACTGTATGCAATGTGGACAATGTGTCAATGCGTGTCCAGTGGGTGCTTTAAGTGAAAAAGAAGAAATTCAAAGAGTTGTTGAAGCATTACAAGATCCTACCAAAAAGGTTATTATTCAAACCGCACCAGCAGTACGAGCTTCATTAGGAGAAGAATTTGGTATGCCGATTGGTAGTCGGGTAACGGGTAAGATGGTGGCAGCATTGAAACAAATTGGTTTCTATCGTGTGTATGATACAAACTTTGGTGCTGATTTAACAATTATGGAAGAAGGAACAGAATTGATCCATCGGATTCAAAATGAAGGAACTTTACCAATGATTACTTCATGTTCTCCAGGATGGATTCGTTATGCTGAAAGAGAATATCCAGATTTATTAGATCACTTATCTACTTGTAAATCTCCTCATATGATGTTAGGAGCAATGATCAAGAGTTATTTTGCTGAAAATAATCAGATTGATCCAAAGGATATCTTCAATGTTTCTGTTATGCCATGTGTAGCTAAAAAATCAGAGATCAGACGTCCAGAGATGACGAATAATGGATATCCAAATGTTGATGCTGTATTAACAACAAGAGAACTTGGACGATTGATTAAATTATATGGTATTGATTTTACAGAATTACCAGATGAAACATTTGATCAGGATATGTTTGGAGAATATACAGGTGCTGGTGTTATTTTTGGTACCAGTGGTGGAGTAATGGAAGCAGCATTACGTACGGTATATGAAATATTGACGGATGAACCTTGTGATGAGATTGATTTTACAGCGGTTCGTGGTACAGAAGGACTAAAAGAAGCAAGTCTCAATATTGATGGTTTAGAAGTAAAAGTTGCGATTGCTCACAGTATGGAAATTGCGAAACCATTATTAGAAGAAATCCGCGCTGGAAAATCTCCTTACCACTTTATTGAAATCATGGGATGTCCGGGAGGATGTATCAATGGTGGTGGACAATCCATTGTACCAGCATCGTTGAAGAATCGAGGTTTCGATTATAAAGCAAAACGAGCACAGGCATTATATGAAGAAGATGAACTTATGCCAAAACGGAAATCTCATGAAAACCAACAAATTCAAGATTTATATCAAAACTATCTAGGCAAACCTTGTGGTCATAAATCACATGAGTTATTGCATACGCATTATTCTAAAAAAGAACGATTTGATATCTAATGCAAAATTTCTACGTTGAAACATCCAACATGCTATTGTAGAAATTGCAAGATGTTATTTATGAAAGCAGAATGACGGATTCACAACATCATAGTGCATTAAAATTATAATAGATATAGAAAACATGAATCATGAAAGAAAAAAGGGAGTTTAAAAATATTCACGAAAAACAAAAAGTAATCGGTGTAATAGAAGATGATGATTTCATTACATTTATATTTGATAAAGAATATATGTCAGAAAAATGACAAATTGAAATGGTTAGTTACAGCAAATATAATGATGAAAATCCTAAAAGTGAATAGAATAATATCAATATTAGGATGACATAAGTAGATTAGATAAAAATAAATGAATAAAAGGTGGACGATACATTTGACATGTACTCAGGAATCTGAGTGTGCGTCAATTAATAGAAGTGACTCCACCTTTTCTTTCATTATTGATATTGTTTATTGATTAGAGAAACGGTACAATAAACAAGGTGATAAAAAGTGAAAACAGCGTTAGTTGGTTTTAATGCCAAATATATTCATAAAAATTTAGCTTTGCGTTGGATCTATGTTGCAAAACCAGAAGAGGAAGAGGCAGAAATTTTTGAATTTACGATAAATGATAGAATTGAACGGACGTTGGAACGGGTTTGTTCCTATCAACCAGATGTGATTGGAATTAGTGTGTATATTTGGAATGTAGAATATGTAAAAGAGTGGATTGGTAGAATCCATGAACTATTGCCACTAGCTAGAATTGTATTAGGAGGTCCGGAAGTTACTTATGAAAATGATGAGTGGTTTCGTTATCCTATTGATGCAATTTTGCAAGGGGAAGGAGAGATTACTTTCTGGCAATATGTAAAACAAGAACCAAAAATTGATGGTTTGAAGCGCTATCAACAAGAACCAGAAGTTCCTTATGCGAAAGTCCCGATTTCTTTTTTGGAAACATTACAGAGTCCTTATTTTTTACCAATGGACGCAAAGGATATGGATAAACGTTATCTATATGTTGAAACTTCAAGAGGATGTCCATATCGTTGTAGCTATTGTTTAGCATCGTTAGATAATCAGGTAAGGATGTTTTCTGATGAGTATTTATTTCAATTGTTTGATCGGTTAGAACAAAGCAATGTGAAACAGGTAAAGTTTCTAGATCGTACCTTTAATGTAAAACCTCAACGTGCATTAGCGATTGCGAAACGATTATCAAAAATGCCAAAAGAAATGTCGTTTCAATTTGAAGTTGTGGCAGAAACACTATCAAAAGAATTGTTAGCGTTCTTTTTACAGGAAGAGAATAAACAACGGTTTCGTTTTGAAATTGGATTACAAACCTTTCATCAGCCAGCATTGCAGGCAGTAGGAAGGATCCAGAACAATGAAAAACTAGTCGGTATTATTGAACAGATGAGAGATCATCAGTGCGTGATGCATGTAGATTTGATTGCAGGGTTACCACAAGAGAACTATTTGTCATTTCAAGAAACATTTCGAAGATTATTTGCCTTACATATTGATGAAATTCAAGTGGGGATTTTAAAGTTATTGAAAGGGACTCGTTTAAAACAACAGACAAGCGAATATTCGATCCAATATACAGAAACTTCTCCTTACACCATTACTTCCAATGCTTGGATGAGTCAAAAGGAGATTGAAGAAGTCGATTTGGTTGCGCATGCAGTAGAGAAATGTTGGAATAGTAAGAAGTTAACGGGAACGATTCGTTATATGGAAGCACAAGGTTATGATACTTACCAACTATTTCTAGAAGCGGGAAAACGTTTGAAAGAGTTGGAGCATCCATATCAGATGTGGCAGTTATATGATATTTTCTGGCAGTTATCAAAAGAGAAAGATTTGAATTTCCAAGGAATTTTGATGATGGATTATTATGGGAAGTTTAAACAGCGTCCAAAACGCTGGTTGCCTTTTCGGATCATGAATGATCAAAAGGAACAGATTTATCAGCGGATGATGGAGTATGGAGTTTCTAAACAGGATTTATATCATTATGCAATCTTAGATGTTGGTTATGATAAAGGGCAATGGTGTTATCAATGTATTATTTATAATAGCCAACAAGACTTTCCAAAACGATATGTGATCGATCAAACATTAGAAAGTGTGAATGAGGTGGAAGAATGAAAAAGATTATGATTGTATCAACAAATGCACATAAAATTGTTGAATTTAAACAAATGTTAGAACCATTGGGGTTTGAAGTATCTAGTTTGAAGGATTTGGATGAAACAGCGGATATTGAGGAAAATGGTACGACATTCCAAGAAAATGCGAGAATTAAAGCAGATTATATTCGTGATCATTGTCAAATGATGGCAATTGCGGATGATTCAGGTTTGGAAATTGATGCATTGAATAAGGAACCAGGAATTCATTCTGCTCGGTATTTGGGTCATGATACGGATTATACATATAAGAATACAGTGATTTTAAAACGGTTAGAGAATGAAACTAATCGTACAGCAAGATTTGTAAGTGCGATTGCTTTAGCGATTCCAAATCAGGAAACAAAGGTGTTTACGGGGATCATGGAAGGTGAGATTGCATATCATATTGCTGGAGAAAATGGTTTTGGTTATGATCCTATTTTCTATTTAACAGAATATGGTTGTACCAGTGCCGAATTAACACCAGAAAAGAAAAATGAAATCTCTCATCGAGGAAAGGCATTACAACAAGTATTGGCTTATTTGAAAGAAAGTGGACTATGAAGAAGTTTCTAACCAGTTTTGATCTCAAAATCATTGCAATTGCAACAATGACGTTAGATCATGTAGGATTTTATCTGTTTCCACAAATTGAATGGTTGCGTATCATTGGACGGATCGCATTTCCGTTATTTGCCTTTCTAAGTGCTGAAAGTTATCGTTATACGCATAATAAAAAAGCATATGCTTCGAGGATGGTAGTGCTTGGATTGTTGTTTTCGGCAGTTCGATTAACAGTTGATCCAACAAGTGGTGCAGATATCTTTTTAACCTTAGGACTTGGTTTCTGTGTCCTATGGGGAATGGATGAAAAACAGTATTGGTTTAGTTTATTAGCTTTTCTGTTTGGCGTATTCGTGTTACCGGTTGATTATAGCTGGTATGGAATCATCATGGTACCATTTTTCTATTATTCGATCGATAAACCATGGATCCAACTGGCAGGTATGTGTTTATTGAACGTTGCTTTTGTGATGTGGGGAAATGCTCATGTGATTCAGTATGCATCGATCGTAGCCTTATTATTTATTGTTTGTTATAACCATCAATTGGGGTATCGTAAAGGAAAGTATATATTCTATTTCTATTATCCACTCCATGTGATGGTGTTGTATGGATTATCGTTTTTGTTGTAGGAGGTATTTATGATTCATATTGTTTTATTTGAACCGGAAATTCCGCAGAATACCGGAAATATTATGCGTACTTGTGTTGCGACAGGAAGTAAACTGCATTTAATTGAACCGTTGGGATTTTCGATTGATGAGAAACATTTGCGGCGTGCAGGATTAGATTATCGAAAAGATTTAGAGATGGAAGTTCATCCAAACTGGGAAGCATTTTCTCAAAAGTATCCAGCAAATTATTACTTTGTTTCTCGATATGGAAAACATTCTCCAGATCAATTTGATTTTACCAAAGAAAACACAGATATCTTTTTGGTATTTGGAAAAGAAAGTACTGGAATTCCTCGTCATTTAATGATCGATCATTTGGATCATCAGATGCGTTTACCAATGGTTGCCAGTGCACGAAGTTTAAATTTATCGAATTGCGTAGCGATTGTTACGTATGAATGTTTGCGACAATTAGGATATCCAGGATTATCAAGAGTGGAAGTTCTCAAAGGTGAGGACTATATTGGGAATGAATGATGAAAAAACTGGATCGTTTATTTGATACCTATCCGAAACGGATGGCGATGGTTTATACGCTGCTTGTAGTATTGCTTCTTTATTTTGGTTATCAAAATTGTGTGCTGGGAAGTATGATGTATCGCTTGGAACAGTTTAATGATATCTATCAGTTATTAGAGAATCCCATTGTAGAAACAACCATTATTGGAAGGGGAATTCTTGCTTTTTTGAATTATACAAACACCAGTTTTGGATGGATAAAAGTTATGATTCATGTCTTGGATTTCTGGCATCTACTATTTCTTGTTCTGTTGTTTTTATATTTAGATAATGGATTATTGTCCAGAGTCTTTTGTTGGAGCAGAATTCATTTGACGATTAGTTTTGCGATTCAATTTTTGTTTTTGATTTTTGTGTTTATTATTGGAGGAGCTGCTTTACAAAGTGGAACTACAAGTATTGCTTTATCTTTGATACAAAAAACAGGTTGTTGGTTTTATTGGATTCAAGTTGTTTTGATAGTGGTTCATATTTGTTGTTATTTCTTGTTTGTGTATCATTTCGAATAATATAAAAAGCCATTGTGTATGTTGAACACAATGGCTTTCGCTATTAGAAACGAACGAATGTTTTCATGACTGCAACTTCTTTGCCTTCGCTTTCTACACATGGAGCAATGGTATAGCGTTTGATGGTTGCAGGGATACATACGCTTTCTGCGTAGTGGATCACAAATGGTTCGAATTGTCCATCTGGACTTTCAATTAATGCTTCTCTACCTTCGATTAAGTTTAGAGCATTGGTTTCATGTCCCGTATCATGCCAAGTGGTACTGGTCAGGTTCGTTATGCAGATGATACGGTATTTGTGGTTGAATATTCTTATATCAATGCAAAATATTGTGAAGGACTTGAGATGTTTAATTTTGAACGCTTTTCTCTTTATGATGTTCTGCATGAACACTATCGTTTAAAAATTGCTTATACGAAAGATGAAATTCGTGCTGATTATATATGGAGAAGATACGATGACAATCTAGGGAAAGAAAACGGGTCCTGCATTGATTGTTCATGACTATGGTTATGATAATAATCATAATCCGATTGAAATAACGACAACGATCTATAATTATAAATTGTTTACTTATACGGTAATCAGTACAGAAACTTCTAAACGATATCAATAGAAAATCTCATTCGAGATTTTCTTTTTTATGTTTAATATGTTTGATTCCATTTGCGTCTGTAAAAACATAAGCATTTTGTATCATTCCTCCTTCAACAGCTTCTAGTGCAGTTTCTAAACTATAAATATTTCCTAAATTGGTTTTATAAGCGACAGGACGAATCGCTTTTTGATATTTTACAGCAATTATTTTTTCGTTCATAATGTTTCCTCCAATACTATTGTCTGTGGAATTTTCATACTTATACATTAGGAGGTATCAGTGTGAAATTTTGGAAATATCAAGTAAATGGAAATGATTTTATTTTAATGGAAGAAGAAACTATAGATGTTGAGCGATTGTGTTATCGTTTTTTTGGCATTGGAGCAGATGGAATCCTCGTGGTTCATGTTGAAAATGAAGAATTAAACGTTCAGTATTGGAATGCGGATGGTACAGCAGCGAATTTCTGTGGGAATGGAATCTGTTGTGTCATGGATTGGTATCATCGTCAGTTTTCTCAGATGGAATGTGAGATTGTATTTGGGAATCAGAAATATCAAGTATCAAAAGTTGAAGGATCAACCATCCTAAAAGTACCATTTCCTCAAAAAGTAGGAATGAATGAGTATATATGTGGAGTGAAGCATGTGATGGCAGAGGATAAGAATATCTATGATGCTAATGAAAATTATGTAGAGTGGATAGATGAAGAACACTTAATGGTAGAAACATTTGAATTGGGTGTTGGATGGACGAATAGTTGTGGTAGCGGGAATATCGTTTCTTTCTATCATTGGTATTTGCAAGGTCTTGTTAAGAATCATATCACTTGTATGAATCCTGGAGGGAATGCGGAATTGTGGATCGAAGATGAGGCGATTTTTTATCGTGTACAGCCACATTTGGTATATCTAGGGCAAATCGTTTCGTAATTAGATAAAGTATGTTATAATAATCACACGAAGGAGTGGTGAAGATGATTGAAAACATGAATGATTTATTATCAGTATTGGTATTAACTTGTTTTTTCATCTATTCGATGTATTATGGTTTTCGAATCTTCACGTTTCATCGTTTAGCAAAACATATTCGCGATGAAGAGAAGTATTATCGAAACTGGGAAGAGTAATAGGAGGTTACTATGTTTAATCGTGCAATCCATTCTGATTTAGCACCTCGTGCGATCGGACCATATTCTCCGGCTATGCAATTAGGAGATTTTGTTTATGTATCAGGGCAATTGCCAGTTGTACCAGAAACTGGAGAATTGGTATCTGATGACATAAGGGAACAGACACAGCAGTCAATTAACAATATGCAGGCTGTGTTATCAGCTGTGGATCTGGAATTAAGGCATGTTGTAAAAACAACGGTCTATATGACCGATTTATCACAATTTAATGAAATGAATGAAGTATATGGCTTATATTTCCAACAACCATATCCAGCACGTTCTTGCGTGCAGGTTGCTGCTTTACCAAAAGGAGCGAAGGTTGAAATTGAGGCTTTGGTCATTGATACGCTACGTTATGAGAGACAAACACAAGGTTGCGGTGGTTGCCATAGCAATGATGATTCTTGTGAAAGTGGCTGTGATGGCAATTGTTGCGGTTAGAAATAACCGCTTTTTTTGTATATTCTAAAATATTTGACATACTATGATAGAGGTGAAAAGATGATCGAACAAATTAATGAATCACAATTAATGGGAAGAATTAATACGGATGGTGTGGTATTGCTGGAGTTTTATAAACAAAGATCGCCGTTATGTGAAAAGATGCATCAAGTATTGGAACAGTTACAGAATACGTGTACGATTTATCAGATTGATATTGAACAGACGATGGTCGCAATACAAGAGTATCAAATTAAAACGGTTCCTACTGTGATTTTATTATCCAACGGAATTGAACAACAACGGTTTGAAGGGACTTTTACAGTAGAGATGATTTTGATGGCGATGGAACTGTTTCGAAAGTGAAAATTATTTCACTTTTTTATTGTTTTAGTGATAAAATAAATTTAATGGAGGTTTAGAAGATGAACCCTACAATTTTAATCATTTTATTATTGATTTTTGCAGTTTTATTGTTTGTAGGTATCTTATATCTACAAGTACGGTTATGTCATTTAGAAAAACATTGGTATGGTTTGATCTTACCAGCGATGTCTAGTATTTTTGCCTTGAATGGGTGTATGACAATGGTATCGCAGGGTGGGTTATTAAATCCATATATTGCTTTGTTGGTCTGGAATATACCGGGACTAGCAATGATTTTTATTTATTTTAAAGTTCGCTATACGATGGCGAAAAATCAACAGTATCCAAATTAGGAGGGGAAAACAGATGAATAATTTTACTTATAAAAGTCCAACACAGGTTGTATTTGGGAAAGATACGGTGAAAGAAGTCGGACAGTATATGAAGGCATTAGGAAAACGGGTGCTTTTGCATTATGGTGGGGGTTCTATCAAAAGAAATGGAATCTATGATACAGTGATTCAAAGTTTAAAAGCACAAGATTTAGAAATTGTGGAATTTGGTGGGGTAGTACCAAATCCTCGTTATTCTATGGTATTAGAAGGAATTGACATCTGTCGGAAAGAACAGGTGGATTGTATTTTGGCTGTGGGTGGCGGAAGCGTTATTGATTCAGCAAAAGCGATTGCGGCAGGATATTATATTGAAAATGAAGATTATTGGAATGATTATTTCATGGTTCATAAACGCCCAACGCAGGCGTTACCAATTGGTGTGGTATTGACGATTCCAGCTGCAGGTTCTGAAACGAATCGGGGAACAGTGATTACCAATGATCAAACGGCTTTTAAACGGAGCATTGGCGCGGATTGTATGATTCCTAAGTTTGCGATCATTGATCCTCAAACACATTATAGTTTACCAGCTTATCAGACTGCTTGTGGTTGTACAGATATTATTGCGCACTTATTGGAACGTTATTTTACTCAGACGACGAATGTTGATTTTTCAGATCGTTTATTAGAGGCTAGTCTAAAAACGATGATTCATTATGCACCTTTGGCATTGCAACATCCAGATGATTATGATATTCGTGCAGAAATTGCATGGTGTGGTACGATTGCGCATAATGGTTTATTAGGTAAAGGAAGACAAGAAGATTGGGGTACGCATGATTTACAACATGAATTGGGAGCTATCTATGATATTACCCATGGAGAAGGTTTAGCAATTATGTTTCCTGCATGGATGAAATATGTTTATCATGAAAATCCTACTCGTTTTGTTCAGTTTGCTCATCGAGTATGGGATGTGGATTATGCATATGATAAAGAAGAAGAAACGATTCTAGCGGGTATTGAGAAGATGGAACGGTTCTTCCATGATTTGGGTTTAGCAACGCGTTTGCATGAAATTCAGATTGATGAACGTGATTTTGAAACGATGGCTGAAAAATTAGTACTTGGAAGGGATCATGCTGGTAATTTTATGCATCTGAAAAAAGAGGATGCAATTCGGATTTATCAGTTGGCGAAATAATGTTGGAATGTGGACGTTATCGACATTTTAAGGGGAAAGAATACCAGCTTTTAGCAATAGCGAAGCATTCGGAAACCTTAGAGGAAATGGTTGTTTATCAGGCATTGTATGGAGATTATGGTATATGGGTAAGACCGCTTTCGATGTGGAATGAGTTGGTAGAAGTTGATGGGGTAAAACGCCCTCGATTTGAGAAAATACAGGAGGAAACGACATGTTAGAGAAACAACAGTTACAAATGATTTTGGATGCTTGTTTACAAACTGGTGGAGATCATGCGGAAATCTTTGAAGAGAAAAAGATTACGAATCAATATGCACTGTTAAATGGAAAAGTGGATTCAAGTAATTGTGGAATTGTTTATGGGGTTGGGATTCGTATTTTTCATGAGTTAGAATCTGTATATGCGTATTCAAATGATACTTCTATGGAAAATTTGTTGAAGATGGCAAAGGAATTATCGGAATCATTTGAAGGAAATCGGATTATGCACTCTGAAGAGTTAAAAACGGTCGAATACAAACGGAATCATGTCGTTCAGATTGAACCACAGACGGTTTGTAGTGCAGATAAGATTGCGATTGCTAAAAAAGCAAGTCTTGCGGCAATGAATTATGATGAAGTGATTCAAAAAGTAATGGTTCGTTATTCTGATGAGAAACAAGAAGTTGCGATTTCTAATTCAGAAGGAAAGTATATTCAGGATACCCGGATTCGGACGCGGTTGATGATTCAGGCGATTGCGATGAAGGATGGAAAGATGGAAACAGGATTCTATGGACCTGGGGCAAGTAAGGGAATGGAATTCTATGATGAAATTGATGTAGAGGAAGCAGGTAGAGAAGCTGCACGGATTGCGAAAACGATGTTGTTTGCGGATGAGTGTCCAAGTGGTACGATGCCGGTAATTATTGATAATGGATTTGGTGGTGTAATTTTCCATGAAGCATGTGGACATGCGTTAGAAGCAAGCTCTGTAGCGAAAGGACAATCGGTTTTCTGTGGCAAACTGAATCAGAAGATAGCAAGTGATAAGGTATGTGCAGTGGATGATGGAACGATTGAACATGCTTGGGGTTCTGCGAATATTGATGATGAAGGAAACTTTACTAGAAGAAATGTATTGATTGATCATGGTATTCTAAAGGGATATATGGTGGATACCTTAAATGGTAGAAGAATGAAGATGTCACCTACGGGAAATTCTCGTCGTCAATCTTATCAGTTTGAAACAACTTCAAGAATGACGAATACCTTTCTTTTAGAGGGTACAGATGAATTGGAAGATATGATCAAAGAAACGAAGTATGGTTTATATTGCAAATCAATGAGTGGTGGTAGTGTCAATCCAAGTACGGGTGATTTTAACTTTGCAGTACAAGAAGGATATTTGATTCAAGATGGGCAGATTGTAAAACCTGTGAAAGGTGCTAGTTTAATTGGAAACGGTGCTGAAACATTATTAAATATTGATCGTGTGGGTAAGAATTTAGCTCGTGCTCAAGGAATGTGTGGTTCTAGCAGTGGTTCCATTCCGACTGATGTCGGTCAACCAGCCATTCGGGTAAGTCGAATGATTGTTGGGGGAAGGGAGTAAGTTATGAATGTACAATTGTTGATGGATCGTGCAAAAGCTGCGAAAATTGAAGCAGTAGAAGTTTATATTCAAAGAAAAGAAAATGAAACGATTCAAATCTATGATCAAAAGGTAGATAATTTCACCATTGCTCAAAGTGGAGGAATTGCTGTCAGAGGATTATATCAAGGAAAGATGGGATATTGTTTTCTGGAAGAAGATACCGATGATAATATTGATTGGTGTATTCAAATGATTAAGGAAAATGCTAGTAGTATTGAGAGCGATGATCTGGTGAAAATTTTTGCTGGTAGTGAACAGTATCCAACAATTGAAAAAAGAGAGAATCAGATGTTATCAGTTCCAACGAGTCAAAAGATTCAGTTTTTAAAAGAATTGGAACAAAGAGTAAAAGAATCGGATCCTAGAATTGAACAGGTTATGACAACGATGATGGAAACAGAGAAAGTGAAAACAGAGCTGATCAATTCTCTTGGTTTACAACTAGTAAATGAAGATAGTTATTGTATTTTTTACGCTTATGCATTAGCGGGTGAACAAAATGATCATAAGTCTGCTTATGAATTGAAACGGTTATATGAACTGAATTCATTTGATATGGATCAGTATGTGAATCAATTGAAGGATAAAGTGATTCAGAAATTAAATGCGAAACAAGTGAAAACGGGGAAATATCCAATCATTATTAAAAATGAAGCAATGAGCTCTTTGCTTGGGGCATTTACTGATTTATTTAATGGAGAACAAGTATATAAAGGAATCAGTTTATTAAAGGATCGCTTGGATGAAATGATTTTTGATGAAAAGATTACGATTTATGATGATCCTTTGAAAGCGGATGGAAATGCAAGTACTCCATTTGATGATGAAGGGGTTGCTTCTATGAAAAAGACGATTGTGGAAAATGGTCAGTTAAAGATGTTTTTACAAAATCAGAAGTCTGCAATGATGATGCATACAGAATCAACAGGAAATGGATTTAAACATGGCTATGCATCACAAATTAGCATACGTCCAACGAATTTCTATATTGAACCAAAAGGCAGTAGTTTGAAACAGTTGTGTGAACAGATGCAAAGTGGTTTGATTATTGATGAATTAAATGGATTACATGCAGGATTAAATCCAATTAGTACGGATTTTTCTTTGCAAGCAAGTGGTTTTGTTGTAGAAAATGGGGAAATTGTTCGTCCGGTTAATTTAATTACGGTTGCTGGTAATTTTATGGAGATGATGAAACAGGTAGATGGTGTTGGTTCTGACTTGTATGAAGCATTATCGGGAATTGGTAGTCCATCCATTTTGTTTCATTCGTTAGCGATTAGTGGAGAATAAAGAAAAGACAAATCATTCGTTGATTTGTCTTTTTGCTTGGCTTAACATTTGAATCATATTGGCATACCAGATACTGATTGTCGTAATGAAGAAAATCAGTGCAAATAGATAAAAACCAGTTTGATTTGATAAGATACATAACATTGTTACGAGTATGGTATTTCCAAGATACAATGCTAGCAAACGAATTCCTCTGGATAAAAGAAGGGAATACAGTTCTTTGTTTTCATAGTTTTCTTGATGAAACATGAGGAAGTTTTGTTTTTCGTTGTTTTTGATTTGTTTGGCATAATGGAATAAATAGAAGATCAAAACAACTGCGAAAGGAATTAATAATAGTGCCATATTGTTCACGCTTTCTAGATATATATCATACCATAGGTTAGTCACGATGTCGATGGCTATTAGAGGTGAACGGATGGATCGAATAGTTATGGGGATGTCAACTCATTATGAAGAAATGGGAATGGGAAAACAGGTGGTTATTCTATTGCATGGATGGGGAATGGATCATATGGTAATGCGACCGTTTATGGAACATTTAGAGACTGATTTTCGGGTCATTTCTTTTGATTTGCCGGGCTTTGGGAAAAGTTCGGAGATGGATGGGGGATGGAGCGTTTTTGAGTATGCACAGTGGTTATATGAGGCTTGTGAACAGTTACAGGTGAGAAATCCAATTCTGATTGCCCATTCTTTTGGTTGTAGAATTGCCTTGTGGTTTAGTCTTGTTTATCCAGTGAAAGCGATGGTATTAATGGGAGCTGCAGGTATAAAAAGTAAAAAAAATAAGTTTCAAAAATGGCAGGAAATAGAGTATCATATTATTAAATATGTCTATCGTTTTTTGAAACAGGATCAACGGCTTCAGCAATTGCAAAATCGCCATGGAAGTTTAGATTATCGTCAAGCAAGTGTCAATATGAGAAAGACCTTGGTTAAGTGTATTCATCTTGATCTTACTCCTTATCTTTCCTCAATTTCTGCACCTACGCTTGTTATTATGGGAGAAAATGATACTGTTACTCCTGTGTGGATGGGACAAGTGATGGAAGATTTGATGATGGATGCGGCTTTGATCGTATTTGATCAAGGGGATCATTTTGCTTGTTTTCAACAAAGCAAACGCTTGTTTCGGATACTTGATGTATTTTTACAGAAGGAGGAACCAAAATGTTAGATGCTCTACAAATTCAGTGGATCTGGTATAGTACTGTTTTGATTAGTTATATTGCTGTTTTGGTACTTTCTATGCAACGTGTTTTATGGTCATTTCAACAGAATCGCTATAAAGTTGATCGCTATTCACAATGGTTAAAACAGAAAATAAAATGTGAAGCACCAAGCTTTTTCTATTATTTTCTATTATCAATTCCTTTTTTAATGATGGATTATATATCACAGGATCAATTTCAATTTCTAATCTATTGTTTCTTTACTATTCTCTATCTTTTTATCATGTATTTTCGAAATACGAGGCGTGATCCTTTACCATTAAAATGGACTGCTCGTCTGGTTCGTTTAACGATTGTGATGATTCTGATACACGCTTGTTGGATCTATCTGGTATTACGATATGGTCGATGGGCATTATATGGGTATGGTTTTCTTTGGTGTTTTGTTTCTAGCTGGTTTTTGGTTTATATTGGATGGGTTTGTTTATATCCATTGGAATGGCTCATTCAATGGTACTATAGGCAGGATGCAAAACGTCTATTGAAAGATCAGAAGATGCCGATTGTTGCAATTACGGGAAGTTATGGAAAGACTTCTTGTAAATATATCTTAGATCAGTTATTGAATAGTCGTTATTATGGCTTAAAAACGCCGAAATCGTATAATACAGCTATGGGGATTGCTCGTACGATTCGCAAGCAGTTAAAACCATTTCATGAATATTTTATTTGTGAGATGGGAAGCGACCATATAGGTGAAATAGAAACGATGATGCAGTTTGTGCAACCAAAATATGGAGTTGTTACAACCATTGGACATCAGCATTTACAAACCTTTGGTACGATGCGTAATATCATTCAAGAAAAAATGTCGTTGATTGAACAATTGCCAAGAGATGGAATTGGATTTTTGAATCAGGACAATCTTTATATTCGAGAATATGAGCTTCAAAATACTTGTCAAATAATTGGATTTAGTCATCAGCATCCATCGGATTATCAATTAGTTAGATATGAGGATAGCGATAAGGGGACCAAGTTTACGATTCGAATACACCAGAAAGAAGAGTATGAGTTTGAAACGTTGTTATATGGAAAGAATCATTTAATGAATCTTACAGCAATGATTGCGGTTGCTCATACATTAGGGATGTCAATGGAAGAATTACAGAAGAATGTGAAGAAGATTGAAGCGATTGAACATCGGTTAGAGAAGAAAGAGATTCAAGGACGTATTTGTTTTGATAATAGTTATAGTTCGAATTTAGAAAGTGCGAAGGAATCAATGGAGTTATTGGCAAAACAGGCGAATAAACGTGTATTGATTACTCCCGGCTTAGTAGACTTGGATCAAAAACAGGAAGAGATGAATTTTGAATTTGGTTGTCATATCAAAGATTGTGCAGATGTCGTGTGTTTTGTTGGTGAGCATCAGACACAATCGATTCAGGCAGGGTTGCTACAAAGTGGCTTTCCTTCAGAGAATATATTTGTAGTAAATTCTATGGCAGAAGCTTTGCAAAAATCGTTGGAGCTAACAACAGTTGGAGATTGTATCTTGATTGAGAATGATTTACCGAAAGTATATCAAGATCAAAGAGATCGTTAGAAGGAGGAAGAACCTATGAAAACGAGAGTTGGAGTCTTTTTTGGTGGCCAATCCGTGGAACATGAAATTAGCATCTTAACTGCGATGCAGGTATTGCATGCATTAGATGAAGAAGACTATGTATTGGTTCCTGTTTATGTAGCAAAAGATGGAGCGTTTTATACCTCGGATCGTTTTCGATCGTTGGATACCTTCAAAGATCTAACAAAAGCACTGGAAGGGTTACATCCAGTGACGATTATGAAAAAAGATCAGCGTTTTAATTTGGTGAAAATAGTTTCTAAGCATTGGATAACCGTTGTGGATACGATTGATATAGCATGTAATCTGATGCATGGTTCTTATGGAGAAGATGGCTCTTTTGTGGGGTATTGTCGAATGCTGTCTTTACCATGTACTGGTTCTGACTTGGATGGTTGTGTGATTGGGCAAGATAAAGTAACGATGCGACAAGTGATGGCTGAAAATAAGATACCGATCGTGAATTGGACCTGGTGCTATGATTGGATGTTAGAATCGGAAATTGAAGAAGTGCTGACGAAATGTATACATTTGGGATTTCCGTTATTGGTAAAACCAGCTTTATTGGGTTCTTCGATTGGTATTACGAAAGTAAACAACCAAGATGAATTGTTGCAAGCATTGCATTTAGCGAGTCAATATGGAGAAAAAATTGTAGTGGAATCGTGTATTGAATCCTTACGAGAGTTTAATTGTGCTTATTTGGGAAATGTGGAATATGAACGAGTTAGTGCAATAGAAGAGGTTTTTTCTAATCATGATATCTTATCTTATGAAGATAAGTATGGAAAATCAGGCAGTAAGGAAACAAGCTCTCATCGTGTGATTGTGGTGGATATACCGGTTGAATTACAGGAACAGATTCGGTATCTGACGGTAAAAATTTGTCGACAATTACATTTATCGGGTGTTGTGCGAGTGGACTTTTTGTACGATAATGAAAAAGAGGAATTATATGTGAATGAAGTGAATACGATTCCGGGGTCTTTAGCGTTTTATTTATTGGAACCAGAAGGTGTTTCGTTTCAGGAGATTATGGCGGTATTAATACAGGATACGCTTAGAAAGGAACGTTTAAAAGCCACGAAGATTACTTCATACAAGACGAATGTACTTCAGAATTTTGATTCTAGTAAAGGAATCAAAGGGAAGTAGAAAGGAGTCAAAGATGGAATATATGACAGATATGACAGCGGAATTATTAGCAGAAATTGTCAATAAGCGACAAGTGAAAGCAATCCGTGAAGTTTTTGAAACATATAACATTGTCGATCTGGCTGAAATAGTGGGCGATCTCACTTTGGCAGAAGCTTTGTTTATTTTTAAAGTGTTACCAAAAGAAAAATCAGGGGAATTGTTTACTTATTTAGCGAAAGACAAGCAAGAAAAGTTAGTTGAACGATTAACGACGGAACAGATTCAATCGATTTTAGATGAGCTGTATTCCGATGATATTATGGAGTTTATTGATGAATTGCCAAATGAATTGGTGAAAAAGATTTTAGCTGCAGCATCTAAAACCAAACGGGATGAAATCAATCAACTATTATCTTATAAAGAGTTTTCTTGTGGTTCGATTATGAGTACGGACTATGTAGAATTAAATTATCTTGATACGATTGATCAAGCGATGGATGAGATCAAATCACAGCGTAAGGTAGCGGAGTCTATTTCGTACGGTTATGTTTTGAAAAAAGGGAAATTAGTCGGTATTATTTCAATGAGGGATGTGATTTTGGCTCCTGAGGATAGTACTTTGCAAGAGCAAATGGAAACGGAATTTGTTTGTGTAAAAACAAATGATGACCAAGAAGTTGCGATTGAATTAATGAAAAAATATGACTTAACGATGATGCCGGTTGTAGATGAAGCAGATCATTTAGTGGGTGTCGTTACAGCGGATGACGTAATCGATGTCATGGAAGAAGAAGCGACAGAAGATATCCATAAGATGGCTGCGGTAACGCCTTTGGATGGTAGTT
>JAQXZJ010000050.1 GCA_029227155.1 Erysipelotrichaceae bacterium
TGATTTATTAGCAGGTGGAGGTTCAGGTGGAGCAGACCAAACAGTAATGGCTTATGAAAAATATTATTGGATGGCTATGAACGACCATACTGGTATTATGCGTAAAGACTTCATGCACGCAGGTACTTATAAACCAGCAGATGCCGCACAATCAGGTCAAAATAAATCATCAATAGGTAATAACCAAGGTGATACAGTCATCATTGACTATAAAACTTGTGACACATCTAAATTTAGACCACGTTCATTAAGAGACGGTGCGTGGAATGTATATGCTACAAAAGATACAATGAATCCTGGTTGCCCTAACATGGTAAATATTTGTTATGGTGAAAATGGTAATACTTCAAGAACATTCACATGGCAATCAACATTAAGTAATATGGGACAAATTCGCTATCGTAAACAAGGTGAATTGAAATGGCACTCAAAAGAAACTACTAGAGAAATTGTAAGTCACTTAGACTGTGAAGCTATGGTTCATCGTGTTATTATTCATGATTTAGAACCAGGTATTTATGAATATATGTGTGGACAAGATGGAGCTTGGAGTGCTACTGAAACGTTTGAAGTTAAAAATTATACTAATGAAACACCAATTAAATTTGCATGGGTATCAGATAATCAATCATGGACAACAGAAGAAGGTGTTGCTTGTGATGTGGCTTTAAGAAATATCATGGCACAAGAAGTAGATGAACATGGAGAATTAGCATTTGATTGGGTATTACATACTGGTGACGTTTCACAAAATGCCAACCGTACTTTTGAGTTCCGTGATTATTACGCTTCATCAAGACAGATGACTAAAAATATGTGTCACCAAATGACTTGTGGTTATTGATTAGCCACCTTTACATAGTAATATGTATTGAAAAATTCATTGAAATGCTGGAAACCCCTTAGAGCCTAAACTACCAAAGTGTAACAATGTTTAGGATTGGGCAATCAGCAGGGAAGATTTATTTAAAATATATGTGATTTATACAATACAATGACAAATTATTTCATATAATATATTAAATAGGAGGTGATGAAAATGGCAAAAGCAAGTAATGATTTTATCAAACAATATGTTGAAAGTTTTGGATATAAACTATTAAATGAAGTAAACGGTTCAAAAGAAACCATGCAACTCATATGTCCAAACGGTCATAAATGGGAAATAAATTTTGGCGATTTTAAATACGGAAGAAGATGTCCTCATTGTAAAAATGAAAAGAAAAAACAAGAGCAATTACAAGAAATAAAAGAGTTAATGGAAAAAGAGGGATATGAATTATTAGAAAAAGAATATGTTAATAATTCAACACCAATGAAAACACGTTGTCCTTTTGGTCATGAATTTTATATTAGTTCTGCGAATTTTAAAAAGGGTAGAAGATGTTCGGAATGTTATAAATTTAAAAAGTTAACATATGAATATGTTTGTGAGTTCTTTGCAGAAGAAGGTTACGAAGTGATGTCTGATAATTACATATCTGCAAATGATAAATTAAAAGTTAGATGCCCTCATGGTCATGTTTTTGAAATTAGTTACGCCAAATTTTATATGGGTAGACGTTGTTCACAATGTAAAAAATCAAGTGGTGAACAAGAAGTAGAAAATGTATTGAAAAAATATAACATTGATTATAAATATCAATTCGTTTTTAAAGATTGCAAAAGAATCATGCCTTTGCCATTTGACTTTTATCTACCTCAATATAACGTTTTGATTGAATTTGATGGTGAACAACATTTTAGAGAAAATCGTTTCAAAGGTACAAAATTAAAAGACATTCAAGAACGTGACACCATTAAAACGAATTATTGTAAAAATAATAATATAAAATTAATTAGGATACCTTATTGGGATTTTGATAAAACAGAAGAAATAATTTGTCAAGAATTAAATTTAAATAAATAACCCTCAACGACTATCCCTTTGGCTATTGAAATATAGCAATAGGAGTACGGCTCAAGTGATTGGAGTGGGTGAAAATCCCTTAAATGGAAGTGGTGAACCCCTAGAAATAGGGTGAAGATATAGTCTAGTCTTATATGAAAGTATAAGAAGTTCATAAGAGAAC
>JAQXZJ010000051.1 GCA_029227155.1 Erysipelotrichaceae bacterium
TAAATGACAATGTAATGGTTGCATCAACGAAATTGAGTCAATTTATTTCAGCTCGTTATGCACCATATGCAAGATGGCAACAACTATGGTTAAGCGTATTATCTTGGGTTTCTCAAGAAACGGTGAAATCTATTGAGTGGACACCACTTGTACATCCACACTATGATGCAAAAGATGCTGTCGATAATGAAGATTATAAGAATGCAGTAAGATTGAATACAGAGTGGTATAGAAACACAGGATTCGTTTTGAGTGAGAAAGATGCGGCTGATTATATGGGTAGTGCATCAGGTAGTGAATATGCAAAAGGTAGCCATAATGATGGAAATCCTGTTGATAGAAAATTAACATTGGGTGGAGATGGATCTTATGGTGTTCTTGAAGCCTTTGTTTCTGGTGCTTCATTTACAGTAGATGGTTCTCAATTGATGCGTTTCTGGAGACGTGCGGATTGTAATGGTGAGTCTGCTGGAAACATTGCTTTAGCAGGTGTTTTATTAAATAATGATGAATATAAACAAATTGCATTAAATATTGTAGATTGGTTATTAACGAAATCATTCTTGTCTCAAGAAGATCGTGCAAATCCTGATAGTGCACAATATGGATTGTTAGCATGGCATGATGGTTCTGCTTATGAAACATATTATGGCGATGATAATGCAAAGGCTGTATTAGGGTTGATTTCAGCAGTTTCAGCATTGAGAGCCGATGGATTTGCATCTGATGAAGTTTTAGATGCATATGATCAACGAATTTTAGAAGTAATATTAGGTAACTTCCGTACAACCGGTAGATCTGGTATGCGTGGGGATTCTATCTCAGCAGGCGAATTGGATGCGAACGGTTGGGAATATTACTATAATCGTAAAATAGATAATTATGCTCCTCACTTTGAAGCCTTGAATTTAGCGACCTATTTATGGGCATATGATAAAACAGGTTATGCACCATTATTGGAAAGAACGAAAACAGGTATCCGTAACTTGATGGATGCTTATCATAATAAGAGCTGGAAATGGACCAATGGTTTACAACAAGAAAGAGCGAAGATGATTCTTCCTTTGGCTTGGTTAGTAAGAATTGAAGATACAGCGGAACATCGTGCTTGGTTAGACGAAATGATTGAAGATTTAATGTATTATCGTGATGCGGAAACGGGAGCCATCCGTGATGCTTTTGGAGAACCTGGTGAAGGTGTGGGTATGTTTGGACCATTTACGACGAACTCACAATATGGTAATCATGAAGCCCCTGTTATCCAAAAAAATGGAGATCCATGTATTGATGCATTGTATACTTCAAGTTTTGCGATGATGACATTAAATGAAGCGGTTGCGGCTACAAAAGATGCTACATTAAAAGCTAAATATCAAGGATATTCTGATAGCTTAGCTGATTTCTTTGTAAGAATTCAACAAGTCAGTGATAATAAGACCCATAATGGCGTTTGGTTCCGTGGTTTTGACTATGAAAAATGGGAAACATATGGTTCTGATGGAGATGCTGCTTGGGGTGTTTGGTGTACAGAGACTGGATGGTCACAAGCATGGATTTCTAACACCTTATCTATGAAAGTATTAAATACGAATATTTGGGATTATTCGAAAAATACATCAGTTTCTAAATGTTTTGAAGAAACAGCTTCTATCATGTTGAAAGGTGTTTATGATCCAAATGATGTAGGAGATCCTAGCATTACAGCATCTAACTATAAATCTGGTAATCCGGAACTATTGATTGATGGTGTATATGGATCCACAAGCTTTAATGATGGTAAGTGGATGGGTGATGAAGGCAAAGATATCACTGTTATTGTTGATTATAAAGAGTCTAAAACATTTGATAAAGTAACATTAGGTTTCATAAGGTCATGGGTGAGTGGTATTCGTGTTGCAGAAAATGTGAATGTATATGCTTCTACAGATGGTGAAGAATATACATTAATTGGTACGATGGGTACGAAAAATGCGTTTACTGAAGGTGAAAATACGATTGAACGTTTATCATTGGATGTAAGTGATGTAAATGCTCGTTACTTAAAAGTAGAAGTAATCAATCCTGGTAAGTTGCCAGTGGAACATCCACATTCTAATGGTGGTACTGTTCCAAGCTGGATGTTTATGGATGAATTAGAAATTCATATTTCGCAAGCAACAATGGCAGATCTGTACTCGATATTGAAGTTAACACGGCCATTGATGATTGGTGCATATACTCCAGAAACTGGTGCTGCGTTAAAAACAGCAAGAGATGTGGCTGAAGTGGTATATGCGAAGGAAAGTCCTTCTAGTGCCGAAATTGATGAAGCATATACAAATTTAAGAGAAGCTTATGAAGCATTAGAATCATCGATTGCTGTGGTTTCTATGACGAAATCAACAGATGGAGATCATAAAGATAAATTAATTGATAAAGCATATGCAACAAATTTAGATTTCCAAAATGATGCCTATATTGGTTGGCAAAATGTTTCTAAGATTGAAGCTATCATTGATTTGAAAGCAGAGAAAGGTATTTCTTCGATTGGATATAGTGTATTATCACGTCCTGCTTGGGGAATTTATGTGCCAAATGCAAAAATATCTGTTTCTAATGATGGTTCTACTTGGAAAGAAGTAGGTACTATTGATGCACCTGCACATACGGGTGATAATGCAGTTCCTGTTGGTAGAAAACCAAAACTAACCTTAGAAGAAGAAACAGTAGCTAGATATGTTAAATATGAATGGACAACAGATAAAGAATGGGTATTCATTGATGAAGTAGAAATTGAAACTTATGATTATAAACCAGCAACAGTAACTTCAACAAATCTAGTAAAAGCTAATGTATTAGTTGATAAAGTATATGGTTTTGTACCACTAGTAGATCCTTGGAGAGATTATTGGGCAGAATGTGAAGGAGAAGACTTCTCATTTACGGTTGATTACCAAGATGTGAAATCATTTGATCGAGTATCTCTTGGATTCTTACAAGCCTTCAGTAGTGGAATTTGTACGCCTAGTGAAGCAAAAATCTATGCATCTAATGATAATCTTACGTATACCTTATTAGGTACGATTGGTGCTTTAGATCCATTTGAAAGTGGTGCACATAAGATCAATCGTTTGAGTTTGGATCTTGAGGAAACCAATGCTCGTTATCTTAAAGTAGAAGTGACAAATCCTGGTACTTTACCGGATCGTCCGGGTGTTAAGAGTTGGGTATTTATTGATGAAATTGAGATTAAATATGAAGGTAGTACATTGGAAGAATTAAAAGAAGTAATTGATTCTGTTTCTAATGTGAATATTGAAGCTTATACAGAAGAAAGTGCTTCTGCTTATCTTCAAGCAAAAGAAAATGCAGTTGCAATCTATGATTCAAAGACAGCAACTCCAATTCAAATTGATCAAGCAATCAAGGATTTAGAATCTGCATATCATGATTTAGCTTTAGGTAGAGTCGTTATTTCCATGTCTGCTGGATCAAAAGATAAAGCCTTGTTAGTAGATGATCAATACGCACATACATTCATTCATACGGATCCAGAATATATTGGATGGCAGAATGCTACGACATTTGAAGCAATTGTTGATTTGGGAAGTGAACAAGAGATTGATTCTGTTGGATTTAGTTCATCATCTCGTCCACAATGGGGTATTTACCCACCAAATGCAACAGTATATGTTTCGAGTGATAACCTTACTTGGAAAGAAGTTGGTTATCTAGATGCTCCGGAACATACGATTGATGTATCTACAGCTATCGGTGTAATTAATACGATCGAATTAAGTGATGTTAAGGGACGTTATGTTAAGTATGTATTTGAAAATGATGATAGTCATTTAAAAGAAAGTGTAACAGCACCTGGTACAGTTACTAGAAATGAGTGGGTATTTATTGATGAAGTAATCATCAATGATATGGATATTACAAAAGCTCAACTACAAAGTTATGTAGAGGAAATGAAGAAGATTGATGTTAGCATCTATGATTCTGCAGCAAATTCATTTAGAAAAGCAATTGAAGAAGCAGAAGCTTTGCTTGCTAAGGAAGAAGCAGTTATTTCTAGTTATCATTCTGCTAGAAATAAGATCAAAGATGCTTATGCAGCATTAACTTCATTGCCAATTATTACTTATGATAAACCGTTAGGTAAAGGTGGAGCCAATGGAAAATATAACATCCTAGATGATGTTTATGGCAGTATGATTCCAGAAGAAAGCTCGAAACAAATCTTTAATAACGGTACATGGGCTGGTATTGAAGGAAAAGATTTAACAGTTACGATTCAATTAGAGAAAGAATCTACATTCAATCAATTACGTTTGGGATTCTTACAAGAATGGAGATGGGGTATTCGTTATCCTGAATATGTACAATTCATGGTTTCAGAAGATGGTATAAACTATACCGAATATGATAAGGTTGTACTTGATAAAGAATTTACAGATAGTCCTTCTGAAAGTACGACAGTGATGACTTCTCCAATTCCACAAACTGCGAAGTATATTAAGATTTTCATTAAGAATGGTGGAACCATTCCTGCTGGACATCCTTATGCCGGTAGTCCTACTTGGTTCTTCTTTGATGAATTAACATTTGTTAAAGATGTAGTTAAGACAGCATTAGAAGATGCGGTTGCTGAATGTATCAGTCTTGATCGTGATGATTATACAGAAAATAGTTTTGATGAACTAACAGATGTATTAAAAGAGGCACAAATCGTTGTAGCTGATGAAAATGTGGATCAAGAAACGGTTAATGAAATGACAAAACGTTTACTAGCAGCTAAAGAAGCATTAGTAGATATTAGTGGACTAAGAGAACTTGTTGAAACAATTGAAATGATAGATCTTGGTCAATATACAGAAGAGTCAGTTGAAGCATTGAAAGAAGGCTTGGATAAAGCATATAAAGCAATGATTGATGGTTCTCAAGAAGAAGTTGATGCTGCTTTAGAAAACTTGGATCAGTTGTACTCAAATATGTTTGTTGATTATAAAGTGATTGAAGGTGCTAATGGCAATTGGGCTCAAGGCAGTAAAGAAGGACTAACATTTAAAGCAAATGGAGAAATTGAAAAGTTTGTATTAGTTAAAGTAGATGGAGAAACAGTGGCTACAGAACATTACCAAGTAGTAGCTGGAAGTACAGTGATTACATTTACTGCAGATTACCTAAGTACATTGAATGCTGGTGAGCATACATTAACAGTTGTATATGAAGATGGAATTGCTAGTTGTACTTTTACCATTCAAGCAAAAAATACAGATACAGCTGATACAACAAATAACAATGGTTGGATGAGTTTACTGTTTGGTAGTGCACTTGCAATCATGGTATTATTACAAGAAAAGAAAAGAAGAAAAGCTTAACAATTAACGAAATAAAAGGGTAATTTGAACCGGTTCAGGGTTGAATTAAAAATCGGCTCTGTCACAATGATGACAGGGCCTTTCTTGTACACACAATTTACTTATCTTTTCTAGTGAGTTTTATCGTATTTATTAGTTTTTCTTCTGATGGTTTAGACTGACTATTCAATACAAAAAGCGCTCTGTTTCTGAATCTGTTAAAATTTGAATAACCATTTGCTAGTTGAAGAATTAACTTGATATATTTATTCCTACCCTCAATAGGACCATTTGACACTCTCACCATTTTATCTTTTCCCTTACTTCTTTTAGGGATAAGAATAAATGAATGAATGATTTCTTCTTTCCAATGATCAAGAGTAGAAGCCATGACCATCATTTCAGGAATGTTTGAAGATACGAATCTATCAATCAAACTTTCTAGCTGTGTTCTTTTTTCATCCAGGGTACCATCTATGTTATTGAATAAATGATAAGCCTCTTTGAGTTCAAAGGATTCTTTCAATTCTGGATCAATATTCAACATCATCTCTAGTTTTCTTTTGTCCGTAATAAAGTATTTGAAATGATGATTCTTTTTCGTTTTGTTATACGAATCATCTTTAATCTCTGTAAAAAGCAGATGCTTTTGATATTTTAATAAATAGTATTGATCAGAACGCTTATTAATAGCGAACTTTCTCATGACTCTCAGACGTACTAAATCTAATGAATGACTTAGACATCTCATGACATGAAAAGAGTCTACACAAACCGTAGCCCAAGGAAAACATATAGAAATAACTTCTTTATAGATAGGATTCATGTCTATACTGATGTATTGGACAATCTTTCTTTCTTCAATAGGGATTTTTCTGAAATATGAAATAAGATAGTGCTTCTCTCTGGTATGCAAGATATCGAGAACATGACCTTTCGTAAAGCTAAGGATAACGAAGGCGTATTTACACCTAGCTTTTCTTGAAAAGTATATCTCGTCAAAACAGATTGATTGAGTAAAAATGTTTCTCGGTAACTGTACATGCTCATCAAAGATTTTCATTACTTGATTTGGACTGAGGTTAACTTTTCTAGCTACAGAAGAGAAAGTTTCATTATAATGTTTTAATAGTTCCAGAACATTATCCACGGTCTTAGACGAAGTAAAAGAATATTCATCAGTAAATGGTGACTCTTCATAGAAAGTTGTTCCACATATGGGACATATAAATCTACGGGCTTTATAGATAATAGTAGATTTTTCATTTAAGAAGATGGAATGAGTAATAGATTTATCATAGTATTCTTTAACTTTTTTGGTAAAAGTACCACATTTACAGCATCTACCACCATGGTTCACCAACTTGATATAGAAATAGTGATGATGATCTTTGAAGACTTCTTTACAGAATTCGACGTCTTCAGGTTTCAGAGAGAAAAGAGATGTGATAGAATCTTTAATAGGTAAAACCTCCTTTCGTTTTTGAAATTTTGTGCAAACAAATTCTACTACGAGAGGAGGTTTTATAATACACAAAATAGATACCCTGAACTGGTTCAAAGGAAACTATAAAAACCCTGAACTAATTCAAAGGTGGGGGTACTACCCTGAAGTAATTCAAATAACCAATAAAAGTTGAACCGGTAATCATGGTTCAACTCTTTTGTTTTATTCTAAATTCGCATGTCGATGAATTAAGTCTTCTGGTTGTTGATTCGTTTTTTCCATTAAGACACTAATTATTGCATCAAATGTTAACCAGAGTAGTTGTTCAAAAGCAGAGCCAATCGGTTGTTTAGATACTGCCTTTGTATTTTCCTCACCTAATAATCGAGTGGTACCAGGAATGGTCACAATACTTGTTGCCATTTGACCAATTGTAGCCTTAGGATTAATGGTAAGTGTTGCAATCGTTGCTCCAACTTCTTTCGCTTTGTTTGCCATCGATACAAGACTAGCTGTTTTACCAGAACCGGATGCGATAATTAATAAATCATCTTTCAATAATCTAGGTGTAGTAGGTTCTCCTACAAAAGATACTTCAAACCCTAAATGCATCAGACGATTGGAAAATCCTCTAGCACAAAAACCACTTCTTCCAGCTCCAACAACAAAGATATGTCTAGCTTTAAGGAGCGAATCACAAATGCTTTCTATTTCTTTTTGTTTAATTTGACTAGCAAGATTTTGTAATTCTTCTAAAATAATTGAAACAGTATTCATGTTAGTTCCCCTTGATTGCTTTATGTACAGTTAATGCGGATTGTACAGGATCTTTTGAATGGGTAATTCCTGAACCAATAATTAAGATTTCAGGTTGTAAAGCAATGTAATCAGCAAGAGTATGTTCATTAATACCACCAGCTACCGAAATAGATGCTGTTTTAACCGCTTCTTTCATGACTCTTAGATCATCAATTGGCTTTCTACCCAACGTTTGTTGGTCAACACCTACATGAACAGATACAAAGTGTGCTCCAATTTCTTCCATCTTTGCAATTCTTGTTGGTAAATCATCTACACAAATCATATCAACAACACATTGTTTTCCATAAGCATTACAAGCATCAACACATCCTTTCACCGTCAAATTATCAGTTACACCTAAAATAGTAACATAGTCTGCACCAGCTTTTAGTGCTTGTTCCGCTTCATAGTATCCTGCATCCATGATCTTTAGATCTGCTAGAATTTCTTTATCAGGAAATTCTCTTTTCATAGTTCTGACTCCATTCATACCGTATTCATAAATAAATGGGGTTCCACATTCAATGATATCAATGGAATCATGTACCTTTTTAACTAATTCTATTGCTTCCTCTAATGTTAAGTCATCAATCGCTAATTGTAATTTCATATTATTTCACTCCTTCATTTCTATAAGATGCTAAGAAAAGATCCATGTTACCTTTAAAGGTCATCCAGCCCATATTGCAAGGTACTAATACAGTTTCTCCTTGACGAATAGGAACATCATTAATAAAGCCTTCACCTTTGACACAAGTATAGAATGCAAATGCATTGTGTAAGAAGGTACCTTCATTATCACATTGTAAACGAATCAAAGTATATAAGCCTGGTTCATCCCAATAACGAGTTACCTTTAAACCTCTTTCAGTGGAATATGGATACATTTGAAATTCGATCATTTTATCAGGTATATTCACATTGTTATAGACATGTTCCGGCTGAATCGATCTTTGTTTACCTGTACTTGGGTCTACTCTATCATAATCATACAAACGCAATGTTAAATCAGCATTTCTTGAAATATTATAGGTTAACACACCTTTCCCAATCGCATGCAAAGTACCTGTTGGAATATCAATGAAACCATTAATTGGTGTATGTAAATAACGTAATAATTTATCCCATTGCTTTGTTTCTGCCCATTCTTTGAATTCTTCCCTAGTTTTTGCATGGTGACCAAATTCAATCGTTCCATCTTCTGGAGCATCTAAGATAACCCATGCTTCTGGTTTGCCACGACCACCATTATACCCTCTAGCAAACTCATCTGTTGGATGAATTTGAATGGATAAACGATCCGATGGATCTAAGATATTGACACGTATTGGTAATTCTTCTGTGTCACAGTTGAACCATTCAGGTTTTGCTTTATATAGATCTGATAACATCATATCCATTTCAGGAACTAGACAGTCCGCATGTCCATGTAATGCTACAACATTATAGACTTCACCCACAGGTTTGATATCTGTAACATAATGGAATTCTTCAATTAAGCGTTTAGATCCTCCCCACATTCTTGGCTCATAATAAGGTAATACTTTCACAATTTTCTTCACACGAATTCCTCCATTTGGATTTCCTTCAGAAATCTCTTTACAATTATATAGAATACTTAATTTTTATATGTTGTAAACTTGCGATTGGTTGTGATGTTGTGATTGCTTATGAGAAATACTTCTAGCATTATCATAGATGATAAAGCTCCCTTTATGGGAGCTAAACGATATCAGTTATTACTAATTTCTAATTTTAAAAATCCATTCGCAAGTCTTGCCATAAAGTCAACTCTATGATAACAATATATCGTTCAACATAAAAATGTAAATACCTATAAAATAAATATGATATTGACAATTGAGGATTATTTGTTATTATATAATTACAGAAGAGAAATGCTAGACAATTGTATCATCTAATGGAGGTATAGACTGATGTGTATTTCAAGGTACAAAAATGGAGATTTTTCTAGCTAAATGGATTTAAAAATTATTTAAAGAACAAAAAGTTATGTGTAAAAAGAAAGAATAATGATGAGAAATTTTTCAAAAAGGAGGTCATCTACTTTGAAAAATGTAATTTAGTTTTTTTTAGTATTATTTGTATTTGTATCTATGACAATGCCAATTAATGCTACCGATCAACAACATCAAGAAACAAAAAGTTATGCTTTGGAAGTCCCTTTATTACCTAGTGGAAATTATTACACTTCAATAACAGACGAAGATTGCATAATGACATTAGAGGTTTTAGATCCATTGGATAAGTCCGTTTCAATCAACGTTAATGACTTGAAAACGCGTGCTATTGGAACTGAAGAATTTGCTCCAGGCACTTATACAAGAACAGTGCGTTATTCAGAAACACTTAAAGTTCCATCCACAGGTGTTAATCCAGTCGTGTTTAAAGTTGCTTGGCAAGTGAAGTTTACTATTTATACTGATAATACATATCCAAAAATTACGTATGTTAGTGGTTTCACAGAATTATCGAACTTTCCATCAGTTACGTATCCAAGTATTAAACGTGCTCAAGCAACAAGTTCATCAGCTGCATATGCGTATGCTTACGCAAAAAATGCTATACAAACATGGGACCAATATGTTCGCTTTTTAGATATGTACTATTATTTATACAATGATGATTCGGGGAAAGCAGTAGTGGATATGACCAAGTATGGAAGGAGTTAATATGAAAAGGTTACTCATTGTATTGTTTATCTTTATAATGGTGGGATGTACTTCATCTGAAATTAATTACAATAAAGATACGAAAGTTTTGATTTGTACACAACCGTATAAAAGTATTCATGAAGTGAATGGAGAAATCGTGGATGAGAATTATCAGGAAGGTGTCATGGAACGTACATTCTGGGTGAAAGATGGTTTGCTTGTAAAGAGTCAAATAACATACATTACACCAATCACTGAATTTGAAGATGTTGAACGATAATTAGAAAACGATTTAGATTTTTTGAAAACGCACAATTTGAATTTGAGGGATTAAGTGTTGGCAAACCATATATAGATGGAGAAAATTATGTATTTACATCTTCTATTGAAGACTATTCTAATTTAGAACCTTTTTTAGAAAGAGATTATTTTTCTCGTGATGTATTAAATAAAAAAGGGGATGCTATCATTTTTGATTTGTACTATGATAAATACATTATGAATGATGAACTTGAAATGAAACCTTCTTGTGCTATTTCTAAATAAATACAAGAAAGAAATATCGTATTTTAAATAAACTGTCGACTACTTCCTTTGTCAACAGTCTGAAATAGTATTTTTACTATTGTTCATTTATAAATGAATGAAAGATGATAGCGAAAAATAATAGAATAGACAATGCTAATGGTCCAAAAATTTGATTTTAATAGATATTAAATAATATAGAACGAAATAATAGAAAAAGGTAAGTAAAAAATGAATTTAAAAAAATTATTATCGATGCTATTGTTGATTACTATTTTTGCCTCAATTCCAATAAATACCTATGCAATTGACGATGATAAAATGAAGTGTCTTATGGTGCTTCTAAGATAGAGACTGTCGTTGCTAGGACAAATGTTCCAGCGAATACTACATATTATTGTACTGTTGGATCCAATTATGTTACAACATCAGGATACTTTGTTACAATTAATCAAGATTGCTCAATAACAAAAAACGAAAATGCTTCGCTTAGTTTAACGATTGGAGAGTATATTAAATGGTCAAAAAGTTAATCATCTTTATTATTTCTGGAATATTATTCTTTTCATTTGGATATTATGTTGGGAAAAAAACAAATGAACCAGCGAAGCCTTTTGCTTTTGAACAGTTAGAACAACCGAGACTTTCAGCGGATGTTGGGAGTATTACTCTAGAAAATCTGGAAATTAATGAACGAAATGAAACAAAACAGTTTTTGGCAACTATTGTGATTGACAATTCTTCAACATTAGAACTCTATCATACGATTGCAGAATTCTATCCTGAATTTTTAAAATTTGATGTTAAAGTTTGCGGAAGAGTACATTTGTATGATGAAGCGATGACGATAATTGATCTTAAACCTCAAAATGATGAGATTGTTTTAAATTTTAATAAAGCAAATACATTTATACTTTCATTTGAAACTAGTGAGGAATTTGATTTGGAGAAAATAATAGAGATGGATGTTTCGTTTCAATATAAAGGAACAGACCCAAATAAGTCTGTTGATTATATTGTATCAATGGTATTTTCTGAGCCATAAATCTTTTATTTGAATAATATAATTTAAATATCAAAGAAAGGAACTATTTAAAAGGTTGATAGTTTTTATCTAGTTATTAAAAAAGAACAAATGTGATTATGAAAAAAATGAAATTGTATTTTACTATTGTGTTTATAGGATTGAGCATATCGTTCGTGATTGTATTTGCACATGAAGAAACTCTTGAAACATACGGTGATTGTTCAATTATTAAGGAAGAAAACGGATGCTATTTACTTCAAGATAACAATGGTGATACAGAATGGGTGTGTGAAGAAAAAAGTGGTGATAGTAGTATTTCTCCATATGGTATAAAATGTACTTTTGATTGTTGGAATAATGATTAAAAAGCTAGTTAATTCAGTTGAACTTATAGAATTCATGAAAAATATGTGATTTATAAGGCATAAAAAGAAAATGTCGGATAATAATAGTAAAAATTTTCTTAAAAATATTTGGCATTAATGGTAATAGAAAGAAGGTATAAGATTATGTATTTATCTATATGTAAAACAGAGATATATTGTTGAAATATGAAACAAAGCTTTATTTAGAAAGGATAAGAGAAAAATGAAAAAATAATAAGTTGTTTATTAGTTATGTGTCTAATGGTTATTTCATCCCCGATTTTTGCTAAATGTACTGATGATTTGAGTTTAATTGAAATTTATGCTACGCGAAAAGCAAAGGAATACATCAATTCATCACGTGTGATTGCGCCTGAATGGGAAGGAATGGAAATTGTTGATTCTAAAACTTTATATGATTTTAATGAACAAGAAAATGGAGTTGTTTTTAAAGTTCAAAACTCTGTGAGTCAGGCTGGATACATTTCAGTATTAAATTGCTATGGAGAACTAAAAGTGATGGAAGCATCATATGATGGGCAGATTCCTTTCGACTGGTCATATGATAGAGTGTATTGTGATTCTCCAATGTTCTATTTTTATAAAGATAATAATGAATTCATAAGTTTTAGAGATGGTCTGAATGTTGGAAACATGAATGATTACGTTTCTACAGAAATTAATTATGAAGAGAACATTTCTCCATATGGTGTTGTAATTCCTGATTATGGGTTTACATTTTATCGTCTTAACAGTATTCCTACAGGAATGGTTCAACCGACGAATCTAACCTGTACCCCAACAGCCTTGGCTGTTTTAGTAAGATATTTAGATTCAAATGGATATGATAATTTAGTTGCTTCTGGTGTATCAAACACATCTTTGATAAATGCATTGAAGAGTTCAACATATTTAGGGTCAGATAAAACGACTATCTCAGAACTAACGACAGGGTGGAAGAAATATTTTAATAATAAGGGTTACTCTGTTACGATTAAATCAAGAGATGCAGAACTATCAACGGGATCAGCAAATAGACTAAAGGATAGCGATCTTGAAAATTATATTGTTCCAAGCATCCAGAAAGATTGGCCATTAATTGTAATGATTGGATATTGGGGCTATGCTAATAGTAGTGACAATATTTTTAGCGGTCCGACTACTGCGTTGCATGCACTAACTGTATATGGAGCAAAGGTAACAACAGATGGATCAGAAGAAATTTTAGTTGCAAAGGATCCGTGGAATGGAAATAGTGTTGAATTGAGATGGATAGTAACAAATTCAAGTTCACAGCCATATTTTTACATTTACGCGATCCAATACATGTCTGCATTATCATAAGGAGGCTAATTAAATGAAAAAATTGATATCAATAATAATGATGTGTTTTATTTTGTTTGGTTGTAATGCTAATAAATCAACAAGTGGCATTCAATTGAATATTGAATATGAGAACGATGTGAAGATGATTAAGAATAAGTATGTATATACTTTAAATCATGATGTCGTTGATTTTATGAATGGTTTATCATTAACAAAAAGTGATGCAGCAAAGACAGGAAATCCAATAGCTACATTAGAATTTGATCGAACACTAACGATATATGATAATCAAATGATTGGTTATGATGGTAACTATTATTCAATTGATGATGAAGAAATAACAGATTATTATTGGACGATGATTCATTCTGATCTGATTTATTTGAAAGATATCATTAAGGAACCATTAGAAAGAGTAGAAGTCTATTCAAATGATGGAATTGAATATGTAGTAACGATAAAAGAACCATATCTAACAGAATTTGTGAATGATGTGAGTAATCTAGTAGTATTAGAACATGGTGCACCAACTCGTGCAGCAGGTGGATATGGGTATCGTTTCCAATTCAAAGATGTAGTGATTGAAGAAATGAATGGAGTAAATATTGTTGTTGATAATGAAGTAATAACAAATAAACAATCAGATATCATCAATGGATCTTTGGTTGAATTGATGAAAGACTTTGATGAATCAATGTTAACTACAAAACAAGAAACTGATCGTTACGTTATTGAGAAAAAATAAAATGATTTTAGAGCGAAGAAGACATAGTGCTTGTATTGTAATGGCTATTTTTAGGGATTTTAAATAATCCAGGGGTATAGGCTTTAAATCTATTGGGGTTGTAGCTTTAACAGATGTTGGTGTCAGCCTATAAATAAATTGAAGTCATACTATGAAAAAATGTGGTTTATGGAAATGAAAAAGATGGAATGTATCCACCTTGATCTGACTAGAAACCACTTTTTCTTTGTAATCTAGATTTTATAAGTATCGTCTTTGTTTAAACAGTACATCATTCTATTTCTAGTTGAGGTTCTTTATGTTTACCATCTTTCCATATTGGTCCAACTGCATGGATAATGTATTTTGCATTTAAATTAAATGAAGGTGTAATCACTGCACTACCTATATCACAGTGTCCAATTTCTAGACAAACTTTAGTAAGTTGAGCAGATCCAGCTGCTTTAAAGATAACACCACAAACACCTCCACCTTCCCATAAACCATCATTAGCTGCATTCACAATGCATTCTGTTCCAACATTTGTAATACCAATCTTTTTAATTTCTATTTTGCTCATAGAAAACCTCCAAAACTAATATGATTTAATTAAGAATCCAATATGGAATGGCATTCCCAATACTTCACCGGTATGAATAGTATCATCTATTTCGATTCCATTATCAGCAGCAGTTGTTTTAAACTCTAAATCTATAGAAAACATATCTTTCATTTCTAAAACTAGATCATCATAGATATACTTGCCATCTATATAAGATGAATTTTTAAAAATCATACTAAGCAAGTCAGAAGTGCTTATTTCTGTGCCAAAAGGCAATTCTTTTGCTTTTTTATACATTTGAAGCAACAATTCATTCTTATCATCTAAAGAGATAGTGTAATTTAAACGAACATCATCGTCTTCTTCATCTTCATAATCATATTCAAACAATTCTAATAATTTATTGAAGTTATAAGGATAAGCATTTGAACCATAATAAGATTTCGTTTTGTTTCCATTAGAATAATGAATTTCTAATTCCCATTGCGTTCCATCCATTACACAATAACCAAATCTTTCGGTATCGTAATTTAAACGCCATTCTCCTATGTTTAATGCAGCGAATCCATCTAAGAAATCATCTTTATCTTCTAAAGATAATTCAACAACTTCATCTAACATTTTACTAATTATTTTTTTTGATTTATTATCATCAAATTTAAATGTGTAATCTGTATGACCATAAGTAAAGCCACCAATTCGGAAATTGATTTCTTTTATATTTGGAATATTGTTGTTAAATTCTTCAACTTTGAGTTCAGCTTTTGAAGGAATATAAGTTCCTCCCATATCTTTTAAAGCTTGTATCGCTCTTTCAAGATACAATTTCATACACCATATTTGTGTTGCTTCATCAGGTTTGGTTAATGGTTGATAATCCGGATGTTCCATAATGTTTTTCAAATGACCAATCTTGTTCTTTAAACCTCTAATTACAGAAAGTAGTTCTTTTTCATTCTTGTCTTTTAAATTTAGTTCGTAATATGTTTCAGGTGATATCATCATAAAAGTGTCTCCTTTATCTATTTATATAATAGATGTTAACTAATACATAAAGGTCGCATTATGGGCGACATTTCTTTATTAGATTATAACAGTATCCTTGTAAACATATTTTAACACCTATGGGATAGAAGTTCTTTACCTTTATGAATTTTCTTATCTTTCTTGAGATTTATCTTTAAATCTATTTTGATATTGAGAAATAGTAATAGCCGGTCTACTTAAATATTCAATATCCTTATCTTCATCTATATCACAATATCCATCTGGATTAAGTTTAATAGGTTTATTGGATAAAATAGTGCCCCAATGATTTACTAGAATTAGTGTAGATATCTGACAAATGATTCCTCGACCTTTATCATATTCATATCGATAGATTCCTTTTGAGATATCTTCATTCTTAATTCTAGAAGGTGCGAATAAGACTAACTTACCAAATAGTTTCATTGGTTCAAATAGCTCTTTTGAAATATCATCTTTCATAAATTTCACGTTCCTTTAATGGCCTAATCCAGTACTTCTTAGCTTCTAAATGAGTATTGAATAAATCTTTTGCTCTTTGGGTAAAGTCTTCATAAGCAGCTTCGAAGGAATTAAAATAATGACCCATAACATATCCATTTTTGCGAGTAGGAGTAGTATACCAAGTAACATATTGATCAAGATATGATTGCTTTCTGCCTAATACCACAGAAGCAGATAATATATCGACATTTGCGATAATGTTGTAACCAATGTTTGTTTCAATATACAAGTCAGTTATATCAATATTTCTTCCATGGATTTGAGGAGTAATTGAATTTTTCTGACAATATTCTAAATAAAGTTGTATGCCTTTTGCACAATGCAAATCATCACGTAATTCATCAATCATTGACCAAACGCCTGCGTGCTCAATAACTGGCATATGATAGATTTCATAGCCATCAATCAATTCTTCTAAGAAGTGTGTATCAATCCCAAAGTCCCAATCAAAAATGTGGTGAAGTTCATATTCATTATTCTTTACGATTACAGTATAGATTTCATCAGGATCATTTTCTAAATTTTTATTCATCTTCAAAATCAACTTCTTTATGTAATACAAATACAATCTGAGCATTTGAAAAATCCTGACTTTCAATGAAGTCGTGTATGTTTGCTAATAATTGTTCTTTTTTCATAGTTACTATCTTTGCATATTTCTATCTTTTGCTTCTTTGGCATGAAAGACAGATAATAATTTCTTTAAGCTGTCTTGGGCATGTTCTACAAGCATATCCATATCATCATGACACTCACATGCTAATACACAATTCATGCAAATACCTTTATTAGTAAATTCAACATAGATGCAGCAATGCATCTTTTTGTTTTCACTCGCGATTTCATTACAAAACAAAGGAGGTTCTTCTTGAATGGGTGAATTAGTAATTACATGGCGATTTAGTGAATATGTACAAGGAACAGTGATGGTTTATTAGATTGATAAACAAGGATTTAACGCTTCATTTGAATAATATACTCTGATGTACCTTCTTCAATTTGCTTTTTCTCTGTAAGTGCAAAACCATGTCTTTCATAAAAATGTATTGCCTTAGAATTCTTTGCAAGAACCCACAAATAATCACATTTCATTTGTTCAACAGCAAATTCTATAAGACTACTGCCAATACCCTGATTTTCAAAAAAAGTATCAACATACAATTCCACAATTTGATTTTCTTCAATATGTATCATTCCCTTCACAAATTCATCATCATAAACCCAAATATTTTTTAGTTTATCTGGATTATCAATATAATCCTTTGCTAAAGGGTAAACCTGCATTATTTCAAATGATACTTTATCATTTTTAAAAATATTTCTATAATTCATTCGTTTTGTAAATATCAATATTTCCGCTATCCTAGAAGCAGCTTTTACTATTGCATGTCGTATCATTATAT
The DNA here is from genome assembly GCA_029227155.1 of Erysipelotrichaceae bacterium. Lineage (GTDB taxonomy): Bacteria > Bacillota_I > Bacilli_A > Erysipelotrichales > Erysipelotrichaceae > RGIG4607. Next base: position 17,728 of record JAQXZJ010000051.1, read on the forward strand.
TATCTTTCCTTTTCAATGGATTTAATTTATTCTAAATCCTTTTCTTCATATGCTTTGTTCCAAGAACCAATCTCGATGATATTACCTTCTGGATCAGCAATAAAACATGTTCTTTGTCCCCAAGGCTCAGTAGTTGGCTCTAACAAAGAGGTTGCACCATGGCTAATGGCATTTTTATACTGAATATCAACTTCCTCATAAGTGTCAACATACAACGCCATCTCAGAATGTGCATTGATTCCTGTTAGATACTCATATCTTTTGTTTGTTAGTTTTTCAAAATCCTTTCTTCCATAAAGCAAAAATAGGGTGCTATCTTTTAATAAGTAAACATTATCAGTGTTTTCATCCTCTTTAATTTCAAACCCTAAAACATCTCGATAAAAGCGAATCATTGTTGCCATGTCTTTAACAAATAGACCATATCCATCTAATCTCATTTTCATCATCTCCTTTTATACAATAAATTGCAATTTATATCTTATTTATCTGCCTTAGAACAATATCCTAATATAACAATGCAAAGTCCTACAATTGCAATAAAGTCAGTAAACAATTTGTTTGCAAAGAATAAATGCAGAGCAATAGCTACTAATATTATTGCAATACCAAGAAGTGTGTTTTTAATCCGCTTAAGTTATAAGTGATGTTCTGTTGCTTTTCCATTTCTAATATTAAATAAATATGATTGGAATAGACCGTAAAAATATAGTTTAATATCGTTTCTTTTTGAAATAGAAAATACAGCCTCCAACGATTAAAACACTTACAATAATTACCGATGGATATCCATACTTCCAATGAAGTTCAGGCATATGATCAAAATTCATTCCATACCATCCAGCAATTAAAGATAAAGGCATAAAAATAGTAGTGACAATTGTTAAGAACTTCATAATTCTGTTTTGCCCAAAATCTACCTGTGCCTGATATTCGCTACTAACTTGACTAGCATATTCTCGTAGCATTTGTGTTTCCTCTTGTAAACGATTCAATCGACGGAGGACATATTGTAGACGGTTTTTACTTTCTTCATCTAGCAAATCAGTTGTATTCTCTTGTAAAGTGGCGACCATATCATTCATTTGAGAGTAATAACGATTTCGTTGATTTAGTTCTTTTCTTAATTGACTCATTTGCCGAATAAAGGAATCTGTTTGATTATCCAATACCATCTGTTCAAACCTTGAAATACGTTCTTCTAGAAGTTCCATATGTAAAGGATCATCCATAATCAATGCTAAATAAAAATCCATTAGCAAATTATCCGCCCCATCCGCGTGATGAGGCCGCATATTTTTTACACGTTCCATACATGTAACTACTTCTTGATCAGGATCAACAAACAGAAGGCAATGATTCCACCATATATATATTATTCGTCTTTCCTTTTGATGAGGTTTTATTGGAATGCAAAGTTCTCCTATAATTCGATTTTGTTCAACTGTTAACCGACATCCGGTGATATTTTCTATAGAAAATAATGAAACTGGTGGTAGCAACTCCTCTGGCAAATTGCTAGTATTTATTTCTTCTGGTTTCAAAATAACAACGATTTTTTCCCATGATTGAATTTCTTCAAAGGAAATTGGTATCAGTGTCTTAGCAATGCGATAGTATAACACAATTTCATCCCTTTCTGATAATTGTCACGATATCACTAAGTGGTTCTACTGTCAAATTATAAATAGAGAAAGAATTTTTAAATCGTCAAATAATATATTACAACTATGCTATAATTAGAATAATTGAAAGAGAGCAATATTATGGGGGAAAAGCGTAATCAATATTTGGATAAATTTAGAGCTATTCTATGTTTAGCTGTTCTGTTATACCACCTTGATTTATTGAAGGGAGGATATTTAGCAGTTTGTTGTTTCTTTGCATTAAGTGGCTATCTTAGTACTAGATCTTTACTAAAAAAAGAAAAAGTGGACTTAAAGAAACACTATTTATCTAGATTGAAGAAGATTTATCTACCTTTATTAGTTGTTGTACTTACTTCAATTGCGATCATCTCTTTACAACAAGGTATCGTTTGGGTAAGTCTAAAACCAGAAACGACCTCAGTTTTATTGGGTTATAATAACTTCTGGCAGATCAATGCGAACCTTGATTACTTTGCTAGACATACTAGTTCACCATTTATTCATTTGTGGTATAT
>JAQXZJ010000052.1 GCA_029227155.1 Erysipelotrichaceae bacterium
ATAATAACTTTTTCATATATTTCTCCTTCTAACGTTTTAATAACGTAACACCATCTAATTCATATTTTTCATACTCATGTTCCATCATGAATGAAGCTTCACATTTCATTACTTTTTCAAATTCTTTGGCAACCACTTGCAACATTTTTCCTTCTCGTAATGGTTCATTGTGGGAAGTTATCAAAAGATAATCCTGATATTTTCCAGCTAACTTTTGCATTGTTTTTGTATATGTTTCAAACATTCCTTCTGTGAAACAATAGAGTGTTGCAGGATAATAAGTATCTCCTGTAAATAATAGTTTCTTCTGTTCATCTACCAACACCAAACTATCTACAGAATGCCCTGGAGCAGTTTTTACCTGTAATCGTCGTCGACCCAAATCAAAGATATGTCCATCTTCGATCCAGCAATAAACAAACGGATGGTAATGCAATGGACGATATGGAAGCGGACTATATACAGAATATGTACTCTCTGCATATTCTTCTTCATATACAGTATCATCAATCCCCATTTCCAGCACTTGCTTCACATAAGGATGATTCAACACATGAACACATTCAAATTCATGATTTCCTCCAATGTGATCAAAATGAAGATGACTATTTACAACTATCAACTCTTTCTGCCACAATTCATCAATCAATTGTTTCATCGAGCCGATCCCGTTTCCTGTATCCCATAAAAGTGCTTTTTCTTCTCCTAAAATTAGATAAGAAATTACTTCTTGAAACTGGTAAGGTTCATAAATCGCATACACATCATTGCCGATATCATAGACATCAAACCAAGATTGAGACTGTTCTATTTTATGAAACTGTTGAAACTGTTTTCTAGGCAAATCTTTTTCCCAAGCTCTTCTTTCCATGACTTCACTCCTTACCCATTAAAAAAGCCGTCTCTAATTCTAGAGACGACATACAATCGCGGTACCACACTAGTTGCCAAAAAACACTTTTGGCCACCTCAATCCTTAACGCAGATTCACGATCTATCCTACTCTTAATTCAGACAAATTTCCAACAAGTGCGCTTCACTTTTGTTCCTCTATCTAGCTTCCACCATCCTAGACTCGCTATGAGATTTCCAATCGTTACTCTCTTGTTCATTGAATATGCATATAGATTATACGCAATCAAATGAAATGTCAATATCTTTCTTAAAATTTCCTCACGTTATTCGATATCCAATAACTCCGTAACCTCCGTGCTATCTAAATAACCAGCATGAAGCACATCGCCCACTTTTACAAATGGCAATTCATCACTAACCACTAATGACACTTTATATTTTGAGCCATCCGTAGAAGTAATGTAATAATAACTATTACCAGAAAGAGTTGCCATCGTAATACTTGCAATTTCAATATCTACATACGTTAATTTATCTTTATCAACTTCGATATCTTCTAGTTTGCGACCTAAATAATTCTCAGCCGCTTTTTCAATTCCTTCCGCTGCATTGGTTACAACTACTTTTTGATAGTCCACAACATCAACAAAAGCATACATTTTTACTAATCCTGCATTATCTTTTAATGATAATACATAGGTTGGTTTTCCATTCAAGTTGATTAACAATGGGAAACTTGCCTGATAATTCATTTGCTGTACCTGACCTTCAGCACTTCTCATCGCAGAAAATTCTTCTGCACCAGCAATTGCATAAAAAGTCGTTTCTTTCGTACGCATATTACTTAGAATAAATCCTAGGTTTGCTGCATCTTCTAAAACAGAAGTAATTCCCGTATAGACATAAACATCATCATTCATGGCTAAATAGTTATAACCATCTGTTGTTTGTACTACGTTTTTCTGACCAAACATAGAGTTCCAGAATCCTTCTCGATACAAGCCCCAGTCATCGGTTTGTTCAATAATTAATTGTGCAGTAAACACATGATCGACCCAAGTTGGAATTTCTGCAATAGAATATTTATTCGAGTGTCCTGTTACAGGGTCTAAAATAATGATTCCATCAATATCTCTTAACATTCCAAGTCCTCTAAAGGTATATGTTGGAACCACATAAAATGGTTTACCTTCTTCATCCAATTCAAACTGTGCTGTTCCGAAGATTTCAAATGGATATTGGAAACGCAATTTACGCTCTAATTTTTCATTAAACATTGCACTTGGAACATAACGCATTCCCTTATCTAGTTTCACTAATTTAGCATCACCCGTTACTGAGTTTACTGTAATATACCCAGGAATCCCTTGAGAGCGATTGGTAAAGTATTTGATAATTCCAATATATTCCAGTGGAGTTACCCGAACAATGTTATCCTGATAATTAATCTGTGTGTATAATTCAGACACTGTAAATTGAGAAACCAAATCAGCCATTTGTCCCATTACCCGGTCTCCAAGTTTACCAGTTGATTCTCTATCTAATAAAGGCAATGCATTAAAATCCACTTCTGCTATTTCCTCTGTAAAGTTACCATTTTGATTCACTGTAATACGACTTGCATATAAATCTGCTCGTAACAATGGACTAAACACTGCAATTGATCCGATAAAAAATACAAGAATGGCACTTACAACCACAATTACCCATTTTGCATTCTTTGTTTCTCGAATCGGATGACCAGAAAATAGAATATTACATAATACAAAACAACTAATCAATAAGATTAATGAAACATAGAATAATAAGCTGTGTAAATTGATTGGTGGCAATACTACATAATAGTAGATAGCTCCAAATAGAACCGTAATCAGCGTGCTATATAATAAATACTTTTTGTTCATCGAAATAAACCTCTTTTCTTGTATTAATGTCATAGTACAACATTTGTTGTTATTTGTAAAGAAAAACCAGGATAGACCTGGTTCTAGCAATTGAGCATGATTTGGATGATTTCTTCATCCGTTTCTTTCATTCCTTCACATCCTAAACGGGCAATATTTCTAATGGTATTCTCAACACCTTTGGATACGATTCCATCTCCTCCATAGAATTGTTGATCATCCAGATACATTTGATAACCTAACAATCCTGCTTCTACAGCTGAGGCAATTTTCCCTGCACAAGATGGTTTAGCACCATCACAAATCATTCCTGATACAATGGCTAGTGCATTTACGATCGTATGTGCGATGGCATCAAATCCTTCCTGATGCAAATAAGCAACACCAGCTGCCGCTCCAGCACCTGCACAAGTTACACCACAAAATGCCGACAAACGACCAATTCCCGTCTTTAAATGAATCGTAACCAGATTGGAAACAACAAGCGCTCGATATAATTGTTCTTTTGTTGCGGATAATTCTTTGGCATATTCAATCACAGGAATCGATGCTGTCATCCCTTGATTTCCACTACCTGAGTTAATAACTACAGGCAATTCACAACCACTCATACGCGCATCAGAACCTGCCGCAGCCATAGCTTTTGCTCGTACTTTGATATCTTTCCCATCATGATGCAACAATACTTTGCCTACATTTGCTCCATAATGATTTTGAATACCCTCTTGGGCAATTGCATAATTATAATCAACTTGACGTTGTAACACCTCTTG
>JAQXZJ010000053.1 GCA_029227155.1 Erysipelotrichaceae bacterium
TTCTCCAACAAGAATTGCTCCCTTAGATCCATTAGAAACCAATACATTCACAGCACCCAACTTCTGTAATTGCCGAGCATGCTTTACAATATCTTCTTCTGAAGAAATCGTAGTTTCAAATACACCTGCTAACTCAGAAACATTTGGTTTGATTAAGAAAGGATGATATGGAAGTAAAAACTCCAAATAAGCCTGATTCGTATCTACTACTAGTAAAGAACCTTTATCATTTGCTAATTGACACAATGTTCCATAATCATCTTTATCAATTCCATTAGCCGAATTACCACTAATAATCAAAGTATCATCCTTCGTTAGACTCTTATTTAAAAACTGATATAATTGTTCAAAATGTTCTCTTGTTACATGAACTCCAGTTAAATTAATCTCTGTTTCATCAATTCCAGCGATTTTCATGTTAATACGCGTAATACCTTCTGCTTCAATAAAATGATGAACAACATTCATTCGATCCATTTCCTGTTTTACAAATTCCCCTGTAAAACCTCCTAAAAATCCTGTTGCCACAGTATCCATTTCTAACTCATGACAAATCATAGATACATTTAATCCTTTTCCTCCAGCCATATATTCTTCACGACTTACTCGATTTAGCTCTCCAACTGTTAAATCAGCCTCAACAAACAAATCAATTGATGGATTAAATGTTACAGTATATATCATATGACCACTCCCTTGTTTTTATTATAGCTTATTTTTTCTTGTGAATAAAGCATGACAATAGAAAAAGGAGGTTTCCCTCCTTAATGTGCATAAATCCAATCTGCAATATCTATAACAACCTGTTCCTCCACATGAGCCTCAATCTCATAATCACTAACATCTCCATGAATACTAGGCATCATCAAATGATTTAAACTAGGATACAGATTGTACTCTCCATTTCCTTTTAATAAATCCTTCCACATTGGATAATCTACATCAGCATATACTTGAAAATCCTCTTCTCCTTGTAACACTAAGGTAGGGATTGACTTGTTCATATAATTTGGTGCAAGTGTCTCTGTTAATTCATACCAGTATGCAGATGGAATTCCTAAAATTATAGAATGATCATCTTCTTTTAAATTCATGATACTTTCTTTTGCTTTTGTTAATTGAACCAATAGTTTCTCACATTGTTCCTCATTATACCCTTGTTTCTTCAATTCTGCTTTATTTTGATCGATCATCAAGTCAATCAAATGTCTAGGAGTAGAAGCCATCAGAATCACTCCCTTAATTTCAGGAATCTCATTTGCTAAATAGTGAGCAAACATACCTCCTTGAGAATGACCTAAATAATAAATATTACCAACCGGTTGATTCTTTAACTGTTCAATTGCATCTTCGATATCATCAAAATATTCATCTTCTAAATCATACGATGTACCAGCCAATTCTGGATATTCATAGAAACGTTTACTATAACGCAATGTTGCAATCCCACGTTTTGCTAAACCTTGTGCAATATCCTCAAACGGTTTGTTAGGGCCTATTTCTTCATTATAATTCGATTGCCCCGATCCTTGAATCAACAATACAACATCCGGATGATCTATATTCTTAGGCATTGTTAATATACCTGACAAATGATATTCCCCAACTAGAAACTCTTGTTCTAGATACCATTCATTTTCTTGTAGATGCAATGTTTCTCTACCACTATTCAAAAATAAACCGATGATTCTCTTTTGATCATTCATACTTATAGTAAAACGAACATCTTTCGGTTCATAATCAACCCACGCATACCAACAATCATCTTCTTCATATACTTCATATATTCCATCTTCACTCTTTGTAAGTCCATCTAAAACTTGTTCTAACCCATCTGATAATCTTTTCTCTGATAATTTATCTTTTAATGAAGAATCCATATATGAATAAGCAGTTTTATAATCATGATCCAAAATAGCCTGAGCTACAACTCTAACAATCTCTTCCTCACTTTTATCATCTATATTAACCTTACTTCCACATCCTGTTACTAATAACAATATAGATAAAACAATGATTAGTTTTTTCATGTTATCACCTCATAGTGCTATCATAGCATGAAAGCCATAAAAAAATAAGTATCTCAACTAAGAGATACTTATTCATCGGTTTGTAATTATTCAGCTTTACCAACGCTACCGAAAATTTCCATTTTCTTAATAACGATATCAGTAATTGCTTCTGTACCAGGTTTTAATAATTTACGAGGGTCAAATCCTTTACCTTCTAAATCTTTACCAGCTTCGATATATTTACGAGTTGCAGCAGCAAATTCTAATTGGCATTCTGTATTAACGTTGATCTTAGAAACACCAAGGTTGATAGCTTCTTTGATCATTTCTTCAGGAATACCTGTACCACCATGTAATACAAGAGGTAAAGAACCTGTTAATTTTTGAATGTTAGCTAATACTTCAAAATTCAATCCAGCCCAGTTAGCAGGATATTTACCATGGATGTTACCGATTCCAGCAGCCAAGAAGTCGATACCTAAATCAGCGATCATCTTACATTCTTGAGGATCTGCACATTCACCCATACCTACAACACCATCTTCTTCTCCACCGATAGAACCAACTTCAGCTTCAACAGAGATACCTTTGCTGTGGCAAAGTTCAACGATTTCTTTTGTCTTTTCAATGTTTTCTTCGATTCCATAGTGAGAACCATCAAACATAAT
>JAQXZJ010000054.1 GCA_029227155.1 Erysipelotrichaceae bacterium
TATTGAGTTCACATTATAAGATTCTTTTATATAAATTGAAAGAATTAACTAAAAATGGTGAATCTATCAGTGCTGATAAGATTGTTGAAACAGATATGTATACTTTATTGAAGAATACGGAAAGAGCATTATTATTCAATATCGAAGGTGATGCTCTTTTTTATTCGATTGTTGAAGCGGATAAAGTTTTCCAGTCAAAAATTAATATTGGAACCACATTACCAGAAGATGCAGAAGATGGAGATATTTTCTTATTATACGAAGAAGATGAGGAAGCGGTATAATGGCTATTTCATTAGATAGTAATCGTAAATCATCTTACACTTTTACGAAAGATGACATTGGTAATTATGTTTTCAACGAAGTGAAGTGTACAAGCAGTAGCGATGTATCATATAAATTTAGAATATCTACTTGGTTAGATTCTATAGATGAAATCAATCGTAAAGTAAAGGTACGATTTAACAGCCGATTATATTCAGATGCATATTCTGCTTTTTCATCGTTTAACGTTGTAACGAAAGTATTTGTTGATGATGTACAAAAATCATCAAAAACGATTACTTCACTCGACAAAAACAGTAATGTAGCAGGAGCTACATGGTCTGGAGAACTGCAATACGATGAAAACGGAATAATTGAGACCACTGTTAAAGCAACATTGTCTTGCTCTAGTAGTTATATATACGCTCCTAAAAATGCTACTGTTGAAATAAAATTAAAATTTCCAAATATTGAAAAGTTAAAAAATCCAAGTTTGAAAGTTTATGCTAATGGAAAGCATGTTGATGCAATTGCATATGTTTTTCATAACAAAAAATGGATAGAAAGTGTTGCATATGGTCGTCGTGGAAAGTCATGGGTGAAAGGAGAATAAATAAAAAATGGCAAATGTAAATGTGTGGGGTACTAGTATTAAGAATGATCAAACAAAGAATACAAATGGTAGATTGAAAACAAACGTCGGAGTTTCTAACGATTTTATGAACGCTGCAAATTCTATGAAGGCTCCAGATTTATATGGTGGTGCAAAGCCATATAATGGATTGGCTGCTGATTATTCATTATCAGCAAATACACCAGCAAAACAATTGGGAACTGGAAGAGGTAGTGGTTACGGCTATAACTCTAGTAGCTTATACGCTAAACAAATGGAACTGATTCAACGTGCATCACAAATGTCATTAGCGAATCAAGCGAATCAGCTAAGAAATTCTCTTGCATCTCTATTAAATTCATATCAAACACAACAAGATAATTTAAATAATCAATTGCAAACAGATATGAATCAAAATGAAGTAGAAAGATATAAAGCACAAAGAGCTTTGCGTGAAACATTAGCAAATAGAGGCGCTTTAGATTCTGGAGTTGGTCGTCAAGACTCTTTGAATATGAGCAATGCATATTCAAATCGTTTGAATTCTATCAAAAATACATATAACAGCAATTCGAATAGTTTGCGAAACAATGCAAATAACTCAATATCTGAATTAGATAATCTTTATCAAAATGCATTGTCAGACGTTAATTCAAATATATTAAGTCAGCAGGCAGAATATACTGGTAAAGGTTTTAATTCGAAAAAGGATTATACCATAAGAGACGATTCATGGTCTAAGTATTTAGCAGATCTGAAGAAACAATATGGTTTATAATATTGGAGGTGCTTATCATGTCAAAAGCATTAGCTATAGCAGGTGCATTGGGTCAAGAAAGAATCAAGAGACAGCAGGAACAGGCGCAGTTAGAGCAAGAAAGATTGGATAGATTGAAAAATATTCAAATGAAGGTCCAACAAGCGAAGCAAAGAAATAGTGCGAATCCATCTGTCGGTATTATTACAAACAATAAACTTCCTGATCTTACAAGCAATGCAAAGAAAACATCTGATTCGATTAAAAATTTAATTTCACAAAAAGGAGTAGAGCCATCTACTTCTTTTTTAACGGGCAATCGTAATAATCCGCAAACAAGCGAGAATATGCTTTCTGATACATATAAAAGGGATTCACTAACTGGCAATATACAGCAGGAAAGATATCAAAAAACCTCAGAGAAGAAAAATCTAGCTGATTATGGTTTTGATGTAGGAAAGTACAGAAAAGCTGAACAAGAAAATTATAAAAAGAATAAAGAATTAGCGATGCAAGATGATCAATTGTTACAGATTCTTTCTATGGATCAGTCGGATGAACGTGATGCTGCTAAAGATAAATATATGCAAGACAGCAATATAATCTGGAGATTGAATGAATTACGTAATAAGAATCACAAGACGATTGAGGACGAAAATGAGTTAGAACAATTAGAATTTAAACTGTTGCAACTCAATAATTTGCGTAGAAATAATGATACACTTGTTGATGATGCTATATTAGATATTGGTAGCGTAGTTTCTAATACATATAATTCCGCAGCTTATAATGCCGATTTATTACTGCAGTCTGTATTCAATAAAGAGGAAAAACTAGTAGATACGAGAAATAGCGATATTATGAACGCGATATCAAGTGGACGTATGGATACGTCACAAGCTCTAAGTGAATCTTATGGTGATTGGGCAGGCTTTTTGTATCAGGTAGGTTTATCTATCAGTGATAACTTAGCATTGCGTGTGCTTGATGCATTTGTTCCTGGTGCTTCATTAATAGCAATGAGTTCTAATGCTGCAGCTAGTAAAGCCTATGAAGTTGGGATGATGAAAGATGATGCTACGGCATTTGAACAATTAGGACGTGGATTGATGTCAGGTGGTATCGAATATTTGACAGAAAAGATTTCTTTTGATTCTTTGAATAAATTAATGGGAAAGAAGAATTCACGAAATATTCTTAGAGGAATGGTTGATCAAGCAATAGAAGAGGGAAGAGAAGAAGGACTATCTTATGTATTAAATCTAGCGGCTGATGCTTTGTGGGGAGATAAAGTAGAGTGGAACTGGGGAGAGTTCTTATCATCTGTATTAGGTGGTGCTATCTCTGGCGGTGTCATGGGTGGACCAGGTACCTATATTGGTAATTTACGCTTTGAAAAGTTTGCAGCTTCAATCAAGAGTAATTCCAACGTTCAACAAGCATTCAAGGATTATTGCAATATAGAAGATGTTTCAGCTATGACGGATACGGAGTTCTCTAATCTTTTGTCCAATTCGTTTGAAGATATGTCTAATGATCTTGGTGAAAAGACATTCAATAGTTTGTCGATTGATCAAATCATGGCTTTAGTTCCTAATTACATGACGAAAGGCGAACATAAGATGTGGGATGCCGGTAAGACTTTAGACTTCAAGCAAGCCATTTCTATAAAGAGTGCAGATCCATTTACTTCTTTATATGCGAAAGAAAATGTAAAACAACAGATACGTGATGTAGCCAAACAATATAACATGCATGAACGTACTGTTGAATTGATTGCTGGAATAGTAGATAAATATGATGTTAATGTAGTGTTTACTACTGATATGCAAGGCAAAAAAAATGCAGATGGATATTATCAGAACGGTACAATTTATATTAATCCAAATGGTAATAAACCATATATGCAAACGATTAAACATGAATTAACGCATCATATCCAATACAATCCTGAATTTAGTGAAATTAAAAATTTCTTGATTAGTGAATATCAAGCAACAGATGCAAGTGAATTTAGAAGAAACGATGGTAAATTGAGCCATTATACTTTTGATGATTTAGTTAAACAAACAACGAGAAGATATATGCAAGCTGGCGTTTACTTATCTAACCAAGATTACGAGTTTGAAACACTAGCAGATTTAGCATCTACCAGCTCATTGTTTGCGGATGAAAAAGGATTAAATGAGTTAGCAGATATTCATACAGATACTTCCATGAAACAAAAGATTGCGGATTTCTTTGATAAAATGGCTAGTCGTTTTAGTGGTAATTCTTTATATCAGAATGAATTAGAACACATTCGTGATGTTTATATTAATGCAATTAATAAGAACTTCAATAATGATTTCTTTGAAAATATGGATATAAATGGATTTACTGTTGATAAAAGCAAAATATCGTATTCAGTTTCTAAAGATGCATTTAGTAATATAGAGTTATTAAAAAAGGGGCAATATAATAAAAATGCAATTGAACTGAAAAAACATACGCCATATTGGCTACTACATTTGGGCTATCATGATTATCCAATGTTTATGAGAACCAGCCACATTCTATCAAATGTGTTATCCGAAGAAGAAGCAAAAGAACTAGGCTTTTTTCGGAGTAATGCAAATTATCATGCAATAGATACAAAAGATTTTTTAAAAATGGTTGATTCCATTGATAATCCAAAAGCTGCTTTTGAGTGGGTATCCGGAAACAAAGATAATCCTATGCATGGAGATAATGAAATAGTGATTATTGGTAAATGGAAATATAAAGGCTTTCCGTTTGTCGTTACATTAAAAGTTGATGAAAAATTTAAACTTGTAGAAGTTGTTCCTTCAATAAATACTAAAATTGTAAATAATATTAATACAAATTACATATCTTCTACGTATCCAAAACAAGGAAAAGATCCGATGTTAATATATCTAGGATATGAAATGAATGGTTCTGTTAAACGATTAGACATAGCAAAAAAGAAGCCTCCAGTGAACGTGGCGTCCAATTCGCCAATCGTTATAGAAGCTTCTTCTATAAGAAATATAACACAATCAAACGATTTGTCAAGTGATAAAAAGAAATATTCTATTTCTTCAGATACAAAGGGAAGATCACTATCAAAACAACAACAGGAATTTTACAAGGATGTTAGTCCGATGCTAAAAGATGAAAATGGCAATTTGAAAGTATATTATCATGGTACAGCAAGAGCTGATAGGGTAGGAACAGTGTTCGATCCTGAACGTGCTACATCGGGTCCAATGGCATTCTTTACCGATAATGAAAGTATTGCACGAAATTATGCAACTGATAAGAATGATACTTCGATTGCGTATGATGAAAGATATGACGATTATTATTCACAATTCAGAATTGACTATAATGGTAAAGATATTTCTATACCTGAATACTGGGATAAATTGTCTTTTGCTGAGAAAAATAGAATTAAAAAGCTTGCTAATGAAGTTAAGTTTGATGATGATTATGAAAATATCATTGTTGAAGAAGGAAATATGTATGGTAATGGCGGTTTGGATCCGTACACCATCAAAGAGAATAATGGTAATATGTTAAAGGCGTTGGTTCAAACATGGCTTGAAAGCGGCGATTTATTGGGTAGAGAAAAAGATTTCTTGCAAGTATTAGAAGCTGTTGGAATTAAAGGTGCTACCTATTTAGATCCAGAATATCGTGACGAAAAAGTATATGAAGTATATTTGAATATAAAGAATCCATTGGATACATCAGAACTTGATATGTCTTTTGCTGATGGTTTAGAAGAATGGATAAATACGCATGATATGTCTGTTTATCAAAAAGAGAGTTCCGGAGCTGATATGTGGGATAAAAATAATGTGAATCTGAACGATTGGATAGATAAATTAATAGATGATATAGAGAATAATACAACTCATGTGTGGACTTCTATCCCTGATGCGGTTACAGCATATCTTAAAGAACAAGGATATGATGGAATCAGTGATACAGGTGGTAAACGTGGAGGTAATTCTCATCAAGTTGTCATTCCATTTGAATCTAATCAAGTTAAATATGTAGATAATCAAAATCCAACGCAAAATGATGATATTCGTTTTTCTATCTCCAATAAAACACCAGTATCAAAATATACAGATGAAGTAAAGAGAATCATGAAGAAGTATGGTTCACTGCAGATGATGAATGCTCAAGAAGTAGATCGTACCATCAGTGATATCGTAAAAAGGATTGCTGATGATGGTAAATATGATGAAACACAACTTAATGATCTAATTTCTTTGGTTAAGAATAATGTGATGGCTGATAACGATAAAAATAATGGAGAGTTTGATGTTTATGACGATATTCTTAAAAACTATAAAGGTACAAGAATATATGTTGATGAAAAATATCGTAATTTCATTAAAAACAACAACATTATCAATAAATTAAAGGGAGTATTCACGATTACTTATGACAAAAATAATAGTGATACCACAATTGATAGGTTTTATAATGATGTGATTAATGAGTATTACAAAGGCTATTTTGATCAAGTAGACACAGAAGAAGACCAATTATTGCAGCTTTCCAATATTAAAGATTTAAAGATGGATGATCGTAAGAGATTACCTATCAATCAAACTAATGAATATTTAGAGTCTGAAGAATATATTACAAAAGATATTACAGACTATTTGGATTCATTACAAAAACGTATTAATTCAATGCCTGAAAATGTCAAAAATAAAATTAAAGATGTATCTTCATTAAATAATGCAGAAAAGTATTTGGAAAAGAACCATAAATTGCAGGATTTCAAGAAGTTCTATTTCAATAATATTAATGCTAATGCAGCTAAATCACTTAACGCTACTACTGTAAATACTGATAAAGCACAAAAACTGTTGTCTGATGCAATTGATCAAGTGTATGAAAGAGGAGATATAAGTAATAATACTCGTAATGAATTGATTGATGAGTTTTTGAAAAACTTGAATCAGCATACGAATAAGTATGATGAATATACGGAACAATTGATGAATTATTATGGTGCTAGTACAGATGAAACGTTTAAATCAATT
>JAQXZJ010000055.1 GCA_029227155.1 Erysipelotrichaceae bacterium
CCTTTTTTTGCCATAATTTCCCTCCTATTTGGTCAATTAATAGTCGTGGTCTTATTGGGCGTGTAATACTCCCTCCCACGCTAAAAACGAGCTACTTTCGCGTAGCATATCTATTATACCCGATATCTAATAGATGTCAATCAAATATTCTACTATTTCTTACTTCTTTATTTCATCAATCAAGCCAAAATAATACAACGCTTTCGCTAAACCGTCTTCATGCAGATCTTCCGCATGATAATCAGCCACCGCCAACAATCGTTCATCACATTGTTGCATTGCTACACCAATTCCTACTTCTTCTATCATTTCTAAATCATTAATGGCATCACCGAACGCAATACATTCATCCAAAGTAAGACCAATCGCATCCAATAATTGTTTTAAACCCGTTCCTTTATTGACACCCTTTAACGAAACATCATAACGATCTTTCTCAAAAGGTAAAAATACGATGCCCGGATCCACTTCTTCTACATAGCGATCCACTACCTCTTGTGGTGCATACATCACTGCCCCAAATGGTAATTCTTCTTTGTGATGATCACATGTAGAACAATCTAAAGATAAGTGTGCTGGAATCTCTAATTTCTTATGGATCTTTCTTACTTCTTCCAACCCATGATAAATATAGTTTCCTTGGGAGAATTTCCACATTAATGCATAATCATTTTGCAAACAGAATTGTGTTAATTGTTCTACTTGATCATAAGTGAAACAAGCACCTGCAATCAATTTTCCTGTTTCATCATGTACCATATGGCCATTACAACCAACCACATAATCTGGATGAATTCCAGCATTGGTAATATTTTGTAACGCATGGATCGGTCTGCCTGAAGCTATCGCAACTTTGATTCCCTGTTCTTGTAAATCCTCGATTGCCCTCACTGCACTTTGAGGCACTTGATAAGTGATCGGAGAAAGCAAAGTCCCATCCACATCAAATACTGCTAGTTCTATCATTTTCTTACTCCTTAAATTGATATTGATACAAAGATGCATAAATTCCTTGTTTATTTAACAATTCTTCATGCGTTCCTCTTTCTTCGATTCCTTCTTTTGTTAGCACAATAATTTCATCCGCATGCTTGATCGTAGATAGTCGATGCGCAACAATCAAGCTGGTTCTTCCTTCGCTTAATTTCTCTAACGCTTGTTGAATCTGCATCTCTGTCGCATTGTCTAAAGCACTTGTTGCTTCATCCAAAATTAAAATAGATGGATTTTTCAAAAAGACACGAGCAATGGATATCCGTTGCTTCTGGCCTCCAGAAAGTTTGATTCCACGTTCTCCAACATTAGTCTCATATCCTTCATCTAAACTCATGATATAATCATGAATATTCGCTTTTTTCGCCGCTTCTATGATTTCTTCATCACTTGCATCCAAATTTCCATACGCAATGTTTTCACGAATCGATCCGTTAAATAGGAATACATCTTGGGCAACCATTCCTATATTTTTGCGCAAAGATAAACGTGTCATTTTGGTAATATCCAATCCATCGATCGTAATATGTCCATCATCTACTCCATAGAATCGTGGAATCAAATGACAAATCGTTGTTTTTCCTCCGCCACTTGGTCCAACCAAGGCAACCGTTTTCCCTTGATCAATTTTTAATGACAGATCCTTGATAATCTTATGTTCTTCATCATCTGCACCTTGATAATGGAAACTCACATGATGAAATTCAATATTTCCTTTAAGTTCTTCTACATCAATTGCTTCAGGATCTTCTAACTCTTCTGGTTGATTCATGATTTCTTGAAAACGTATGAATCCAGTCATTCCATCTTGAATCTGTTCATAGATTGCTACTAACCGTTGGATTGGTTTTAGAAACATATTGATATACAGCAAATATGCCGCAAATTCTCCGGTGTCAATCAATCCGTTGAAAAAGAATAAACCACCAAATAATAGAACAATCAAATATAAAATGTCCATTAAAAGAGACATCCCACTATTAAAGGTTGCCATTACTTTATACGCATTTGCTCTTGCCGTTTGATATTGCATATTGACATCATCAAACTTATCAATTTCATGTTCATCACTAGTATAAGCCCTTGTCACACGGATTCCAGCAATACTCGTTTCTACATTAGCATTAACTTCCGCTACTTTTTCCCTTGTTTTACGGAATGTCGTATGCATATGAGTTCGCATCTTGATTGCAAAAAAGACAATGAACGGTAACACACCAAATACGATACAGGTTAATTGTATATTAATTTTAGCAAGCATGATAAAAGAGCCTACTAACATAATCATTGATAAGAATAAATCTTCTGGACCATGGTGAGATAGTTCAGAAACTTCTTGTAAATCATTGATGATTCGAGACATGATCGTTCCTGTTTTGGTTTCATCGAAGAATGAAAATGGTAATCGCTGTAGTTTTTCAAACATATCTCTACGCATATCTGCCTGGATCCGAACTCCAACAATATGTCCCCAATATTGAATGATAAAGTTCAAGACAGCTTTTAAACAATAAATTCCTAGCAAAGCCAATGACCAGATCAATAATAAACGTAAATTCTGATTTGGCACATAATCATTGATAATGTTCTTTGCAATGATTGGATAAAATAAATCACATACCGCCACAATTAAGGCACAAAACATATCTAATAAAAATAATTTTAAATGTGGCCGATAATAGCTAGCAAACTTTTTGATCATCCTTTCTTCCCTCCCTTAATTCTTACCTGATTATACTACAATTTATTGAAAAAGGAACATGCTAACAGGCACTGTTGCACGCTCCTTTTACCTTTTTCATGGCTTCTTTATATACAGATTTCAATTCTTCTATCTGTTGTGGTGTCATATCTTGATGAGGATCTGTTACTCCTTCAACTACCGATTGATGAAAATCAACAATTTTACCTTCACTAACAAATACCATGGTTGGATAATACAATCGTTTGATACTTGGATCATTTAATCCATCATATTCACTCGCATATTCTCCTAATAAATCGAGAATCTGATAATACTCCTCTGATCCTTCCTTTGTAGTAACGACTGTATCCCCTTTTAATTCCTTCACATCACGTTGATCACGATTATTATAATATAACACCTGCGTAATCAATTCTTCTTCACATGCCTCCAAAAAGACCGGTAAAGCCGCTCTGCACCATGGACATTCCGGGAAACCAAAATAAATAATTCCCGAACCTTCTTTTAATAAAGAAATTACATCATCACCGCTTGCATAAACAAGAGGATTCTTATCTGATAACGTAATTGTTTTATGCATAACGCTCGATTGATTCGCTTGACCATTTAGCGCTTCATATTCTTCCTTGATCTTTTCTGCATCCGTTGGTTCCTTCTTCTGATTAGTAGTACAACCCACCAATAGAACCAATACAACCAATCCCAGTAATATCTTTTTCATGTTATCCCTCATTTCTTTTGATAAATCAATACCAAAAAGTCAATTGTTGTTTCCAACGAATCATAACTCCAAAGCTTTTGGGTATCTTCCAATCGTGTTTTATGAACATAAGGAGTCATCGTCCACAATGCTTGAATATCCTCCTTGCTTTGTAGCACGATCTTCTTCGTTACCTTTCTTGATTCAATCAAATCAAAATCTGGTAATTGATACCCTGCTTCCTCATTCTCATATGGTTGCTCATATACAATCTCTTTCATCTCATACAGATGCCGTTTCCCTGGCATAACAGCAATCACATAACCATGATCCTTAATAATCCGAGAGAACTCTTGTGCACTATAAGGACAAAAAACGCTCATCAAAGCATCAAAACTTTGATCTTGAAGAGGTAAATGAAACACACTAGCAACAGCAGTATGAGCCTTCGGATTCAGCTTGCTACACATCTTCACAGCTTCTTTTCCAATATCGACTGCATAGAATGAACATGACACCCTCGTCGCATCTATTAACCGTTTTAAATAATACCCTGTTCCACATCCTGCATCAAAAAAAGTCGAATTTTCTTTTAACAATGGAACAATGACATGATTCAGCTCATCACTCAAAGCTTCATAATATCCCTTACTCAAAAACATCCGTCTAGACTGTAGCGATTCTTTCGGATCTCCCGGTTGTTTCGAATTCTTTTGATTCGCCAAAATCAGATTGACATAACCTTCTTTAGAAATATCATACTGATGTCGATTACAACAGGTATACCCTTGTTCCACTTTCTTCAAAGGTTGTAAACATTTTGGACAAATAAACATATGATCTCCTCACTTCTAGTATGTCACACGTTTCATTTTACGATAAACAAAACACAATAAAATTGGCAAAATACAAATAAATACAATCATAAGCAATGATTGATTAACATTGGTGACATCCATCATGATTCCACCAACTAATGGTGCTAAAAAAGCAGCTCCACAATTATAAACAGAAAAAGCAAACTGTTGTCCAGTAGAACGCAAATAATCCGGAATCTCTTGTTCCACCATTTCTTTACTTGTAATTGTTAATAATGGATAAGTTAACATCTGTAAAGCAGAAACATACACGATATGAATCGCTTCTGTAGACATCATGCTTAAACTCGCCCGTAACATATAGGCAAATAAAGCAACCATCAATAGTTTCAATGAACCATATCGTTTAATCAAATAACCACCAAGAAAGAAAAATGGTAACTCAAAGATTGCTTGAAAGCTTGACTTCATACTTATAAACGTTTCTTTTTGTTCACTGGCTAATATACCAATTTTCTGTACCGCTAAAAATCCTTCTGCTTGTAAAATAAAGAAAGCTAAAAAGAAAATTAAAACCAAAACGACATACCGTTTATTCTTTAATAAAACACTTACATCCGAAAGTTTTAACTCTTGATGTTGTTCACTTTTTTGTGCATCCTGTACTCCATAAGAAATCGCAAATGCCAAAATAGTCATCACTAAATATGCATATCCTAAATAACTATAATCAAAACGAGAAACGATATAAGCTACAATTGGCCCACCAACGATCCATCCTAAAGCACCAAAAGCTCGGATACTTCCATAGTTTTCACGGCTTGTTTCATCTACTTCCAATGCCCAACTATCCAAAGTACCACAAAGGATCAAAAAGAGTCCTTGAACAAATCCACCGATTGCTAAATGTAGGAAAAACTGTTTTGTACTAATAAAATAGAAAACCCAAGTTGAAACTAATAGAATCACCGTTCCTAAATATACAAACTTCTTAACAGAACGATACTTATCACAAAGATATCCAAAGATCATCTGACCGATCATACCAATTAAAGAACCAGTCGCAATAATGATTCCTTGTTCACTGCCGCTATAACCAATTTGTTGCAAATAAGGAATCATAAGTACATATGGAGTCGCAAAACCTAAATAATAGATAAAGAAAACTGCCATCATCCGAAACATTGATTTCTTATTCTGCATGTTGTTTCTCCTTTAAGTTTTTCAAAGCATCGATAATTAATTGATGATCATCCCATATTCCGGAATAACCACTAACAGCTACAGCACCAATTAGGCCTACTCCTTTTACAAACAGAGGAACTGCACCACCAGATACCGTATAATCCTCCATTGATAGCCCATACTTCTGCATCAATTGTTGGCTATCACCATTTGTTTTATAATAAAGCCATAAAGAAGAATGTCCAAAATTCATAACTGTATTGATTTTTCTTCTGACCCAATTGTCTTTATCTAACGAATTCTGATTTGCTACATACGCAAATAGAATCTGTTGTCCTTTTGTAATCCGAATCGTTAAAGGAATTGTACTTTCATCAGCATGCTTCATTAAATCAAAAGCAAGCAGTTTTAAGTCATCTTGATCAAAATGATCTAATATAATTTCCTGTTCCTGTTGCAAAATCAACGCTAACGCTTCTTTGGCATCCATTTTTCTTCCCCCTTTATCAAAAAAGACAATTCAACGAATTGCCTAATCTACTTTTTCTAAATCACCATAGCTAATTTCTGTTGGTGTTTCACGACCAAATAAAATCGTTAATACTGTAGCGACTTGAGAATCATCATTCAATGAATCAATCGTACCTTCAACATCCTTAAATGGACCACGCAAAATCTTCACACGATCGCCTACCGTAAAATCGATTACATATTTTTGTTCACTCATGCCCATTCTTTGCAAAATACTTTCAATTTCAGCTGTTGCTACTGGGAATGGTTTTGCTCCACCACCACTAGACCCAATAAATCCAGTTACACCAGGTGTATTACGAACTACATACCAAGCTTCATCTGTCATGATCATTTCTACAAACAAATAACCTGGAAATAAATTCTTTACTTTTTCAATCTTCTTACCTGTTTTGCTATATTCAACTTCTGTTTCTTCTGCTACTAGAATACGCAACAGGTTATCTTGCAGACCCATGGTCTCTGCACGACGTTCCAAATTCTCTTTAACCCGGTTTTCATGTCCGGCATAGGTATTAACCACATACCATTCTTTCTTCATCTCAGACATCTTACTATGCTCCTATACCTATTAATTTCAAAAATGAAGCAACAAGCACTTCACAAGTCATAAAGAATACAGCAAATAAAACACAGAATAAAAGTGTTTTTGCTGACTTCGTTGCCAAATCCTTCGTATTTGGCCAACGAATTCTTTTTACTTCTGTCATGATTCCTTCAATACTAAACCACTTTAACATATATGCCTCCTATTTTGTTTCCTTATGGACTGTTTTCTTTCCACACTTTTTACAATACTTTTTAAGTTCTAAACGCTCTGTATGCGTTTTTTTATTTCGTGTTGTCGTATAATTTCTCGACAAACACTCTGTACAAGTCAAAATTACTTTATCGTTCATTACCAACAACCCCTTTTATGCTTAATAACTTTATCATAAAGCGAATCGTTAGTCAAACATGCGATTCAGCTTTTTACGCACTCTTTGCAAGGTATTATCAACTGCTTTAACACCCATTCCCATCCTTTGAGCAATTTCTTTATAACTCGTACCCTCTAATTGCAATTCATAAATCATCCGATCTTTTGTATTCAAATCATTTAAAAGGTTTTGATACTTCTCTTCTAGGGAACAATATTCACAATACCAAGATGGATTAAATTCAGGATGATTATTCTCAATAAAATCAACTAAATAAGATCCTTCCTCTTCTTTCACCATCTGATCTAACGATAAACTTCTATAATTGGCTCGATTATGATTGAAACGTTCTTTCCGCAACATACTACGAACTTCTCTTTCTGCACACATCCGTGCAAAATAGCGAAAGCTCACATCTCGATCCGGTCGATATGTTTGAACCGCAGAAAGAAAACCAACAAATGCCATCTGCAAAGCATCATCTATCTCTAAACATCCTTGTTTTCGTAATAGCTCTTTGGTTAAAGGATATAAGATCCTTTCATAACGTTCTAATAATAGGCTCATTGCCCACTCATCATTCTGTTGAACCATATACAATAATTCTTCATCGCTAATTTCATAGCGCATACAACGCCCTCCTTATTTGAATGGAAAACGTTGTGAATACACCTGATACAATAATACTGCTGTCGCAATGGAAGCATTAAGAGAACTTACTGTTCCAACCATTGGGATACTGACACAATAGTCACACTCTTTCTTCACCAAACGGCTGATTCCAAATCCTTCTGAACCAACAACAAGCACCAACGGTACATTATAATCAATCGCACGATAATCCTGCGCTTCATATCCATCTGCACCGCATACCCAAAATCCTTTTTCTTTTAATTCTTTTAAGGTTTGGGTTAAATTGGTCACTTGAGCAACCTTGACCGTGTCAATCGCACCTGTAGAAACCTTCGCAACCGTCGCATTTAACGAAACAGAACGGTGTTTCCCAATAATGACACCATCCACTCCAACACAATCACACGTTCTCAAGATGGCACCTAAATTGTGAGGATCCTCTAATCCATCTAACATGACCAATAATGGCTGTTTACCACTAGGAATTGCATTTAAAATCTCGTCTAATGAATACGTACGATATTCTTTGATTTGAGCTACAATTCCTTGATGCTTACTTGTCTTTACCAAAGTATCCAAACGATTTCGATTGACATATTGAATCATAACCTGATTTTTTCGTGCCAATTCTTCTATTTCTTTTTGATTACTTTTCTCCAATAAATAGAGTTGTTGAATCTCACTCTGATTCTTCAACATCTGCATCACAACATTTTTTCCATATACATATTGTGCCATATTACTCACCCACAATCGTCTTGATCACGTCCCAAATCTGTGTCAGACGCTCTTTCTGTCCTGTTAAATACCAATAGCCCCACAATGCCTCGAATCCAGTAGACATATGATAGGTTTGAACATCCGTGTTCTTGGGAACATTACCGCTTTTAGCATTTCTTCCCCGTTTATAAATTTCAATCTCTTCATCACTTAATAACTGTTGTTCTAATAAATAAGATATCAACTGCGCTTGTGCTTTTGCTGAAACATAATGTGTTGATAGCCGTTGCAATTGCTGAGGCTTCGCATTACTTTTTCGCACTAAATATTCCCGTACCATTAAGCTAAAATGAGCATCCCCGACAAACGCTAATGATAGTGAACTGATTTCTTTTATTTCCATATCCATTCCTCTTATCTCTTTTATTATACACAATTTCTAATCGAAAAGAAAAGAACACGAATGTGTTCCTTCTGTATTATAGTAATCCTTTTTTTGTCAATTGCAAGCGATATTCGTCTGCTTTCGCAAAATCTTTCTGACTTTTTGCCTCATTCCATAATCGATAGGTCATTTTATCTTCATCAGTAACTACGATTGGCTCAAATACAATTCCTAAAATCGATAACATTTTATTTAATGTTGCCAGATATTTCCCTACCTGAACCCAATCAACTTCTCTTACGCGTAAGGATTGATTTAATACTTTCGTCGTTTCAAAGATTTCTGCATAAGCATTTGGAGTATTCAGATCATCTCTCATCGCATCCATAAACCGTTCAAAATGTTCGATATCAATCGTATGTTCATCCAATGTTACATCTTGTAAGATAGCCTTTAAGGTTGCCTGTTTCCATGGAGCATACACCTTGTTAAATTCTTTTTGTGCAGCTTCAATCGCTTCTTCAGAATAATTCAAAGAATCACGATACCGTGCAGACAATAATATCCAACGAACAAAGTTGCTACCAAGACGCGCGATTTCATCTTTTGCCCACATCACATTCCCCATAGATTTGCTCATTTTTCCACCATTTAGATTCAACATTCCATTATGCATCCAGATATTTGCTAATGAATGATGATTGACCGCAATGGATTGTGCAACTTCATTTTCATGATGAGGGAATTTTAAATCTTTTCCACCACCATGAATATCAATCATATGATGATCAAATTCTTTTCCAATCATGACGACACATTCTGTATGCCAACCAGGACGGCCTTTTCCCCAATAGGAATCCCATTTAATTCCTGCTTCTGTCTGTTTCCATAAAGCAAAATCTAAAGGATTCCGTTTCTTAGAGTTTTCATCAATTCGAGCCCCTACTTGTAGCTCTTCAATATTCTGATGAGATAGTTGTCCATATCCTTTAATCTTATCAACACTAAAGAAAACATCTCCATCTACCTCATATGCATATCCTTCATCAACCAACTGTTTGACAAATTCAATGATATCATCCATTGTTTGTGTTACTTGTGGAGCTGCTGATAAAGGAATGGTATGTAACATTTTACGAACTTGATCATATGCTTCCATATATCGATTCGCAATTACCCGTTCTTCTACGCCCTCTTCCAAGGCTTTGTTAATGATTTTATCGTCAACATCCGTATAGTTTGATACATATTTTACTTTATAGCCATCTTCTTCTAACACTCTTCTTAGTGTATCAAAAACAACAATCGGTCTAGCATTTCCAATATGCACATGATTATATACCGTAGGTCCGCACACATACATGCTAACCTCACCCTCTACAACAGGTTTCAATTCTTCCATTTGTAAACTTTTAGAGTTATATAGTTTCATCTTTCATTTCCTTTCTATCAAATAAAAAACGTCTCTAATCAAGAGACGATAATTCCGCGGTTCCACTCTTATTGAACACAATTGTTCCACTCAATTTGTTAACGCCAACAACGTCTTGTTCTACACAAGCCCTCCTAGGTGCATTCCAACTGTTTCTACTTGAAGCTCTTTCACCAATACAAGCTTTCTCTAACAAGTTCCACAATCCTCTTTCCTCATCTTCAGTTTTAAACACTATATCAAATTCATCACTCATTTTCAAGATATCTAACCGTTCCTGATTTATTTCCTTGGAAATAATTGAAAAAACAGTGTTATACTATAAAAGAGTATAGAATTGAGGGAAGAAAATGAAAGATTTAATTGATATCCATACCCATTCCATTTCCAGTGGACATGCTTATAGTACACTTCAAGAAAACATTCAAGCAGCCATGGAAAAGGGATTGAAATACTATGGTCTTAGTGATCATGCGCCAGAAATGCCAGGGGCATCTCATGGAATACACTTTGGAAATATGCGAGTGATTCCAAAAGAACTCAACGGATTAACGATTCTAACCGGAGTTGAATTGAATATCATGGATCCTAAAGGAACGGTTGATTTGAAGGAACATACCATTGCAAATCTAGATTATGCAATCGCTTCTTTACATATTCCTTGCTTTACACCAACAACCAAAGAAGACCATACCCAAGCCTATCTAGAAGTATTAAAAAATCCTTACTTGAAAGTATTGGGACATCCAGATGATGGACGTTTCCCATTTGATGTAGAAGCTGTAATAAAACAAGCGAAGCAATATCATGTAGCAATCGAAATCAATAACTCTAGCTTAAAACCAGATGCTTTCCGAGTAAATGCAAAAGAAACATTAAGAGAAGTCCTTCACTATTGCACACTGTATCAAGTACCTGTAATTATGAGTTCTGATGCTCATATTTCCTATGATATCGGAAACCATCAATATGCAGAACAGTTCTTACAGGAACAGAATTTTGATCCTGAACTAATCATTAACTATCATGAACATTTAATCAAAGAATATATCCTTGATCCAAAAAGGGTTTGAATCATATGATCCAAACCCTTTTTTCTTACATACTTTCGTATAAATCAATATACTTGCGACAGCTTGCTTCCCAAGAAACATCTGCCTTCATTGCATTTTGTACCAGTTTCTTCCAATCTTCCTTCTGCATGTAATATACATAAATTGCATACTTGATCATATTCATCATATCATCACTGCTGAAGTTCGCAAAAGTGAATCCGGTACCTTCTTTGGTATATTGGTTATAAGGAATAACGGTATCCTTTAAACCACCAGTTTCTCTTACGATTGGCAAGGTTCCATAACGCATAGAAATTAATTGTGACAATCCACATGGTTCAAACAAAGATGGCATTAAGAAGGCATCTACACCTGCATAAATCTTATGTGCCAATTCTTCATTATATCCACAATAGTAAACTGCACGTCTTGGGAAACGATATTCAATCTGCTTGAATTCATTTTCTACATTGGTTTCTCCAGTACCCAAGATAACGAGTTGTACATCTTGTCCCATCAATTCATACATTTTTTCAATTAATAGGTAAACACCCTTTTGCCACGTCAAACGAGATACCATACCAATCAAAAGAACATCATCCGCAACCCGTAATCCCATTGCTTCCTGAAGAGCTTTCTTATTTGCAGCTTTATTCTTCACAAATGATTTGACATCATAATTCTTCGTCAACAATGGATCAGTCTTTGGATTCCACAAATCGATATCAATACCATTAACAATTCCACTCAGATCCCAAGAACGACTTGCTAATACGCTTTCCATGCATTCACCAAAATCCTTCGTTAGAATCTCATGAGCATAGGTATCAGAAACTGTAGTAATCTTATCTGCATATAGAATACCAGCCTTCATGAAACTAATTCCGTTATGAAAACGAAGCGTTCCATCAAAGTAATATCTCATATCAATACCTAAACAACTAGATAACATATCAGCTCCAAAATTACCTTGGAAAGCTAAGTTATGAATCGTAAAGACATGTTTGATTCGTTGATACCGTTCATCATCACGATAATGATCTTTACACATCAATGGCAACATACCTGTATGCCAGTCATGACTATGAATGATATCTGGGAAATAATTAATGTGATGCAATAATTCTAATACTGCTTTTGTAAAGAAAGCAAAACGTTCTCCATCATCATCATATCCATACAAACCACCACGTTCAAAGTATCCTTGATGTTCCACAAAATAGTAAACAACTTCATTTGCTGTACAAGAATAAATCGTCGCAACTGAATGCAAATTACCGGAATGAACATCATAAGAACATACTTTTTCTAATTGATCTTTATTGTTATTAACAATTTTTAAGTACAATGGCATGATTACTCTAGCATCATAACCTTTGCGAACTAATTCTTTTGGTAAAGATCCAATAACATCAGCTAATCCACCACTTTTAATAAATGGCAAACCTTCCGATGCAACAAATAGAATAGATTCCATCAGTTACCTCCTAAATGCGATCACGACGTTTAATATATACAAGAGCATCTCTTGTACCAACAATCTCTTTCACATTCTCAATCTTAGCTTTTTTATCTACAACTGCATATTCAATCACTGCATCTTCACCAATATAAGTTTCTGGCAAGATAATTGAATTCTTGATCTTACATCCTTTACGAATCGTAACACCACGTCCTAATACGCAATTTTCCAATTCGCCTTCAACACGACATCCATTTGCAATCAGACAGTTCTTAACTTTTGCATCTGAAGAATAGAATGCAGGCGCAGAGTCATTGGTTCTTGTATGAATTGGCCATTCATCCTTAAATAATTGTTTCGCCTTCTTATGGTCAATTAATTGCATGTTTGCTTCATAATAACGATCCAAAGAATTGATACATGCACAATATCCACGATATGCAAATCCCTTAATATTCAAAGGAACAACCACATCAGCCAAGATATCTTTGAAAGTATATAAAGAACTTGTACGAGCAGCTTCATATACTAAATCCATAAACAATTTTCTAGACAATACATATGTATCCAAAGATACATTGCGTTTCTTATATTGACCAGCATTGATCGCAATCGATTCAATCCGTTTTTCTTTATCCATCGTCAAAGTTGTACAACCGATAAAGTTTTCATTCGCATCATCAATCGTCTTATAGACAACAGTCACATCCGCATTCGATTCAATATGTGCTTTGATTACTTCATTATAATCCAAAGAGTACACCATATAACCAGGCGCAATGACTACATATTTTTCATTGCTTTCTTCAATAAACTGCATATTTTGAAGATAAGCATTGATATCATGATTATAAATACCAGTCGTAATTTCATTAGATTCTCCATAAAGAATCTGTAAATGACCACGTTTTGAGTTGATATTATAATGACGACCTGTGCCTAACTGTTCAATCAAAGAACGTGGTTGTTTCTTAACAAATACCTTCAAATTAGAAATCCCTGAATTTGACATATTTGATACAACAAAGTCAATTAAACGATATCTTCCTAAAAATGAGATTGCAGGAATTGGACGATATTCCATCAATCCTTCTACACGCATATGATCACTTTCAAATGATACAATACCTAGTACATCACTCATTATTGCCACCTCATTTCGTCACTTTCTTTTTCGCAATCAATTGAATATCGCCATCTTTTGCACCAAGTTCTACACCTTCACCAATAGTTACACCTTCTGCAACGATTACGCGTTCCAATCTTGCACCTTTTTCAATTACTACATTTGGCATGATAACAGAATCTTTAACATAAGCTCCTTCTTCTACTGTTACATCAGTAAACAATACAGAGCCTTCAACATTACCATCAATGACACATCCTTGGTTAATGAAAGAATGTTTAACTTCTGCTTTGTCGGAAATAAATTGAGGTGTTGTTGCAACATCTTCTGTATAGATCTTCCATGAATTATCAGCTAGATCCAAACGATTCTTTTCATCCAACAAGTCCATATTTGCTTCCCAAAGAGAATTGATCGTTCCAACATCTTTCCAATAACCATCAAATTTCCAAGCAAAAACATTTCTTCCTGTATCAATAAAATGAGGAATAATATTTTTACCAAAGTCATGTGCAGATTCTTCGATCTTTTCATCTTCAATCAAAGCTTTCCGCAACAATTTCCAATTGAAGATATAAATACCCATTGAAGCCAAATTACTCTTAGGTACTGGTGGTTTTTCTTCAAATTCAATAATACGGTCATTATCATCCGTATTCATAATTCCAAACCGACTTGCCTCACTCATTGGTACTTCTAATACTGCAATCGTAACATCAGCACCTTTTTCTTTATGATGAGCCAACATTTTTGAATAGTCCATTTTATAAATATGGTCACCAGATAAAATCAGAACATATTCTGGATCATATTGATCGACAAAGTCGATATTCTGTGTAATTGCATCAGCTGTACCACGATACAATCCAAATCCACTATCCTTTTCCCGTGGTGGCAATACAAATACGCCACTATCCTTGGCATCCAAACCCCAACGATGATCTTGAGCAACGTAAGAGTTCAAAAATACAGATTCGTATTGTGTTAGTACACCAACTACATCTACATTGGAGTTAGCACAGTTACTTAAAGGAAAGTCGATAATCCGATATTTCCCACCATAGTAAACTGCAGGTTTTGCGACTTTTTTCGTTAAGTCATATAGCCGTGTTCCTCGACCCCCAGCAAGAATCATGGCTAGCATGTTATTTTGTCTCATAGAGCTCTCCTCTCATTCTAAAGTTATTATACTATTTATTTGAAGAAATAAAAGGATAAATCTGCAACCGCTTACAATTTATTTAAAAACTTGTTATTTTTTACAAATTTTTATAGTGATCTATAAAGCCGTTACAGAAAGAAACAGGATTTCCCATCCTGTTTCTACTGTAGTTTAGAAAATACAGATCCTAATGACTGATGCAACAACAGATCCGCATTTCGATCAAAATCTGTTACTGTTTTATTAATTAATACTAAATGATCTCCTCTGAAATAACGAATCATTCCCGCAGCTGGATAAACAGACAATGAAGTACCTGCTACAATCAGTAGATCTGCATGTTGGATCGCAGA
Source organism: Erysipelotrichaceae bacterium (assembly GCA_029227155.1). Taxonomy (GTDB): domain Bacteria; phylum Bacillota_I; class Bacilli_A; order Erysipelotrichales; family Erysipelotrichaceae; genus RGIG4607. The sequence goes on from JAQXZJ010000055.1 coordinate 15,181, forward strand.
TAACGCTTGTTGAATATCCTGTTCTTTTAGTGGTTCTTCATATAATACAACATCAGGCTTAATCATCCCACCACACTCACAATGGGGAACCCCACTTTGTTGCATAATTGCATCCACATCATAGAACTTTCCACATTTCGTACAATAGTTCCGTAAAACGGAACCATGTAACTCAATGACCCGTTCACTTCCTGCCTTTTGATGTAAACCATCAATATTCTGGGTCACAATAGTAATCTGTTTCCCTTGTTTCTCCCAATCTGACAATACTTGATGTGTAATATTTGGCAAAGCTTCTGGAAATACCATCCGTTCTTTATAAAATTCATAGAATTCTTTTGGACGTTGTAGAAAGAAGGAATGAGAAACGATTTCTTCTGGTCGATATGCATATTCTTGTTGGAAGATTCCATTTGCAGAACGGAAATCTGGTATTCCACTTTCAGTGGACACTCCCGCACCACCAAAGAACACAATCCTCTGAGCTTCGTTGACCCATTTTCTTAATTGTTCAATTGCATCCATATGAATCACCCTTTATATAAACGACGAACTATTCTTAATAATGCAAATCCTAATACTGTCATGGTAGGAATCATTATCAATGCTTTTATTGCCCGCAAGAAGAAGTTAACCATATATGGAATTCCATACATTACTTGTAGCCATATCGGTGTCATCACCAAATTCAGAATCAGTTCCACACATAATACACAAACCATCCAGTTAGCAACTTCATTGCCATCCTGTTGATACTTTTTCATGATCTGGCTCATTACGATCAATAAAATACCTACAAAAACAAATACAGCAACCGTAATTCCTACTCTCGTTTGATTCGTTAAGGCAAAGTACTTGGTTATAAAAACTTCTGAGTAAGTATAACTCCATAAATAGATCAAAACAACAGCTACCAATACACAACAAACCATCATTACACCACGAACGATCTGTTTCTGATTTCTTTTTTTATGGCTATGAAACCATAAAGCAGGTAAGACACAAACTAAGATATTATTCAAAGTAAACCCTAGAAAAGGGAAGTCTGTTGGGGTAATGATTAACCCTATGAGATCAAAAATCAACCCTGCTAGAAAACCATAAGAAGGCCCAAATAAAGCTCCTAATAACATCAAAGGTAATTGAGCAAACCCAATTTTTAAACTTGGAAATCCTAATAGAGGAATCATCAGTGAAAAATAGGATAAGACAAATCCAATAACCATGAATAAAGAAGTTAGCACCATTTCTTTGATTCTAATTTTCAATGGATACCGTCTAAAGATAAAAACACCTAGAACGATAATCGCAACAAGACAAATTCCTTGAACAATAAGTGCCATATCTTATACCCATCCTTTCGTTTTTAAATAACTGCGTACATCACTAATAAAATATAAAGACCCAGTAATCAATACCATTTCTTTCTGATGAGAAAGTGCTGTCGCGATGGCTTCTTTCCAGTCATAAACTACTTGTACCGGATAATTGCCCGCTAAAGCATCCGCAGATTTTGCCCGATAGAACGTAAACTCTGTCACGATGATATCATCACTCACACTCAGTAACATTTCTAACATCTTATCTGTTTCTTTATCTCGCAAAGCAGAAAAAACAATAGTAAGTGAATAACCCATTTGTTTTACGGTATCTACTAATGCCATCATTCCATGCTCGTTATGAGCTCCATCTAGAAATACCAATGGATTTTCATGCACAAGTTCAAAACGACCCTTCCAGTTTGCTTCTTTTAGCCCCTGACGAATCTGTTCATCTGTAATAAGAACCTGATGATCCCGTAACCATAAGCAGACTTCAATCGCATTACAAGCATTCTCTACTTGATAATGAGCATAAGTACAGATTTTAAGATTAGAAAGATTTTGATAATCAAAGATTATTTCCTTTCCATATTGAATCTTCTCTGCATCTTTTACCTCAATCAATTCCGCCTGTTTTTCTTCACATACTTCACGCATGATCGTTAAGCAGACATCCTTTCGTTCATGAGTAATCAATGGCGTTTGATGTTTGATAATCCCTGCTTTTGCTCTAGTAATTTCTTCTATCGTATTTCCTAAATAATCCATATGATCATAACCAATGGTCGTAATCACCGATAATAAAGGATGAATGATATTGGTTGCATCTAATTCACCACCCAAACCTACTTCATAGATGGCATAATCCACCTGATTCTCAAGAAAATACATCACAGAAATAAACATATCAATTTCAAACATTGTGACTCCATATGCTTCCCATTGATTAACATATTGGTTCGCATAACGCACTAAGTCTTCATCAGAAATTGATTGATCATTGATGCGGATCCGATCATGATGTGTTTCTAAATGTGGAGATGTAAAAGTACCTACTTTATATCCTGCTTGTTGTAGGATACTGCGAATATAGTTTGTAGTACTTCCTTTCCCATTGGTACCACCCACGTGGATACAACGTAATTGATCTTGAGGATTTCCGATATCTTGCATAAACTTTCTAAATTCGGATAATCCATAAGTACGTTTGGTACGTTTGGTTATATAATCAATGACTTCATAAGAATTTTGAAACATTAGCGAATCCTCCAATCAATTGGTGAACAACCATGTTCTATTAAGAACCGGTTGGATTTAGAAAAATGTCGACAGCCAAAAAATCCTTGATATGCACTCAAAGGAGAAGGATGAGCAGCCTTTAATACAAGATGATTAGGATTGTTTAAAAAAGCTGCTTTATTTTGTGCTGGCCTTCCCCACAAAAGAAATACCATTGGCTGATCCAAGGTATTCAATTTCTGTAATACATGGTCTGTAAATATCTCCCAGCCTTGATTCCGATGAGAAAATGCCTGATTATATTCTACTGTTAATACTGTGTTCAACAATAATACTCCTTGATTTGCCCAATCCATCAAATACCCATGACTGGGAATTTCATATCCTAGATCATCATGAATTTCTTTATAAATATTCATTAAACTTGGTGGTATCTTAACTCCTTTTCGCACCGAAAAGCACATTCCATGTGCTTGATGTGGCTGATGATACGGATCCTGACCTAGTATAACTACTTTGATATCTTTCATGTCTGCATGTTCAAAACTACTAAACACCTCTAGTCTAGGTGGATAAATTGTTTTCGTTGCATATTGTTCCCGCAAAAATGCAGATAGCTGTTTAAAATATGGTTGTTCAAACTCTGCCTTTAAAAACGGTGTCCATTCATTTTGAAACATCTTCTTTTCCCCCTAAACACTCATGGCTCTATTATAGCACTTCCCAAAAAAGAAAAAACATGCATTTTCATGCATGCTTATTTCTTAAGCAACTTTTACATATGCTTGAACAAATTTAATTTCAGAACCATCTACAGAACGAATCGTGTAATCTTTAATTTGTTCTGGAATAATGAATGTTTCAGCATAGTGAACTTCGTATGGTTCAAATGCATTCGTAGGACTTTCTACGATTGCTGCTCTACCATCAACTAAGTTACAAACGTTAACACTTTCTTTTGTGTGTAATGTTACTTGAGATTTTGTTGTAAAACGACGTGTTTCAATGAATTCTAATTCATGTAAACCTGTATGTTCTTCTAACATTGTTTCATCTTGTTGAATCACTTTGAAATCATTTACTAAATGTTCTTTTACCCATTCTGTTGTACGATCGAAACGAATGTTGTGTTTACCATGTTCCAAGTGAATTGGACGAGGTAAACCATCCATTCCTAAACGATCCCAGTCCCACAATTTGAAAGTAAAGATATAAGGTGTAGCACTGATTTCAAGTACCATACATCCAGGTGCTGAACAGTGTACTGTACCTGCAGGAATTAAGAAATGATCATGTTTCTTAGCAGGGAAACGATTGACAAATTTTTCAGCAGGGAAAGAAACACCCTTTTGACCATCAGCCAATGCTTGAATCATTTCTTCTGGATTAACTCCTTCTTTGATTCCTAGATATACACTTGCGTCTTCTTTCGCATCCAAAATGTAGTAACTTTCATCTTGTGTATATGGCATACCACATAATTGTTGAATATAATCACGGTTTGGATGAACTTGTAATGACAAGCTTTGTCCTTCCATGGTATCCAAGAAGTCGAAACGAATTGGGAATTCTGCGCCAAAACGAGCAAATACTTTTTCTCCTAATAATTTCTTAGCTTCATAGAAAACAACATCGATAGAAGGAATTTCGATAATTTCACCAGCTACATCTAATAATAAACTGTTTTCTTCAGGAACTCCATCAAAGCTCCATGCATAGTTTTCTTTATCAGCATCTAAGCCACAAACTTCTTTCATCCATTGTCCACCCCAGACACCTGGATCAAAGTATGGAGTCGTACGGAATGGGCCTTCTACTGTATGATGTAATGCTGTTCTAAATGCATCACCAGTAATCATCTTTGGATGATCTTTTTGATTCGTATCTAATAAGAAATCGATGGAATCAAATAAACCACGTTTGTGTTTATCTGCAATTCTCCATTCAATAAAGAATGCACGTTTATATTTGCGTAAGGTATCTTCTTTATAGTTATCACATTTGTAGTTACCCATTTCTTGGCTACGATAACGTTGTTGAATTTCCCAACGAGCTAAATCAGCATAAACTAATACATCACCTGCATGAACTAATTGAGCCGCAAAACCATAGATCAATACTGTTCCATTTGCTTTTTCTACTGCTTCTTTTGCACTAGCAACTTTTTCAGCATCCATGAAATCTTGTACTTTTCCATAGTACATAATTCCGAATACTCTGTCATCTGTTAGATGGCTTTGCATTCTACGTGTTAATTCATCTTTTTCATAGAATAAATCAATGGTTTCAATTACTAAGCTTGGTTGTAACGCTTCTTTTAATACAGGAAGAATTTCTTCATCACGTACACCAGGATAAGTATCTACAACAACGATTTTCCCTTGGTAAGCACGTAATTGATTAGCAATCGCTTCATAACCTACCCATACATCATTTGTTGTAACATTTGGTACTTTTACAGTTGGTTGTTTTACATAGTTTGCTGTTCCTTGTAAATATTTCATCTTGTTTCCTTTCCTATGGTTCATAAATTTCTTTTGTTGTTGATGCAAATAATATCCAGATTACTTGAATCATTGCCAGAGAATGTTTCATCCATGCAGATTCAACATTTGAATATCAGATGACGAACTTCAGGTCACTGTATTCCCATGTTAATGAATCAAACGTAGGTCTATCATCCATTCTCAATCGTTAACTGATACCCTTCTGCCAAATAGGTAGAATAAGTATACTCAATCGGTTGGTCTTGATGATAACTGATTCGTGTTCGATATACCACAGCACAGATTTCATCCAAGCCAAAGTATTCTTGATCCTCAGGTCGAATCAAACCAGCAGTGATGGTATCCGTAATCTGTGTCACTTCATAGTTTCGATCCTTTAAAGCTTCATATAACGAATCAGAAACTTCTGACAACTGAGATAACGGTACACTTGGATGCAAATACGTTTCAAAACGATTCACTACTTTTTGTTTTAAATACGTACAGCGAACAAGGCAGTAAATTGGCTGAGGTTCCAAATTCCAATAATCATAGACTTCTTCTGGCGCCATCTTCTTTTCAAAAGAAATCACCCGACGATTCTTGTAATTCTTGCTCTCAGTCAAACCATGAATCGAAGAAACAAAACTGGTAGATAGCTTTTCAACGGGTTCTAACACGATTGTTCCTTTACCACGTGTACGTTGCACCCGACCATCCATCATCAACTTATCCATTGCTTGCCTTACCACAATACGTGATACTTCAAACTCATTCATAAGATCCTTTTCTGCCGGTAACATTCCATTAATAGGATAAACACCAGCATCAATCCGTTCACAAAGGATATCATACAGTTGACTCCACAAAGGTCGTTCTCCAGGTTTCGCGATTAACTTCATCATCCCAACCTCCTACAGCCTCTAGTTTACACATATTTTTGAGAATGTCAACAATATGTTATAACATTATGATTTTATTTTTAAGTATTTAAAAAGTCACTACTTTAAGTAATGACTATCTAGCTAATACGACCACGCTTAATGGTTCTATTTGAATTTGATCAGTCAATGTTTGATCATGAACCAATCCATCATCATTGGCTAATATCTGATATGATTTTTTCAATTCTCGAGACAATATTTGAGTCGTTGGATTGATCATAATCATCAATTCTTCATACCCATCATATTGCTTAATATCCACTAAACGATAGACTAACAGTTTCTGTTCCTCCAGCTCGAATTTCGCATGTTGTTCAATTTCTGCAGCCGTTCTCATACGCAATGCTGATAAGCGTTTTCTTAGTTGGATCATATCCATCGTATAATCTACAACTTGTTCATATTTATCTTTACGATCCCAATCCAAGCGATTAATCAAATCACTAGATGCATAAGAGTTTTGAACTCCATTTTTCGTACGACAGAACTCTTGCCCACTATGAATGAAAGGAACCCCCTGAGACAAAAGAACCAATGCCAACATCATCTTCTGACGCTGTATTCTTGTTGCATTATCTTCACCCGTACAGCACACTTTCATCTTATCCCAAACGGTACCATTGTCATGACATTCTACATAATTGGTTGATTTATTGGGACTATCAAACAGTGTTACATATCCATCCCGTTTTAGAACGCAACCACTTAGACATGCTGGAATTGCATAAATATAACTGGTATCTCCTGTACAAAAGCCTTTAACCATGACTTCATGCTCATTTGATTTTCCTTTCACATGTTCCCGGAAGAAATCATTAAACTGCCCAATATGGTCTAATTTATCCTGATTATGTAGTGTTGCCTTCTTCTCATCTGGCAAAATCGTTGGCATATTCCAACCTTCACCATGTAAAAAGACATTTGGATTAATTCTCATTGCTATATCTTTAATCGCATTCATCGTTTCTATATCAAGGATTCCCATCAAATCAAACCGGAATCCATCAACGCTATAGTCCTTCATCCACATTGAAATGGAATCCACGATAAATTTACGAGACATTAAACGTGTAGAATCAAAATCATTCCCACAGAAAGAACCATTAGAAGGTGCTCCACTATCTGATAAACGGAAATAATAATTTGGTACTAACTTTTCAAAATCTGAATTCATCTGACTTTGCATGTGGTTATACACTACATCCAGAATCACTCGAATCTTATTTTCATGAAGTTTCGCAATCACTTGTTTTAATTCATTTACTCGGCTATAAGGATCATTAGGATCCGTCGCATAACTACCCTCTGGGCAATTATAATGACCCGGATCATATCCCCAGTTGTAATAAGCATTCACATTATATTCATCAACACTCGTAAAATCATTGACAGGTTGTAATTGTAAATGCGTGATTCCCAACGTTTTTAGATAATCTAATCCTGCTGGTTTCCCAATTGGTGTTTTTAACCCTTCTAAAGTTAAACCAAGATATTTACCAGCCCATGGATGAGGAAGCTGTTTGGTAAAATCACGAACATGCGTTTCATAAATAATACAATCGGTATACGATTCTACCTTAGGCAATTGTTCTGTATGCATATCCATTTCGGTTCGTTTTGGATTAATAACAAATCCTCTTTCTTTATTGGCATTACAACTTTTTGCATAAGGATCTACCGCCTGAACCCATTGGCCATTAACTTTTGCTAAATAAACATAACTTGCACCATCAAAATCGCCATTTACTGTTGCACGATAGACACCCTTATCCGTACGTTTCATCGCTACCGTCAACATCTGATTCTCTTTTTGCAATTCCACCTTCATGGCAGTAGCTGTTGGAGCCCATACAGCAAAGGATGTGCTTTCAGAAGAATAAGTCGCCCCTAAATCATTGCCATCATAATAAAACTGTTGATCAAATTCTTCCGTACGTACCACATATCCAAAACGCAAAGGACACTGTAACGCATAATCAATCGTAACCGTATATTCCTTACCAATCACAATATTCTTTGGTGCAACTAATTTATATTTATTATAAGCTCTACTAGAACGTTCATTGCTTAAGATTGCTAGTGTTTGGATGTTCCCGTCTTCATCCCGTAGGCGAAAGGTTTCAGATTTCCCCTGATAAAACTGTTCATGAATGTATACCACAATTAAATCATATCGATCTAAATAGGCCTCCATGATTTCATCTTTCCGCATAAAAATTCCCCTCCATGACGATTCGTATTCCTATTATACATATTTTCAAAAAAATGTGTCAATGATTCTCTTTTTTTCACAATTAAAAGATTACATCTTCTTTTCTATTATGATTCAATTTATTATTTTTAATCTTCAATCAAATCTAAATTCACCTTATTTTACTTGTGTGCATAATAAAAGGGAATTGTTATATCGATACAATTCCCTATGTTTTTAATTCATACTGAAGTAACTTAGATTAGCTTTTTATTATTTTTTGTATACTTTAAGTGTATATTCATAATGATATGGAAATTCAATTCCGGTATTAGGAGAATAATTTACATTAATAGGACCAATTAATTTCTTATTTTCCCCAGTTAGATTATCATATATATCATAAAAGCGTCCATAATACTCTGTCTCATTACTTGATAAGGTTTTGTCAAAAATATATTGGGTGCCGTAATTGCCATAACTAAAACCTAATTTAAATCTAGTACCACTGGTAGTTTTAAAATAAACATTTCCATCTATTTCAATTGCATGGTTCGCATCCGGATTTAAAAAAACATGATTTCCCGCTAAAGAAACATCGATATTATCTCCTTTATATTTCAATTCACAAGAAGTAACCAACATTGAATTTGAATTAGAACATGAAACAATAGCAACACTATCTAAATATGAATCTCCCTTTTCTCCTTGAGGACCCTGAGGACCTGTTGCACCGGTTGCTCCAGTGTCTCCTTTATCTCCTTTTGCTCCTTGTGGGCCTTGTGGACCTGTTGCGCCTGTTGCTCCAGTGTCTCCTTTTTCCCCTTTTGTTCCCTGTGGGCCTTGTGGACCTGTTGCACCGGTTGCTCCAGTTGCTCCAGTATCTCCTTTTTCACCTTTGATATTGTACCATTGATAACTTGCGATATCCGTTGGTGCATTTGCTAAAGTTCCATAATATACACCCATATAACTACTAGCTACATCTTTTAAATCACTATCACTTGACACCTCTGGTGCATTATCCAAATACTTGATCCAAATATAGGCATTGGTTCCATCGACACCAGCTTCCCCTTTTGCTCCTTGTGGACCTGTTGCGCCAGTTTCACCTTTTTCACCTTTTATATTGAACCATTCATAACTTACGATATCCGTTGGTGCATCTTGTAAAGAACCATAATAAATTCCCATATAACTACTAGCTGTATCTTTTAAATCACTATCGCTAGACACCTCTGGTGCATTATCCAAATATTTTACCCAAATATAGGCATTGGTTCCATCCTCACCAGCTTCTCCTTTTGCTCCTTGTGGACCTGTTGCTCCGGTTGCTCCTTGTTTACCAACTAAAGTTTCCATTGCAATCAATTTATGCATGGATGTTTCTCCAACATAATTCCAAACGATATATCCATCTTCTACAAAAAACTCTACTTCCTTGTTCTCAATCGTCGAAAGATTATTCTTTGCAGTCAATAAATCTTCTAAAGATATAACATCCACCAATTTACCATTATTAGAATATTTAATGACTCCATCTTCTACAATTAATGTGTTAGGATTTGCGCGTTTATTTGACAATGCACAACATGTACACAATGCTAATACTATCAAACCTACTATAATCCATTTTAAATTCTTTTTCATTTTTACTCCCCCTATTACTGACTATATTTTTTTAAAAACATCGGTATAATTCCCTTTAATACTTTTAATTGTGCTTGTAAATAAAATTCATCCTCGAATAAAGCATAATGAACACTTGCACGAATGAGTATGAAGATAAGTGATGTTATTTCCTCATAAGGTATTCCGATGTTCTTTTCTAACAGTTTCGCATATTCTATATATCTTCTATTTACTCCTTCAAAGAATAATTTGCCATATTCCCGATATTTTGGATCTGTATACACTTGATACATTAACCTATATTTAGGGCCATGTTGTTTTGCTGTCCAATATGGTATTTCATTGATAAACGGTTCTATATCATTAACCGTTTTTGGTGCTTTTTCCATAAAGTCATCTTCAACTTTACTCATACAATACTCTGTTGATTGAACGATTAAATCGTCTAAATCTTTAAAATATAAATAAAGTGTCGCAGAATTACATCCACAATATTTACCGAGTGCTCTGATACCTATATTTTTCAGACCATTTTCCGCAAAACATTCGTAGCACTTTCTCATAAGTTCTTCTTTTCGAGTCTGATGTGCTTCTTCATTAAATACAGCCATTTGTAGCCTTCTTTCACTCGTTCAACTAATCGAGTGATTATATATTAACATTTCTTTTTATTTCTTACAATATTCTTTGAATCATGTACCATTAATTCTTACAATTTTTATCTTAAATGGTTTTTTATTGCACCAAAAAAGGACATCGTCTTTCCTTTGACGTATGTCCTTTTTTATCTTATTCAAATTCAATTGGTTCCAAATGCCAGATATCATCACAATAGTTTTGAATAGTACGATCGGTAGAGAAGAAACCTGCTTTACCAATGTTGTATAAACAGCTTCTTAACCATTCTTCACGATTTCTATACTTCGCTTCAATTCTTTGTTGTGCTGTTACATAAGCATCAAAATCAGCCAATAACATATATTCATCATTACGATACAATAATTCATCATAAATGATTTTAAATGTCAATGGATCTTCATGCCAAGTACCATCAATTAAAGAGTTTAGAACATCTTGAATCCGGCAATCACAAGTGTAATAAGTCCAAGCATTATAGCCTTCTTTTCTTAATGCTTGAATATCTTCTACTCGTAATCCAAAGATCACATCGTTTTCTTCACCAACCAAACCATGAATTTCAACATTTGCTCCATCGTAAGTACCAAGTGTAATTGCACCATTTAACATAAACTTCATGTTACCAGTACCACTTGCTTCTTTACCAGCTGTAGAAATTTGTTCGGAAACATCAGCCGCATTCATCAAGATTTCTGCAACACTTACACTGTAGTTAGGAATAAATACTACCTTCATGAAACGATTCACTTGAGGGTCATTATTCACTTTCGCAGCCACTGCATGAATCAATTGAATGACAGATTTAGCAAATACATAAGCTGGAGCTGCTTTTGCTGCAAAGAAGAATGTTCTTGGATGCATCGTAAAGTCTGGATTAGATTTGATTTGTTGATACAAGTAAATAATATGCATCACATTCAATAATTGACGTTTATATGCATGTAACCGTTTCGCTTGCACATCAAAAATTGAGTTGGTATCCACATCAATATCTAACGTTTTCTTAATATAAGCAGCTAAGATTTCTTTTCTTTGTTTCTTCACTTGGAAGAACTTTTCTTGTAATTCACGATCATCCACATGGGCAATCAACCGTTCTAAATCTTCTGGATGATTGATGTATGAATCTCCAATTGTTTCATTTAACAATTCACGTAATTGTGGATTAGAATATACCAACCAACGACGGTGTGTAACACCGTTGGTCTTATTGTTGAATTTTTCAGGGAAAATCTGATAGAAATCCTTCATAACATCATTTTTCAAGATTTCTGTATGTAATGCTGCTACTCCATTTACAGAATATGCTGCAACAATCCCTAAATTAGCCATGTGAACTTGTCCTTCACGCAAAATCGCTACCCGATTTGCCAAGTTAGAATCATGATATTTCTCATTTACTTCCCGAACAAAACGCGCATTGATTTCTTCAATCAACATATAAATTCTTGGCAATAATTTCTGTACATTTGCAATAGGCCAACGTTCCAATGCTTCTTGCATAACAGTGTGATTCGTATAAGCTACTGTATGAGTTACAATGTACCAAGCATCTTCCCATGAATAATCATATTCATCTAATAGAATTCTCATCATTTCTGGAATCACTAGAATTGGATGGGTATCATTCATTTGAATACATACTTTTTCATGGAAGTTATCTAAGCTAGGATAAACACGTAAATGTGATTTTATAATTGCTTGAATTCCTGCAGATACAAAGAAGTATTCTTGTTTTAAACGTAAGAATTTTCCATGTTCCGTAGAATCATCTGGATAAACGTTCTGACAAATTTCATTCACTTCTTGAATATATTGTTTAAAATCCTTTTCATCAATGTCTTCTGCCGCTTCTGCACTCCATAAACGCAAAGAATTGGTTACCTTTGTACCATGTCCAACAATTGGCATATCGTAAGGCACTGCTCTTACAGTTTCTGCATCCACATGACGAACTTGCATATGTCCGTCTGCTCGACGAGACATTTCAATACGTCCCCAGAATTTTACATCAACCGCATGTTTTGGTTTCCGAATTTCCCATGGATTTCCGTATTTTAACCACAAATCAGGAACTTCTACTTGACGACCATTTACAATTTTTTGTTTAAATAGTCCATATTGGTAACGAATACAGTTTCCACCACCTGGAAGTCCTAAAGAAGATAATGAATCTAAGAAACAAGCAGCTAAACGACCTAAACCACCATTCCCTAAACCAGCATCACTTTCCATTTCTTCTAATTCATTTAGGTCAATATTCATATCTTGAAGTCCTTCCTTCACGATATCATAGATTCCTAAATTCATTAGATTATTCGTTAAAAGACGCCCAATCAAAAATTCCATTGAAAAATAGAACATCTGACGGTTTTGATGCTTCGCAACCATTTCTTTTGTATGTTTCCAATTCACACTCGCATAGTCACGAATCATCTCTCCTAACACAAGGAAACGCTCTGTCGCATGAGACGCTTCCACCGAACGACCATAAGTTTCGACCATTCGTTGTGTATAGTCAGTAATAAATTCTTCTTTATTAGTAAACATAAATTCCCCTTTCAGTTACTTATTAGCTTTCGCCTCTTTTTTCGTTGATTTCGTCGTTTTCTTCACAACTTTCTTCTCAACCTTTTCACTATCTACTTTTTTCTTCGTAGTTTTTCTTGTCTTTTTCTTCTTACATTCAAAGATAATACCAGCAAATGGAGCCAACCGTAAAACTAAACTATTCTCAAATTGTTTAAATTGCTGTTTAACGCTCTTGATTGGTTTAAAGTTACACATATTGCAACCATTATAGATATCTTTCTCTGTATTGTACATTTCCACATATTCTCCTGCATATGGAACCCCAATCGTAAATGTTTCATATGAAGCAGGTGTCATATTCAAGACAACTACAAAGCATCCATTTTCATCTTCCCGATAATATGAATATACGCTCTGATTTCCATTATCAGCATCAATCCATTGGAAACCGCGATAGTCATAATCATATTTGTAGAATGCACTGTTATATTGATAGATCTTCATCAAATCAACAACAGAACGTTCAAATGCACCATGAGCTGGATATTTTAATAAGAACCAGTCAAGTTCCTTCTGCTCATCAAATTCCCTAAAATGACCAAATTCATTTCCCATAAAATTCAATTTCTTACCAGGATGGGTCATCATATATGTAAACAAATTTTTGCATTGAGCAAACTTTTGTTCGTAACTACCCCACATTTTATTGATGATACTAAGTTTACCATGTACCACTTCATCGTGAGATAATGGCAATAAGAATCTTTCAGAATAGAAATATGCCATTGAGAAGGTTAAATCATTGTGATGGTATTTCCGATAGATCGGATCACGTTTGTAATATTTTAACGTGTCATTCATCCATCCCAAGTCCCATTTATAGTCGAAACCGAGTCCCATGTCAAGAGTAGAATGCGTAACTTTTGGATAATCGCTCGAATCTTCAGCAATTAACATCACAAATGGATACTTTTTCGACAAATTATAGTTCATTCTACGAACGAAATCTAAAGCACCTTGGTTTTCTCCACGGTTCTTATTTCCTTGCCAGTAAATAATATTACTGATTGCGTCCATCCGTAATCCATCAACATGATAACGATCTACCCAGAAAGAAGCACAAGACATTAAGAAACTTCGTGTTGTTTCTTTCCATAAGTCAAAATTATAACTTCCCCATTCACTATGAGCATCGGCATCATTTGGATATTCATATACATGAGAACCATCAAAGTTTACTAATCCATAAGCATCACTAGCAAAATGAACAGGTACAAAATCCATAATGACCCCAATTCCTGCATTATGACAAGCATCCACAAAATGTTGGAAATCATAAACTGTTCCATATCGTGATGTTAAACTATAAAAACCAAAAATCTGATAACCCCAAGAACCATCAAATGGATGTGCACTTAAAGGCATCATCTCTATATGAGTAAAACCATGTTCCTTTACATAAGGAATCAATTCTTCTTCTAACTTCTGATAGGTATACCAGTTTCCTAATACATCCCGTTTCCATCCTCCAGCATGAACTTCATAAATACTAACAGGACGATCATAGTTTTTGGTTCTTTGTTCAGTCCATTCTTTATCCGTCCATTGATAATTTGCGGTATTTACGATAATACTTCCCCATTTAGGGCGCAATTCACTGTATGTTGCATAAGGGTCTGCTTTTTCTACCCAACCATTCCCTGTTTCTATGCGATATTTATATACTTGGAATTCTTTTGCTTCTGGAATTAATGTTGACCATACACCACGATAGTCTACTTTTTCCATCCAACCACAATTTCCATTCCATCCATTGAAGTCACCTGCAACCTGAACATTTTTAGCATTCGGAGCATAAACCGTAAAACGAACCCCTGTTTCTTCTAGATGTGCTCCAAATAATTGATACGCATCTATACAATGTCCTGAAAAAAAAGAGTTGATTAGATCATAATTCATATAGCTAACCTCCATTATTTAGTTATTATTAGTGTAATATATTTTGCATAAAATTTCCACCTTCAAGATAATGAAAAAAGCGGTTGGTTTTTTGACCAATCGCTTTATTTGATTAACTCATCAATTGCTGCATATAAGGTTTCAATCTTCGCATGAACATCGTCACTAGAAGCACCCTTAATGCAATAGTAGAACTTACATTTTGGTTCTGTACCACTTGGACGAATTGCAATCCAAGAGCCATCTTCTAAATAGTATTTCAATACTTCAGAAGTTGGGAATCCTTCTAGATCACTCATCATACCATTTACCAACACTTTTTGAGTACCATAGTCTTCATACTTCACAACTGCATATGCACCGATATGACTAGGAATATGATCACGTAAGCGTTGTAACATTGCCTTCATATTGGCAGCACCTTCACTACCCTTAAAGACAATTGATTTCTGAGTTTCTAAATACCATCCATGACGAGCATATAAATCATGTAATACATCAATTAATGTTTTTCCTTGTTTCTTGTAATAGTTTGCACATTCAGCCAACATCATGCAAGCTTGCATTGCATCTTTATCTCGTACAAATGGTTTTACTAAGCAACCATAGCTTTCTTCATATCCAAAGACAAATTCTTTTTCATTGGTCTTTTCGTATTTTGCTACTTTATCACCAATGAACTTAAATCCGGTTAATGTCTTTTCAGTTTCTACTCCATAATAAGTCGCAATTGCTTCCCCTAAATCAGAGGTAACAACCGTATTAAACATAACAGGATGTTCAGGCATTAAACCAAGTTCTTTTCTTTGTGAGAAAACATATTCCAAAAGAACAGCAGCAGATTGGTTACCTGTCATTAATTGATATTCTCCATCTTGTTTAACAGCAACACCCAAACGGTCAGCATCCGGGTCTGTTGTTAAAACGATATCTGCATCAACTCTTCTTGCATAATCAATCGCAAGTTCATATGCTTTTGGTTCCTCAGGGTTTGGAGACAATGTATTTGAGAATGCAGGATCTGGATTACATTGTTCTTCTACATAAACAACATCATAACCTACCCGTTTGAATAGTTCATGAATAGATTCATTTGCTGTACCATGTTGAGGAGTAAATACCATTCTAAAATTATCTTTTGGTAATTCTGGATGCAATTGAATCGTCATGACTTCATCCAAATAAGGAGCATCTACTTCTACATCAATCATATGAATCAAAGATTCTTGTTCTTTTGTTAATGTAACATCAATACGTAATTCATCTTCTACTTCATTGACATGATCAATGACACCTTTTACTAAATGAGGAACTAACTGACAACCATTTTCATCATATAGTTTATATCCATTATATTCTTTTGGATTATGAGAAGCAGTAATAACGATACCACCAAAACAATGTAAATGACGTACAGCATAAGATAATTCTGGTGTTGGACGTAATGATGTGAATACATAACTCTTAATATTATACATTGCTAGTAAACGTGCAGATTCCATAGCGAATTCTTTTGACATAAAACGATTATCATAAGCAATTGCTACTCCACGTTCCATTGCCTCTGTTCCATGATCTACAATGTATTTCGCAAATCCTAAATTTGCTTTACGAATAGTATAAATGTTCAAACGATTAGTACCAGCACCTAATACTCCACGCATACCAGCGGTACCAAATTCAACATTTGTATAGAATGCATCATTTTTATCTGATTCACTCATATGTAGTAGTTCTTCTTTCAATTCTGGGTCTAATCCTTCAAAATTGAGCCAATGTTGATATTTTGTTTCAATCATAATATTTCCTTTCTTTTAAAAAAAGGAAGATGTTTCCATCTTCCTCTTCGTTCAAACCTATGCGATTACTTTGTAACTACGTAGAACGTCTTCGATAGAAGCAATTGCAACATCTTCGTCTTCACCTTCACAACTGATAACGATTTCAGATTGTGTAGGGATTCCTAATGACATAACTCCCATGATTGATTTCATGTTTACTGAACGTCCTTTGTAAGAAATGTTAACGTCACTCTTGCATTTGCTAGCTGCGTTAACTGCGATTGTTGCAGGACGTGCATGTAATCCAACTGGATCTACCACTAAAACTGTAATTTCTTTCATAATAAACCTCCGTCTAATTTCATTATTATTCTATCTCATTTTTATTTAATTTACAACACGAAAAAGATAACGCTTACATAAAAACATAATTTATTTTTTAGTAATCAGAATTTGATTCTGATAAGGATATGGAATTTCGATTCCTACCTCATCAAATTTCTGTTTTACAGCCTTCCGAATATCAGATAAATACTGTGATTTTTGTTCAAATTTACGTATCCATAAAATGGTACGTAAACAAATCGCATATTCTCCTAGTTCCTGTACCCGTACCGTTACAGCATCTGCGTCATTTTTCTTTTCTGATGCCGTTCGATGATCGTAGAAATATGGATGTTGTTGAACAATTTCTTTAATCAATGAAATAGCTTGATCAATATCACTGTCATAACTGATACCAATATCCAAAAAGACGCATTGAGTATCTCCTTTGGTATAGTTTTCAATTACTGAGGAATTCATCGTCTGATTTGGCACAATGTAATTGTGATTTTCAAACGTTCGTAGTACCGTATGTCTTAATTCGATTCGTTCTACAAATCCTTCTGCATTATTGTCTACACAGCGAACATAATCTCCAACCTCAAATGGTTTGTTCCAAGCAATAAATACGCCACTGATTACATTTCCAATAGCATCTTGGGCAGCTAACCCAAATACCACAACGATAACACCGGAACTAGAAAATAAGAAAACTGCTAAATCTTCTAGTCCTTTGATCTGTCTTGTTGCTAAAAGGATTCCAATACACCAAATTACAATTCTGGTAATCTTGATAATAATCTCTTTATTCGTTGTTTTTAACGAACGCTTCAACAATGAACGCACAAATGCAGAAATAATCGCTGTTACAACTAGCATGAAAAGAATCGCTAGGATGGAGGATAAAGCATCTTGAACAAACAAGCCATCCAAACTAGATAACCAAGTTCTCCATTGTTCCATCATGATTGTTTCCCTCTTTTTCCTATAGATTTAATCAATTTTCGAGCATAAGGTAACGCTTTTTGGAATAGTTGATAGGTTAAAGGAAGAATCGGCAGGTCAAATTCCCCTAAGTATTCTTCAAATACTGGTAAAAATGTTTCCTTGAATGTTGTTAATCCATCATCCAATGTTCCTTGTACTCCACCAAAATTACATTTTGAGCATCCTTGTTCTTCTGCCCATTCAATTGCTCGCAAATATGATACATAGCTTCCATAATATTTGTTATATTTTTCATCCATTCCTGCATATAACAGTTCAGAAGTATGTTTATCTTTACAAATCAAAGAACCAGAGATATAAGCAATATCTCCATCAATTGGAATATTTTCCTCCAGTCTTTTAATTTCATTTTCTAATCCTAGAATCTTTTGTCGGATCGGAACCATTTTCTTTTCTGATTTTGGATTCGCAATCAAATCATCTTGAATTCTTTGCAATTCCTCTTTTGCTTGTGCTAACAGTTCCTTTTGATTGATATACGTCAAGAAAATGGCACAATCATCTTGATATGTATCTAATAATTTTTTAAAGTAAGCCTCATTTCGTAAAGCAACTCCTTTACGGTCTCCTGTTTTCTTTAATAGATCCGCAAAGATCGCTAAACCTTCTTCTTTTACTTGCTTGATTTGTACTCCTTTATTTTTAGCTCGTTGTAAATTCTTTTTAAGGTTCGTACTTGGATGTTCTCTCCATCCTTCATGATAATAGAAAACAGCTTGAGTACGTGGTTGCGTGACTTCATACATATCCATGTTATATCCATAGTGATAAGCCCCTATTTTTTTCAAATACTCACATACTGGATGCTCATCCGTTTTGGTTTGTGTATGTTCTTTTAATAAGAAAGAATCATAGATAACCAGTGGGTCAAATTTAATACAGATAGCTTTTTGTTTTTTCCCATAAGCCTTTAATGACTGAAAATAAAAAGAAACCAACTCCTCATTCTGATAATCCATTAATGGTCCACGAGGAATATAGTATAATCGATATCCCAAAGGCAATTCTTTGACCAAGACCATTGCACTTGCGACAATCACACCATTTTCCTGTACACTGGTAAACAAATGTCCCCAGTTATCCTTAACCTTTGACCATTTGCTTCCTTGCAAAATCGATGCTAATGGATGTTCTTGAACAAAGGAATCAAATTGCTCGATATCAGTATCGACATTAAATTGATATTGAATAAATCCTCCTACTTATGATATGGCTC